>NZ_JBVJLM010000011.1:0-78336 GCF_055584725.1 Kitasatospora sp. NPDC101108
CCCCGGCCCCACCCCCCCCACCACCTGCGACGCCACACAAAAAACC
Source organism: Kitasatospora sp. NPDC101108 (assembly GCF_055584725.1). Taxonomy (NCBI): domain Bacteria; kingdom Bacillati; phylum Actinomycetota; class Actinomycetes; order Kitasatosporales; family Streptomycetaceae; genus Kitasatospora; species Kitasatospora sp. NPDC101108. Next base: position 47 of record NZ_JBVJLM010000011.1, read on the forward strand.
CCCCCCCCCCCCCCCCCCCCCCCCCCGGACCCGCCCCCGGCGTCACCCACCCTCCCGAAAGCCCCCCGAACACCCCCAACCCCCCACCCCCCTTTGCCTCCCTGCAAGGGAAAGCGCAGGGTGGGTACGGAGGAGGCCCCCCATGACCACCCTTGAGGAACAGATCGACATAGCCGCCCCCGCCCTGGCCGCCTGGGAGCAACTCCACCGGGTGCACGAATACCCCCAGTTCGTCGAGGGCGTCCGCACCGCCCACCCCCACGGCCGCAACCTCGCCCACCTCGACGTCCAGGTCGGTACGACGGAGCGGTCGGTGGACACCGAGATCACCGACCGCGGCCGGGGCCGGGTGATGGCCTGGCGGACGCTGGATTCCGTGCACCTCCGCGGCGCCTTCGCCCTGCTGCCACTCGACCCGGGGCACACCCGCCTGCAGATCCGGGTGGAGTACGACCCCGAGGCGCTGCACCGCGAGTTCGGCGGCCCGCGAGGCTTCGCCCAGGCCGGGGCGATCGAACGCGCGGTGCGCGGCGACCTCGAACACTTCCGAGAGCTGGTCGAAGCCCGGGTGAGCGCCGCCGACGACCCCCCGGCCACCGCTCCCCACCACCCGTAAGAACGGCATAAGCCCAGCTCAGCAAGGGTGGTGAGGCTGTTCACAGCCTCCCGCCGGCCAGGCCGTTCCGCCCTCGACCTGTGGCAGACTCGGATCCCATGGACATCGGCCCGGTCACCAGGACGCTCCGTGCGGCGGTCTTCGCCGCGCTGGTCGTGCTGCTCGCCGGGCTCGGCCAGGTGCTGGTCACCGGCCGCTCGCTGCCGGTCGGCACGATGGGTCTGGCCTCGGCCGCCGTCTTCGTCCTGGCCTTCGCCCTGGCCGGCCGCGAACGCGGCTACCCGGTGGTGGCGGCGGCCTTCCTGCCGCTGCAACTGGGCGTCAGCGCCCTGTTCGACCTGGCCCAGCGTTCCTGCCCCTCCCTTCCGCCCGACGCCGGGCACGGCTTCCAGCCGCTGCTGTGCGGCGGCGGTTCGCTCGGCGGGTTTCTGCTCGGCCACGGCGTGTCCGAGCAGACCGGCATCCTGCTGCTCCTGCTGCTGCACACGGTGATCGCGCTGGCCGGGGCGTTCTGGCTGCGCCGCGCGGACGCCGCGCTGACCGGCCTCGGCCGGGCCCTGCTGGTGCTGGGCGAGTTCCTGCAGCGCCATCTGCCGGCCGCCGCCCGTTGGCTGCGGCTGTTCTTCCCGCCGGTCCCGGCCCGTCCGGTGGTCCGGGTGCCGTTCCCCCGGGCCAGCCGCTCGCTGGTCCCGGCCGAGGACGTGGTCGTCCGTCCGGCCGTCCGGCGCGGTCCGCCGGTGTTCGCCCTGGCCGTCTGAGCCCGGGCCGTCCCAGGGGCTGTCCCCGGGGCCGTGGCTCCCTCCCTCAGCGGTCGTCTCTCTCCTCCGCGCCGACCCGGTACCGGTTCCGGTCCCGGTCGCGCCGCCCTTCCGCACGCCCGAGAGCACAGGACGAATCCCATGAGCAACACCCGCAAGACCGACGAGAAGACCAACGCCACCGAGCGCATGCGCGCCGCCCGCGCCCAGGCCGAACGCTCCGACCGGGTCCGTCGCCGGGTGGTGGTCGGTGCCGCCTCCGCCGCCGTGCTGGCCCTCGCGGCCGGGGTGGCCTTCGCCGTCGGCGGCTCCTCCGGCTCCTCCTCGGACTCCGCCGCCGGCGGCCCGCTGGTCGCGCCCGCCAACACCACCGGTCCGGACGGCACGGTGATCACCTACGGCAGGGCCGACGCCCCGCACACCCTGGAGATCTACGAGGACTTCCGCTGCCCGTTCTGCGAGCAGCTGGAGACCACGACGGGGAAGACCGTTCAGCAGCTCGCCGACAACGGCACGTACAAGATCGAGTACCACCTGGCGACGTTCCTGGACAAGAACCTCGGCGGCAAGGGCTCGCGCACCGCGCTGGCCGCCGCCGGTGCGGCGCTGAACGAGGGCGTGGACAAGTTCAAGGCCTTCCACGACGTGCTGTACGCCAACCAGCCCGACGAGCGCAGCGACGCCTTCGGCGATGTCAACCACATCCTCGATCTGGCCGGCCAGGTGCCCGGGCTGAAGACCGCCGGCTTCGTCAAGGCCGTCCAGGACGGCACCTACGCGCCGTGGGCGGCCAAGGTGAACGAGGAGTTCAACAAGAGCGACGTCACCGGCACCCCGACCGTCAAGCTCGACGGCAAGAAGCTGGACGTGCTCACCAACGGCAAGGCCGCGTCGCCCGAGGAGTTCACCGCGATGGTCAAGCAGGTGACCGGGTGACGACCGCCGCCCCCGCCGCGCGAACCCCCGCCGCGCGGGCCTTCGGTGCGAGCCGTCCGTTCGCCTGGCTGCTGCTGATCGGCGGCGCGGTCGGTCTGTTCGCCTCGGCGGTCCTTACTCTGGACAAGATCCGCCTGCTGGAGGACCCGTCGTACGTCCCCAGTTGCAACATCAATCCGATCATCAGCTGCGGTTCGATCATGCGCAGCGACCAGGCCTCGGCCTTCGGCTTCCCCAACTCGCTGATCGGCCTGGTCGCCTTCGGGGTGGTGATCGCGATCGGCGCCGGGCTGCTCGCCGGGGCCTCGTACCGGCGCTGGTTCTGGCTCGGGCTGCAGGCCGGGACGGTCTTCGGGATCGGCTTCGTGACCTGGCTGATGTACCAGACGCTGTACCGGATCGGCGCGCTCTGCCCGTACTGCATGGTGGTGTGGGCCGCGATGATCCCGCTGTTCTGGTACACGACCCTGCACAACCTGCGCTCCGGCGTGATCCCGGTCGGCCCGAGGGGGCGGGTGGTGGTGCGGGAGGCCGCGCGCTACCACTGGGTCGTCCCGGCGCTGTGGTACGCGGTGATCGCGCTGCTGGTGCTCAGCCGGTTCTGGTACTACTGGAGCACCCTGATCTGATCCCGTCCGCCGTCCGCTCCCGACGAGGAGGCGGACGGCGGACACGAAGGGTCACCCGGACAGGCTGGTCAGGCCGGCCCGTCCGGGCCCCGGGTTCGTCCGGTCTTCAGCCCTCGCCGGTCGTCAGCCCTCGACCGGCTCGAAGGCGTACCGCTCGACCTCGGCGAGGAGTTCGGCCCGCCGCCGGTCGTCGATGAAGGACGCCCGGAAGGAGTTGGCGGCCAGTCGCCGCAGGGTTTCCGGGTCGAGGGCCAGGGACTGTCGGACGGCGCGGAAGTTGTCCTCGACGTAGCCGCCGAAGTAGGCCGGGTCGTCGGAGTTGACGGTGACCAGCAGCCCGGCGTCCAGCATCTCACGCAGCGGGTGGTCGGCGAGGGTGTCGATGCAGCGCAGGCGGACGTTGGAGAGCGGGCAGAGGGTGAGCGGGATCTGCTCGCGGACCAGGCGGGCCACGAGTTCGCCGTCCTCCAGGCAGCGCAGCCCGTGGTCGATCCGCTCGACGCCCAGGACGTCCAGCGCCTCGGTGATGTACGAGGCCGGGCCCTCCTCGCCCGCGTGGGCGACCCGGCGCAGCCCGGCCTCGGCGGCCCGGCGGTAGACCTCGCGGAACTTCGCGGGCGGGTTGCCGACCTCGGCCGAGTCCAGGCCGATGCCCGAGATCCGGTCGAAGTACGGGCGGGCGGCCTCGAAGGTCTCCAGTGCGGAGTCGGCGGACTCGTCGCGCAGGAAGCACATGATCAGCTGGGTGCTGATGCCGTACCGCTCCTCGCTGCAGGCCAGCGCCCGGGTCAGGCCGTCCACCACCACGCCGAGCGGCACTCCGCGGGCGGTGTGCGCCTGGGGATCGAAGAAGATCTCCGCGTGCCGCACGCCCTGCTCGGCTGCCCGGGCCAGATAGGCGTCCGCGAGGTCGGCGAAGTCCTGTTCGGTGCGCAGCACGGCCATCAGCGCGTAGTAGAGGTCCAGGAAGGACTGGAGGTCGCTGAAGGAGTACGCCTTCCGCAGTTCCCCGGTATCGGCGTAGGGCAGCGCGACGGAGTTGCGGGCGGCGAGGGCGAAGGCGAGCTCGGGTTCGAGGGTTCCTTCGATGTGCAGGTGGAGTTCGGCCTTGGGAAGCGGCATGTGCGATCCGTCCGTGCTGTCGGGGGGTGAATCTGAAGGTACGGAAGGATTCATCCTACGATCTTCCCGTTCTCTGGGGGCGCCGTGGGCAGCTCCCGGAGGGTGCGCAGCGGCGAGAACAGCGGCAGGGTCCCGGCCAGCGTCAGCAGTCCGGTCATCACCCACATCGTCGCCCGCAGACCGATCAGTTCGCCCAGCGCCCCGCCGGTCAGCGCGCCGAGCGGGATGGTGGCGTGGACGGCGAACATCGAGCCGGCCGTCACCCGGGTGAGCAGCTCGGGCGGGGTGTAGGACTGCCGGAAGCTGCCGAGCACGATGTTGCAGAGCACCACCGCCGCGACCACCGCCAGCGACCCGATCACGTACAGCACCGTCCCGGCGCCCGGCCCGGCCAGTGGCATCAGCAGGCCGAACGGGGTGACGGTGAGCAGCACGATCCGCGTCCCGCGCGCCGTCCCGAGCCGGCGGCACAGCGGCCGGGCCGCCAGCGAGCCGAGCACGCCGCCGACCGCGGCCGCGGAGGCGAGGACGCCGACCCAGCCCGGGGCTGTCCCGGCCGACCGGACCAGGAACAGCGCCAGGATCGACTGGTAGCCCATCAGCGCGAAGTTGGCGGCGGCGCCGAAGCACAGGAAGGCGCGCAGGTACGGGTCGCGCAGCAGGAAGGACAGCCCCTCCCGGACCTGTCCGAGCAGGTCCGCCTGCCCCGGGGCCGCCGGCTCCGACCGGGCGCGGATCCGCAGCAGGGTGCCGGCCGCGACCAGGAAGCTCACCGCGTCGACGAGCAATCCGCCGGTGGCGCCCACGAGTTGGACGATCAGCCCGGCGAGCCCCCGCCCGGCGACGTCGGCCGCCGAGCTGCTGCCGGTCAGCTTGGCGTTGCCCTCGATCAGGTCCTCCGGCGCCACCAGTTCGGGCAGGTAGGCCTGGTCGGCGGCGTCGAAGAACACCGAGCAGACGCCGCTGAGGAAGGCCACGGCCACCAGCTGCGTCATGCCGAGCACGCCGAACCAGCCCGCCACCGGCACGCTCGCGAACAGCGCGGCGGAACCGAGGTTGCAGCCGATCATCACGGCCCGCCGGGGCGCCCGGCCGACCCACACCCCGGCCGGCAGGCCGAACAGCAGCCAGGGCAGCCAGATCGCACCGGTCAGCAGGCCGGTGGAGAGCGGCCCGGCGCCCAGGGTGAGCACGGCGACCAGCGGCAGCGCGACGGTGGTGACGCTGCTGCCCAGCCGGCTGACGGTCTGCCCGGCCCACAGCAGCCGGAAGTCGTGGTGGGCGAACAGGCCCCAGCGGGACCGTACTTCGGGGCTCCCGGACGGTGGGGCGAGGGTGGCCGTCACGGTTTGGCCGGGACGCTGTGGGCGAAGGCGAGGACGGTCTCGCGCTCCCGTCCGTCCTCGGGCACCGGCCGGTGCGCCCATTTCTGGATCACCTCATGGAGGTCCGCGGCCAGCTCCCGGGCCTCCTCGGGGGTGAGCCGCAGCCAGGCCTGGGTGGCCACCGAGCAGCCGTCCCGCCAGTCCGGCCCGTACCCGCCGCGCCGTGCGGCCCATTCCCGGACCAGCTCGACCTGGCGCTCCAGCAGGATCGATCCGGCCGCTTCGGCGACGGCCTCGGTGACCGGGTCGCCGTCGAAGTCGGCCCTGGTCCAGCTGAGTTCGCGGTCGGCCAGTCGCCACCAGCGCTCGCGCCGGTCCCGGGCGAGCCCGGCCGCCTCCTCGATCAGTCCGCTCTCGGCCAGCACCTTCAGGTGGTGGCTGACGTTGCCGACCGCCTGCTCGGTGCGTTCGGCCAGTTTCCCGACCGTGGCCGGCCCGTCGACCTTGAGCAGGTCGATCAGCCGGCGGCGCAGCGGGTGGGTGAGGGCGGCGAGCACCCGGGAGTCCTGGATCTCCCGGGTGCCTCGCGGGTCGTCGGTGGTCGCGGGCGTGCGGCCGGTCGTGTCGTCTATGCCGGGAGGATATCCACAAGAACTCTTGTACGACACTTCTTTTACAACAACTCTTGTGCACTGCCGTCCGAGGGAACGGGTGTACCGGCACCGGACACCGGGCACCCGGTAGGAGGGGGATTCCGCCGAATTCGCCCGCTTCGCCGAGTTCACCGAGGAGGTACCGAGATGCGGCACGCCAACGACCCGCACATCCGACCCGAGGGCATCTCCCCGCACGCTCTGGGCAACGACACCCTGCTGCACGAGCTGGAGCAGCTGCACCGCACGCGCCACGAGACCTTCCTGTACGGCTCGGAGGAGGCGCTCAAGCGGCACACGCTGCGCACCGGGGAGCTGGAGGCCGAGTACCTGCACCGCTTCCCGAGCCGCCAGGTCACCGCGGCCCGGACCAGGGCCGGAGCCCGGGCCCGGGAGGCGGCGGCCCGGGTGGAGTCGCTGCCGGAGTAGGACGCGGAGCACCGGAGCGGCTCCCGGGGCCGGCGGTCGCCCCTCCCCGACGCACACCCCCGCCCGACGCACACCGCGGCCCGACGCACACCGCCGCCCGGGCGGGACACGCCGGGCGCGGTGGCGTGTCCGGGGGCGGGGCGTCGGGGAGGGTGGGAGGACAGACGCACCGGACCCGAACCCCACTGGGAGCCCGCATGCCCATCGCCAGCGTGAACCCCGCGACCGGCGAGACCGTCCAGACCTTCGAACCGCTCGACGCGGCCGGGATCGAGCGGCGACTGGCCCGCGCCGAGGCCGCCTTCCACGAGTACCGCAGCACCTCCTTCACCGTCCGCGCCGAACTGATGCACCGGGCGGCCGACCTGCTGGACCGGGACCAGGAGGCCGTCGCCCGGACCATGACCGAGGAGATGGGCAAGCCGCTCGCCGCCTCCCGCGCCGAGGCCGCCAAGTGCGCCAAGTCGATGCGCTGGTACGCCGACAACGCCGAGGCGCTGCTCGCCGACGAGCACCCGGCCCAGGCCGACGTGGCCGACAGCGGGGCCGCCCGGGCGTACGTGCGCTACCGTCCGCTCGGCCCGGTGCTCGCCGTGATGCCGTGGAACTTCCCCTTCTGGCAGGTGATCCGCTTCGCCGCACCGGCCCTGATGGCGGGCAACGTGGGCCTGCTCAAGCACGCCTCCAACGTGCCGCGCACCGCGCTCGCCATCGAGGAGCTGTTCCGGCGGGCCGGCTTCCCGGAGGGCTGCTTCCAGACCCTGCTGATCGGCTCGGGCGCGGTCGAGGGCGTGATCCGGGACCACCGGGTCGCCGCCGTGACCCTGACCGGCAGCGAGCCGGCCGGGCGGGCGGTGGCGGCCACCGCGGCCGACGAGGTGAAGAAGGCCGTGCTGGAGCTGGGCGGCAGCGACCCGTACGTGGTCCTGCCGAGCGCCGACCTGGAGGCCGCCGTCAACACGGCGGTACGGGCCCGGGTGCAGAACAACGGCCAGTCCTGCATCGCGGCCAAGCGCTTCATCGTGCACACCGACGTCTACGACCGCTTCACCGCCGCCTTCACCGAGGCGATGCGGGACCTGCGGATCGGCGACCCGATGGACGAGGACACCGACGTCGGCCCGCTGGCCAGCCGCCAGGGCCGGGACGACCTGGAGGAGCTGGTCGAGGACGCCCGCACCCACGGCGCCCGGGTCGAGTGCGGCGGCAACCGCCCGATGGGCTGGGACACCGGCTGGTTCTACGAGCCGACCGTCCTGACCGGCGTCACCCCGGCGATGCGGATCCACCAGGAGGAGACCTTCGGCCCGGTCGCCACCGTCTACCGGGTCGCCGACCTGGACGAGGCGGTGGCACTCGCCAACGACACCCCGTTCGGGCTCAGCTCCAACGTCTGGACCACCGACCCGGACGAGCAGGAGCGCTTCGTCCGCGACATCCAGGCCGGCGGGGTGTTCTTCAACGGCATGACCGCCTCCCACCCGGCGCTGCCCTTCGGTGGCGTCAAGCGCTCGGGCTTCGGTCGGGAGCTGTCCGGGCACGGCATCCGGGAGTTCTGCAACGTCACCACGGTGTGGATCGGCTGAGCCCTCCCGGACGCGCCGTGCCGCCCCGCCGGGTCAGGAGGCCGCCATGCGGTGCCTGCCCCGGCCGGGCGTCGCCCAGCGGGCGACCATGCCCACCAGCGCGATGAAGGTCAGGAACCAGAAGAAGGCCATCAGGCCGAGCATCGGGTCCCAGCCGGTCTGGACGGCGACCATGCACAGGCCGATCGAGAGCGCGACCATGAACGTCACCACGGTCGGGCTGAGGCTGAGCAGCCAGTGCCAGGCCCGGTACCCCCGGCTCGGGTTCCGCGGGGCGTCGGGGCCGGTCTCGGATTCCTTGTAGGTGAGCAGGTCCATCGGGATCGCCTCCAGTGCTGGAGAGGGGACAGTCCGGCCCGCACGGTCAGGAGGCCCTGCGCGGAGCCGTGGACTTGCGGGTGGTGGTCTTCTTCGCCGGGGCGGCCTTCTTGGCGGCGGCGCTCTTCCCGGCCGCGGTCCTGCCGGCCGCGGTGCTCTTCGTCGCGGTCCTGCCTGCCGCGGTCCTGGCAGTCGTGTCCTCCGCGGCCACGTCCTTCGCAGTCGCGCCCTTCGCGGTCGCGGTCCGCTTCGCCGCCGCACGCTTGCCGGGCGGCGAAGGCTCTTCCTCCTCCTCGGCGCCCGGCGCCCGCCCGCCCTTGGCCTGCTTGAGGCTGCTGCGCAGCGCCTCCATCAGGTCGATCACGTTGTCCGGCGCCTCGCCGGCCTCCTCCTCGTGCGGGACCTCGACGCCCTCCAGCCGGGCGGTGATCACCTGCTGGAGAGCCTGCTGGTAGTCGTCGTGCAGCTGGGAGAGGTCGAAGTCCTCGGAGAGGGTGTCCATCAGCGAGCGCGCCATCTTGAGCTCCTGCGGCCGCACCGTGACGTTCTCCTCGGGCGCGATCCCGGTCGCCGGGCGGACCTCGTCGGGCCAGATGCAGGTCTGCAGCACCAGCGTCCCGTCGTGCACCCTCAGCACCGCGGGCGACTCCCGGGTGCGCAGCGCGATCTTGGTGACGGCGATCTGCCCGGACTCGACCAGGGCGTCGCGCAGCAGGGCGTACGGCTTGGCGGCGGCCTTGTCGGCGACGCCGACGTAGTAGGCCTTGGAGAACATCAGCGGGTCGATCTCGGTCGCGTCCACGAAGGCCAGCACGTCGATGACCTTCTTGCTGGGCAGGGGCAGGTCGGCGAGGTCCTCGTCGCTGAGCGTGACCGTCCGGCCGTCGGGCGACTCGTAGCCCTTGGCGATCTCGGCGTACGGGACCTCCTTCTCCTCCCGCTCGCAGTACCGCTTCATCCGCACCCGTCCGCCGTCCTTGGCGTGCACCTGGTGCAGCGGGACGTCGTGCTCCTGGGTCGCGGAGTAGAGGTGGACGGGGATGCTGACCAGCCCGAAGCTGATCGTCCCCTTCCAGGTCGTCTGCATGGAGTGGCTCCGAGAACGTCCGAAGTGCCCCGAGACTCCCACTGTGCCCGGGTTTGCCACGATCGGCCACAGCTCGACCGCAACTCGACCCCCGCGGGCCGCAGAGGGCTCCGACGCCACTGACGGTGCATCAGATCTGAGCTTTTCGCACCCCCTCTCCACCCACCCTGACCTGGGCTTTTGTGTTCGGTAAGCGAACAGTTATCAAAGCTTTGTTCCGATACTCGGGCGTAGAAGTTAGGTTGCACCGCAATGCGCGGATCTGTCCCCCACCCTGCGGCACGACGAGCCGAGGGTCATGCCGCGCCGGAAAGGCAGAGGACACACTCCATGAGTGCGGACACCACCAAGCAGGCGGCGGGCGCCACCCAGACCCCCCACCAGCTCGGCCCCGTCGGACACGGTGGCGACGGCCACCTGAAGGCCGGGCTCAAGAACCGCCACCTGTCGATGATCGCCATCGGCGGCGTGATCGGCGCCGGCCTGTTCGTCGGCTCCGGCGCGGGCATCGCGTCCACCGGCCCCGGCATCCTGCTCTCCTACACCCTGGCCGGCGTGCTGGTGGTGCTGGTAATGCGGATGCTGGGCGAGATGGCCGCGGCCGACCCGCAGAGCGGCTCGTTCTCGGCGTACGCGGACCGCGCGCTGGGCCGCTGGGCCGGTTTCTCCATCGGCTGGCTCTACTGGTTCTTCTGGGTCGTGGTGCTCGCGGTCGAGGCCACCGCCGGCGCCAAGATCCTCAACAACTGGGTGCCGGGCGTACCCCAGTGGGGCTGGGCGCTGATAGTCATGGGCGTCCTGACCGCCACCAACCTGTTCTCGGTCGCCTCCTACGGCGAGTTCGAGTTCTGGTTCGCCGGGATCAAGGTGGTCGCGATCGCCGCGTTCCTGGTGATCGGCACCCTCGCCGCCTTCGGCCTGATGCCCGGCACCCACGCGGTCGGCACCACCAACCTGACCGGTCAGGGCGGCTTCCTGCCGCACGGCGTGGGCGCGGTGTTCACCGGCATGCTCACCGTGGTCTTCGCCTTCATGGGCAGCGAGATCGTGACCCTGGCGGCCGGCGAGTCGGAGGACCCGGAGAAGGCGGTCAGCAAGGCCACCAACAGCGTCATCTGGCGCATCGGGATCTTCTACCTGGGCTCGATCCTGCTCGTGGTCACCCTGCTGCCCTGGAACTCCGCCGAGGTCAAGGCCAGCCCGTACGTGGCCGTGCTGGACCACGTGGGCATCCCGCACGCCGGCCAGGTGATGGACGTGATCGTGCTGACGGCCGTGCTGTCCTGCCTCAACTCCGGGATGTACACGGCCTCCCGGATGGCCTTCTCGCTCGGCCGGCGCGGCGACGCCCCGAAGGCCTTCGCGACCGTGACCTCGCGCGGCGTGCCGCGGGTGGCCATCCTCTCCTCGGTGGTGTTCGGCTTCGTCGCCGTCTTCTTCAACTACACCTCGCCGAAGACGGTCTTCGCCTTCCTGCTGAACTCCTCCGGGGCCGTGGCCCTGTTCGTCTGGCTGGTCATCTGCGCCACCCAGCTGCGGATGCGCAAGATCATCGAGCGCGAGATGCCCGAGCGGCACACCGTCCGGATGTGGCTGTACCCCTATCTCACCTGGGTCGCCATCGGCATGATCGGCTTCGTGATGGTCTACATGTTCACGGACGACGACGGACGGCAGCAGATGTACCTGTCGCTGGCCGCCGCGGCGATCGTGCTCGCCGCCTCGGCCGTGGTGAGCCGGCGGCGGAAGGCGGCGGTGGCGGCGAAGTCCTGACCCGTCCGCGCCGCGCTCGAACGCCGGGCCCGGGAGCCGTTGCGGAGGCTCCCGGGCCCGGTGCCGTTTCCCGGATCCGGTGCCGTTTCCCGGGCCCGGTGCCGTTTCCCGGGCCCGGTGCCGTTTCCCGGCCACCACCGCGCCCCCGTGTGCGGGCGCCGCGCCGCCCCCGGCGCGCGGCCACCGGCCGGTCACGCTGCGTCGATGTCGTCGCCGCCGGCGTGTGAGCCCGCCCACAGGGGGTTTCGCATCTACGGCCCTGGATAGTGGTCACGGCCGGGGCATCGGCTGAACGACCTCGGCCGCCGATGCCGGGCGGCCCGCGCGTTCGCCGTGCCCGCCCTGAAGAACGCAGGCCATCGCCGCTTCCGGCGCCGTCTTCCGCGGGTTCGGGCCGCTCGCGACCTCCAGGTGTCCAAAACGGACAAACCTCCCCAAACCTACCGGCCACCCTGATCCCGCCCGCCCCGCAACCACTACGGGGCGTAGTAGCGAACGCCTTTGCCACCCGTCTCCGGCCCTGCCAAGAATGGCCCGTCGCCAGGCAGCGCCGGCCGGCCGAGTCCGCCGTGCGCAGCCCGCCCGCCCCGTCGTCACCGCCGGGGCGCCACGGCCGTCCCGGACGGCCGCGCGGGCCCCGCTCACCCGGAGCCCGCGCGATGCCCGCCAGTGCCCCTGGCACGGCCCCGACGGAAAAGGATCGTCCGCTCCATGCAGCTCAGCCATGCCCGCCGCAACTCCCTGATCACCGGCGTCGCCACCCTCGTGGTCGCGAGCGCCGCCACCGCCGCGCTCGCCATCCCGCAGGTCGGGGGCACCACCGAGGCCGCCGCCCCGGTGGCCGCCGTCTCGGTGGACGGCAAGCCGGTCGGCGACCAGGGCCAGGCCGACACCGCTGCCGCTGCCGAGAAGGCCGCCCAGGACGCCAAGGCGGCCCAGGACGCGAAGGCCGCCCAGGACGCCCAGGACGCGCAGGCGAAGGCCCAGGCCGACGCCGCTGCCCAGGCGCAGGCCGAGGCCGACGCGAAGGCCCAGGCGGACGCCAAGGCCCAGGCCGACGCGGCCGCCTCCCGCTCCCAGCAGCGCCAGAACCTGAACAGCTACTCCGGCACCCCGCAGCAGATCGCCGCGCAGATCGTGCCGGCCGGCCAGCTGCAGTGCTTCAGCAACATCGTGTTCCGCGAGAGCAGCTGGAACCCGCTGGCCGTCAACGCCTCCTCCGGCGCCTACGGCCTGGTGCAGGCCCTGCCCGGCTCCAAGATGGCCTCGGCGGGCGCCGACTGGCGCACCAACCCGGCCACCCAGATCAAGTGGGGCCTCGACTACATGAACAGCCGCTACGGCAGCCCCTGCGGCGCCTGGTCGTTCTGGCAGGCCCACCACTGGTACTGAGCCCTGACCCCAGGGTCCAGGGTCCGCCACTGGTGCTGACCCGACCCGGCACTCCGTACACGCCCCAGGCCCGCGACGCACACCGCGTCGCGGGCCTGGCGGCGTCGCCGGTCGGCGTGTGCACGTCCAGAAGGCGACGTGAAGATATGGCGCACGCTCGTACGATTTGGCACTGATTGCCCTGAGTTACGCACCGTCAGGCCTTTGCCACGGTTCGCCCGCCCTCTTACGCTCCGGCGTCATGCCCTCACCCCTGATCAGCGTCGTGCTCCCCGCTTACGACCAGCACGGACAGCTCGCCGACTGCCTGGACTCGCTGCTCGCCCAGTCCCTGGCGAACGTCGAGGTGATCGTGGTCGCCGACCGCTCCCCCGAGACCGCGGGCGGGCTCGCCGACGCGTTCGCGGCCCGGCACCCGCAGGTGTCGGTGCTGCACCTGAACGCGGCGGTCGGGGTCGGAGTGAGCCGGAACGCGGGTGCGGCGCGGGCCTCCGGCGACTACCTGCTGTTCCTGGACGCCGACCACCTGCTCCCCCGGGACGCCCTCCAGACGCTCGCCGACCGGCTCCAGCAGACCGGCCCGGTCGATGTCCTGCTGTTCGGCCACTCCCGCCGCCACAACGACCGCGACTGGCCGGGCGGCGCCGAGGCCCTGCTCGCCGAGGCCGGCCCGGAGCCCTTCGCCCCCTTCGACCGCCCCGCGCTGTTCGGCGCCCCGCCGCTGGTCTGGGACCGGCTGATCCGCCGCGGCCACTGGGAGGAACTGGGGCTCGCCTTCCCCGACGGCCGGTACGAGGAGATTCCGGTCGTCCACGCCGCGCTGCTCGGTGCCCGCAAGGCCGCTGTGCTGGCCCGCGAGTGCGTCCAGCTGCGCCGCCGGGAGACCGTCCACCCGGCCGGCGGCCCCGGCAGCAGCGTCTTCGACCTGTTCGACCAGTACGAGCGCAGCTTCGCCCTGCTGGAGGACCAGCCGCACCTGTACGCGGTGCGCGACGCCCTGTTCGTCCGGATGATCCGGCACTACCTGTTCGTCTTCGATCTCGCCGGCTGCGTCACCCGCGCCGAACGCCCGCAGTTCTTCCACCGGGCCGCCGAGCACCACCGCCGCTTCATGCCCCCGGGCCACCGCAAGCCGGGCGGCCGCCTGGGCATCAAGTTCAGCCTGCTGGCCGGCGGCGCCTACCCGGCCTTCGAGGTCGCCAAGCTCTCCCACATCGCCCGCGGCACCCTCACCGGTCGCAAGTAGCGCGGGTCGGTCGCGCGGGTCGGACGTGCACCCCGTCGGCGGTACCGCCGTCGTGCCCGGTTCCCGGACCGCGCCCCGGCTGCGATCATCGGCGGAGCCGTTGCCGCACCCCGTCCGGGAGGTCCCTGGTGAGCCGTCCGTCCGCCGCCCCCGGGGCCGAACTGGCCCGTGAGCTGACCGCCGTGCTGCGCGGGGAGGTCCGCTTCGGCGCGGCCGAGCGCACGGTCTACAGCCACGACGCCTCCAACTACCGGCAGCTGCCGCTCGGTGTGGTCAAGCCCGCCGACCTGGACGACGTCCGCACCGCGCTGGCGCTCTGCCGCCGGTACGGGGTGCCGGTGGTGGCGCGCGGCGCCGGGACGAGCGTCGGCGGGCAGGCGATCGGCCCCGGCGCGGTGGTGCTGGACTTCCGCCGGCACCTCGGCGCGGTGCTGGAGGTCGACCCGCAGGCCCGCACCGCCCGCGTCCAGCCCGGCACCGTGCTGGACGACCTCCAGCGCGCCGCCAGGCCGTACGGACTGCGCTTCGGCCCGGACCCGTCCACCCACAGCCGCTGCACGATCGGCGGCATGATCGGCAACGACTCCTGCGGCGCCCACTCGCTCGTCTGGGGCCGCACCGCCGACAACGTGGAGCGGCTGGACCTGCTGCTCACGGACGGCACCGAGCTGACCGTGGGCGGGCGGCTGACCGGCGCCGAGCGCGCGGCGCTCCGGGAGGCGCCCGGCCGGGTCGGCCAACTCCAAACCCGGCTCCAGGAGTTCACTGACCGCAACCTCGCCGTCATCCGCCAGGGCATGCCCCGGCTGCCGCGCCGCACCTCCGGCTACCCGCTGGACGCGCTGCTGCCCGAGCACGGCCACGACCTGGCCCGGGCGCTCACCGGCACCGAGGGCACCTGCGCGCTGCTGCTGGGCGCCACCGTCCGGCTGGTGGAGGAACCGCCCGCCCGCGCCCTGGTGGTGGCCGGCTACCCCGACGAGGGCGCCGCCGCCGACGCCGTCCCGGCGCTGCTGCCGTACGGGCCGCTGACCGCCGAGGGCATGGCGGCCGACCTGATCGCCGCACTGCTGGCCGCCGGACCGCGCCCGCCCGCGCTGGACCGGCTGCCCGCGGGCGCGTGCTGGCTGTTCCTGGAGACCGGCGGCACCACCCCGCTGGAGGCCTACCAGGCCGCCCGCCGGCTGGCCGACGCGGTGCGCCGCGAGCGCTCGGCCGCCGTCGCCCTGGTCACCGACCCGGTCGAGCAGCGCCAGCTGTGGGCCGTCCGGGAGGCGGGCGCCGGGATCGTCACCCGGCTGCCCGGAGGCGGCGAGGCCTGGCCCGGCTGGGAGGACTCCGCCGTCCCGCCCGAGCGGCTCGGAGCCTACCTGCGGGACCTGCGCGCCCTGCTGCGCCGGCACGGGCTGCGCGGCGTGCCGTACGGGCACTTCGGCGACGGCTGCGTGCACCTGCGGATCGACTTCCCGCTGGACCGGCCCCAAGGCGCCCCGGTCTTCCGGGAGTTCCTGGAGCAGGCCGCCGACCTGGCGGTCTCCCACGGCGGTTCGCTCTCCGGTGAGCACGGGGACGGCCAGGCCCGCGCCGAGCTGCTCCCGCGCATGTACCCGCCCGAAGTCATGCAGCTGTTCGGCGAGTTCAAGCGGATCTGGGATCCGGAGAACCTGCTCAACCCGGGCGCCCTGGTGGACCCGCGGCCGCTCGACGCCGACCTGCGCTTCGTCACCTCCCCGCGCCGCCCGCTGCCGCTGGCCCTGCCGTACGAGCAGGACGGCGGCAGCCTGACCAAGGCGGTGCACCGCTGCGTCGGCGTCGCCAAGTGCGTGGACCCGACCACCGGGGTGATGTGCCCGAGCTACATGGCCACCGGCGAGGAGCGGCACTCCACCAGAGGCCGGGCCCGGCTGCTCGCCGAGATGCTGCGCGGGGACACGATCCCGGACGGCTGGCGCTCGGAGGAGGTGCGGGAGGCGCTGGACCTCTGCCTGAGCTGCAAGGGCTGCGCGAGCGACTGCCCGGTGCACGTCGACATGGCGACCTACAAGACCGAGTTCCTGCACCAGCACTACCGCCACCGGCCGCGCCCGCTGTCGCACTACTCGATGGGCTGGCTGCCGCTGTGGCTGCGGGCGGTGGCGCTCGCTCCGGGGGCCGCCAACTCGCTGGTCCGCTCCCCGGCCGGCGCCCTGCTCAAGCGGCTCGGCGGGATCGACCGGCGCCGGGTGCTGCCGGTCTTCCCGCCCGAGACCTTCACCCGCTGGTACCGGCGGCACCGCGCCGCCCACCCGGCCCCGGCGGGCGGGCGCCCGGTGCTGCTGTGGCCGGACACCTTCTCCAACCACCTCCAGCCGAACGTGCTCCGCTCGGCCGTCGAGGTGCTGGAGCACCTGGGCTTCGACGTCCGGCTTCCGGAAGGACCGGTGTGCTGCGGCCTCACCTGGTACTCCACCGGTCAACTCGGCGCTGCCCGCAGCGTGTTGCGGCGCAGCCTGGGCGCGCTGGCGGCCGCCGGGCTGCCGGCCGACACCCCCGTGGTCGGCCTGGACCCCAGCTGCACCGCCACCCTGCGCGAGGACCTGCCCCGACTGCTCGGCGCGGACGGCCGCCCGCTCTCCGAACGGACCCGCACCTTCGCCGAGTTCATCGACGAGCACGCCCCGGACGCCCCGCTCCCGCAGGTCCGGCTGGACGCCGTCACCCAGACCCACTGCCACCAGCACGCGGTCCTCGGCAGCGCGGCCGACCGCCGGATCGAGGCCCGACTGGGCCTGCACAACCGGGTGCTGGACTCCGGCTGCTGCGGGCTGGCGGGCAACTTCGGCTTCGAGCGGGGCCACTTCGAGGTGTCCGAGGCGATCGCCGAGCGGGTGCTGCTGCCCGAGGTCCGGGCGGCCGGCCCCGTCACGGTGGTCCTGGCGGACGGCTTCAGCTGCCGCACCCAGATCGCCCAACTCGCGGACGGGCGCCAGGCCCTGCACCTGGCGGAACTGATCGCCCGGGAGCTGCGGGCCGCCGACCGGCCGACCGACTGACCGCCCGTGCCGCCGAGTTGCGGGCCGGCCTGGACGAGCTGGTCCGGCGCGTCCTGGTCGGGACGGACCGCTCCGGCGCCCCCGCGCCCGGCACAATGGCGTGATGACCCTCACCCCCGCCGAGGCGGACAAGCTCCTCGCCGACAACTTCGCCCCCTGGGTTCAGGCACTCGGGCTGACCACCGCCGAGACCGGCGAGCGGCACGCCGTGCTGCGACTGCCCTGGTCCGACCAACTCGCCCGCGAAGGCGGCGGGTTGTCCGGTCAGGCGCTGATGGCCGCCGCCGACACCGCCTGCGTGGTCGCCCTCTCGGCCGCCCGGGGCGGCTTCGCGCCGATGACCACCGTCCAGCAGTCCACCAGCTTCCAGCGCGCGGTCAGCGGCCAGGACGTCCTGGTCCACGCCGTGGTCACCAAGCTCGGTCGCCGGATCGCCTTCCTCGACGTGACCCTCACCGCCGAGGGCGCCGAGGAGCCCGCCGCCCGGGCCACCTCCGTCTACGCGCTGGGCTGACGTGCGGGTGCGACCGGCCCGCGGGGAGCGGGCCCGGTCGCACCCGGACATCCGGCCCGATCAGCCCTGCAGCGCCTCCTTCTTCGGCGGCTCCTCCGCGCACACCGCCGTCACGAACTCGGCGAGCCGCGCCTGCGGCAGCCCGCGCGCGATGTCCGCCTCGCTGATCATTCCGACCAGCTTGTGCTCCGGGTGGCTGATCACCGGCAGCCGGCGGACCTGGTACTGCTCCATCACGCGCAGCACCTGCTCGCAGTCCTCGTCCGCCTCCACCGTCATCGGCCGCCCGAGCGCCAGGTCGCCCGCCGTCACCTGTGCCGGGTCGTGCCCCTCCGCGACGCAGCGCAGCACGATGTCGCGGTCGGTCACGATCCCCAGCAGCTTGTCGTTCTCCCCGCAGATGGGCAGCGCGCCCACGTGCCGTTCCCGCATGATCCGGGCGGCGTCCGCGAGCGTCTCGTGCTCGCGGATGCACTCCGCGCCCTGGTGCATGATGTCGCCGGCTCTGGTCATGGTCCGCCTCCTGACCTCGCTCCCTCTCGTCCATCGTGGTCCGGGCCGGTGCCGCACGCCACCGGGCACCCGTCAGGCCGTCGCCCCCGGCTCCGCGGGCCCGCCCGGCCCGCCGTTCCCGTCCGCCTCCGCGCGACCGCCCTCCAGGTCCTGGCCCTCCAGCGGCGAGCGGGACAACAGGTCCTCCAGCGGCGGGAGTTCGTGCTTGGGCTGCTCCCGGTCGAGGTCCGGCTCCGGCACCTCGCCGCTCTCCACCGCCTGCTCCACGGACTTCGCCCCGGCCGCCGCCGCGGCGGCCGCCAGCAGGTCCCGCTGCTGGGACTCCGTCGCACTGTCCAGGAACCGCAGCAACTCCACCGGGAAGGGCAGCACCAGCGTCGAGTTCTTCTCCGCCGCCACCTCCACCACGGTCTGCAGCAGCCGCAGTTGCAGCGCCGCGGGGGTCGCGCTCATCACCGCCGCCGCCTCCGACAGCCGCTCCGACGCCTGGTACTCGCCGTCCGCCGTGATGATCCGCGCCCGCCGCTCCCGCTCGGCCTCCGCCTGGCGCGCGATCGAGCGCTTCATCGACTCCGGCAGGGCGACGTCCTTGATCTCCACCCGGTCGATCTGGATGCCCCAGCCCAGCGCCGGGCTGTCGATCATCAACTCCAGGCCCTGGTTGATCGGTTCGCGGTTGGCGAGCAGGTCGTCCAGTTCGCTCTTGCCGATGATCGACCGCAGCGAGGTCTGCGCCACCTGGGAGATCGCGAAGTTGTAGTCCTGCACGTTGACCGTCGCCTTCACCGGGTCCTGCACCTGGAAGTAGACCACCGCGTCCACCCGCACGGTCACGTTGTCCCGGGTGATGCCCTCCTGCGCCGGGATCGGCATCGTCACGATCTGCACGTTCACCCGGCGCAGCCGGTCCGCGATCGGCATCAGCGCGACCAGCCCCGGCTCCCGGACCTCCTCGCGCACCCGCCCGAAACGGAACACCACGCCCTTCTGGAACTGCTGGACCACCCGGATGCTCAGCCCCGCCCAGACCGCCCCCAGCCCGACCAGCCCCCCGAGAGCCCCCAGCACCGCATCGACGATCATCGCGGCCTCCTCGCGGCCTCCGCGCACACCCTCGCCCCCGGCGACCGCTGGCCGGACCGGCCGGGGCCGTCGGAGCAACTGATTCCACGCTACGCCTGCCCGTCAGCGACCGGACCGGACGGGCTGCGCCGCCTAGGATCGGGACCATGCAGCTGGTCCCCGCCGACGACCCGAACCATCCCCGTCATCCCGCCGAGGCCGCCGCCCGCACCACCGGAGTCGCCGAACTCGACCGCGTCGTCACCGGCTGCCGGGCCTGCCCACGGCTGGTCGAATGGCGCGAGGAGGCCGCCCGCACCAAGCGCCGCGCCTACCAGGACTGGGACTACTGGGCCCGTCCCATCCCCGGCTTCGGCCCGCCCGAGGCCCCGCTCGTCCTGGTGGGCCTCGCCCCCGCCGCCCACGGCGGCAACCGCACCGGCCGGATCTTCACCGGCGACCCCTCCGGCGACCTCCTCTACGCGTCCCTCTACGAGCTCGGCCTCGCCAACCGCCCGCACTCCGTCCGCCACGGCGACGGCCTGGAGCTGTACGGCGTCCGGATCACCGACCCGGTCCGCTGCGCCCCGCCCGACAACAAGCCCAGCACCGCCGAACGCGACACCTGCCGCCCCTGGATCACCCGTGAGATGGAGCTGCTGCGCCCCACCGTCCGGACCGTCATCGCCCTCGGCGGCTTCGCCTGGCAGGCGATGCTGCCGGTGATCGCCGACGCCGGCTGGGCGGTCCCGCGCCCCCGCCCCGCCTTCGGCCACGCCGCCCTGGCCACCTTCCCGGCCCGCGACGGCGGGCCCGACCTGCGGCTCTACGGCTGCTACCACGTGAGTCCGCGCAACACGAACACCGGCCGGCTCACCACCACGATGCTCCGCGACCT
Organism: Kitasatospora sp. NPDC101108; assembly: GCF_055584725.1. Taxonomy (NCBI): domain Bacteria; kingdom Bacillati; phylum Actinomycetota; class Actinomycetes; order Kitasatosporales; family Streptomycetaceae; genus Kitasatospora; species Kitasatospora sp. NPDC101108. The sequence goes on from NZ_JBVJLM010000011.1 coordinate 19,936, forward strand.
GCTCCGCGACGCGGCCCTCTCGGCGGGGCTCAGGCCCCGGTAGCGGCCCCTAGAAACCGCCCCCTCTCGGCCGGGCTCGGGCCCGGCCGGGCCGCTGTCGCCCCCATCGCATGCCGGACGCCGGGCTATCCGAACCGCGTCAGTCCCCGCTTTCCCGCAGCCGCCCACACCTCCGGCAGCCGCCCCCGGGCCGCCTCCGCCGCCGCCAGCTGGCCCGCGTAGAGCACTCCGCAGGCGAAGGGCTCGCCGTCCTCGGCGGCCAGGTCGGCCAGGGCCGCGGCGGCGACCACCGCGTCCTGGTGTTCGCCCAGCAGCTCCTGGACGGCCTTCATCCGCTCCGCGTAGCGCTCCGCCACCGGGCCGACGGCGGGGGCGGCCGCCTCTCCGGCGTAGCGGGCGCGCTTGGCGGCCTTGCGGGCCTCGTGCAGGGCGCGGTCGCGGTGCCCGGGGTCGGCGGCGAGGGCGGTGCGGACGCGGTGGGCCGTGCGGCGCTGCTCGCGGGCGGCGATGCGGGCGAGTTCGGGGGCGGCGGCGCGGGCGGCCCGGGGGCGCAGCGGCGGGTCGGCGAGCAGGGCGGTCAGAGCCGCGGCGAGGGAACGGCGGCGGGGGCTGTCGAGGGCGGCGACCACCTCGGGCCGGACCCGGCGGTACTCGGCCCGGCCCCACTGCTCCAGGGCCTCCGCGACCCGTTCCGGTGCACAGGCGGCGGGCAGTTCGCGGGCCCGGGCGGCCAGGCGTTCGGCGAGCACCTCGCGGTCCCGGGCGCGGCCCAGCGCGGCGCCCAGCCAGCGCAGGTCGGCGACCAGTTCGTCGGTGGTGCCGGGGGCGAGGAGGCGACGGAAGGTCCGCAGGGCGCTGCGCAGCCGCCGGCAGGCGACCCGCATCCGGTGGACCGCGTCGGGTTCGTCCGCCCGGACGGCGTCGTCCAGTCCGGCGAGCACCACCGCCTGGGCCTCGATGCGGTCCAGCAGCACCTGTCCGACCGTGGTGTCGGGCCTCGCCATGTGTGTGCACCCCCTCGCCGGGATGTCTTCCAGGCTAGTCGCGCGGGCCGTCCTGTCGACCGCTCGGCGCCTGAGGGGGCGTCACCCGGACGCCGTATCCGTACGCGCTCTCGTGTCCGCCGTAAGGGGCATGGCATACTCCGGAGCGTGACGATCTCCACCCATGCGACCAGGGCCCTGCGGGCCGCGGTGTTCACCGCGCTCGCCGTGCCGATGGCCGCGCTGGGCCAGGTCGTCATCACCGGTCGCCCGCTGCCGTTGTCGCTGGTGGCCACGGCGAGTGCCGTGGTGTTCCTGGTCGCGGCCGTGCTGGCCGGCGGGGAGCGACGGCTGCTGCACATCTCCGGGGTGATGGTGCCGGTCGAGCTGCTGCTCAACACCACCTTCAACCTGGGCCAGACCGGCTGTGGGCCGGTGCTGTCCGAGCACGTCTCCGCGCGCGGGGTGAACCTGCTGGTCTGCGGCGGCGGTTCGGTGGACGGCTCGCTGCTGGGAGCCCCGCTGGGCCACGCCGGGCAGTTGGCGCCCGCCGCGACCCAGCTGCTGCTCCTGCTGGTGCACCTGGTGATCGCCCTGGCGGCCTCCGCCTGGCTGCGGCTGGGCGACTCCGCGCTGACCGGCCTGGCCCGGGCGCTGCGCGCGCTGCGCCAGTCGGTGGCCCGCCCGCTGCGGGCGCTGCTCGTCCTGCTGGTCCCCGCTCCGGTGCGCCCGGTGCTGCGGGTGCCGCTGCCGGTGTCGGACCACGAGCGGCCGCGCCGCGAGGACGTGGTGCTGAGCCCGGCTCCCCGGCGTGGTCCGCCGGTCCTCGCGCCTGCCTGCTGAGCGCGTACCCCGCTCCCGTGCCCACGGTTCCGTGCGCACGTCTCCGTGGAACACGGTCCCGTACGCCCCGGGCAGTGCGCCCAACTCCCGCGTCAGTTGTCCCCGCCGCACCCGTCTGTGCGGCCACCCGCGCGCACCCGCGCGCCGCGTACAGGAGTTGACTTCCCCATGGCTCAGAACCCCACCAAGCGCGAGGCCAAGCGCATCAGCGCCCGCGAGCGCATCCAGGAGGCGCAGCGCCGCGAGCAGCAGGCCGCCAAGCGCCGTCAGCGGATCGTCGTCTCGGTCTCCGCCGTCGTCGTGCTCGCCCTGGCGGGCGGTGTGGCGCTCGCGATCAACACCGGTGCGAAGAAGGACGACCCGGCCGCCGCGGCCGCGTCCGCGGCCCCGCTGGTCGTGCCGGCCAACGCCACCGGTCCGGACGGCACGGTGATCACCTACGGCAAGGCCGACGCCCCGCACACCATGGAGGTGTACGAGGACTTCCGCTGCCCGGTCTGCAAGCACTTCGAGGCGGCGAACGGCCAGACGGTCAAGGAGCTGACCCAGGACGGGCAGATCAAGGTGGAGTTCCACCTGGCCGCCTTCCTGGACAAGAACCTCGGCGGCAAGGGCTCGCGCACCGCCCTCGCCGCGGCCGGAGCCGCGCTGAACGAGGGCGTGGACAAGTTCAAGGCGTTCCACGACGTGCTGTACGCCAACCAGCCGGACGAGCGCGAGGACGGTTTCGGCGACGTCAACCACCTGCTGGATCTGGCGGGCCAGGTGCCCGGGCTGAAGACGGACGCCTTCGTGAAGGCGGTCACCGACCGGACGTACGCGCCGTGGGCGGCGAAGGTGGCCGACGCGTTCAACAACAGCCAGGTGACCGGCACCCCGACGGTCAAGGTGGACGGCAAGCCGATCAACCTGTTCACGGGCAACGCCGCGGCGTCCCCGGAGCAGTTCACCGCCCAGGTCAGGCAGGCCGCCGGCCTCCAGTAGGCCGCACCGCCCCGCGCTGCACCGCACGGCACCACCGGTCCGGCCGAACTCCCGGCCGGACCGGCCCCTCCCAGCCAGCCCCCGGAGTGTGCTGTCATGACCGCGACCACCGTGCACCTCTCCCGTCCCGCCCCCGACGCCGCCGGCCCCGGCCCGATCGGCGCGGGCCGGGCGCTCGCCCTGCTGCTGTTCCTCGGCGGACTGGTCGGCCTGACCGCCTCGGCCGTGCTGACCTTCGACAAGCTCCGCATCCTGGAGAACCCGTCGTACGTCCCGAGCTGCAACATCAATCCGATCATCAGCTGCGGTTCGGTGATGCGCACCGAGGAGGCCGCGGTGTTCGGCTTCCCGAACTCGCTGCTCGGCCTGGCCGCCTTCGGCGCGCTGGCGGCGATCGGCGCGGGACTGCTGGCCGGCGCCGCCTACCGGCGCTGGTTCTGGCTGGGCCTGCAGGCCGGGACCACCCTGGGCATCGTGTTCACGCACTGGCTGATCGACCAGTCGCTGTACGGCATCGGCGCGCTGTGCCCGTACTGCATGGTGGTGTGGGCGACGACGGTGGTGCTGTTCTGGTACATCACGCTGCACAACCTGCGCACCGGTGTGATCCCGGTCGGGCCGCGGCTGGAGACGGTCGTCCGGGAGGCGGCGCGCTACCACTGGGCGCTGCCGGTGCTGTGGGCGGCCGTGATCGCGCTGCTGGTGCTCAACCGGTTCTGGTACTACTGGAGCACCCTGCTCTGACCGGCCCCGGGCTCATCCCACGTACCCCGCCGAGTGCAGCAGCGTGGCGGCGCCGGTGCGCCGGGCCTCCAGGGCCCCGGTGAGCCGGCCCGCCGCACAGGGGTGCAGCAGGGCGGCCGCCCGGGCGGGGGTGAAGTAGCCGTGGTCGGCGATCTCCTCCGCCTGGAGCCGGACCACCGCGCCCGGCTCGACCACGCCGCCGTCGAACATGAAGTGCACGGCCGGGTGGGCGTGTCGGCCCTGGTCGGGAATCGCCTCGCGCCACTCCACCACCAGCAGCCGCAGGTCCCGCACCACCAGTCCGGTCTCCTCCCACAGTTCCCGGGCCGCGCACTCGGCGGGCCCCTCCCCCGGGTCCATCCCGCCGCCGGGGAACTGCCACTGGTCGAGGTAACTGGCCTTCAGCAGCAGGACCTTGCCGTCCCGGTCGGTGAGCAGCACGCTGCAGCCGATGTAGGCGCGCACCATCCGGGAGAGCCACTCCTCCTCCGAGAGTTCCCAGGTGTCCGTCATCGCGCCTCCTCCGCCGGCCGTCCTCCGTCGCGGCCACCCTGCCCCGATCACCGCTGTGCGAAAGGCGGTTCGCAGCTAATCCACCCGATCGGGTTGCGTGCTCCCCTCACCCGAAGACGGCCCGCCGGAAGGCGTTGCGCAGGTCGGTGAGGGACTGGGTGACCCGGCTGTGGTGCACCTGGTTGGTGAGCAGCAGGGCCCAGCGGCCGAGTCGGCGGGAGACCCAGATGCCGGTGCCGGTGAAGCCGTAGTGGACGAAGGTGCCCTCGGCGGGATCGGTGCCCGGGGCGTACAGCCAGGACAGGCCGCGGGCGGGGGCGAGGCCGCCGGTCTGTTCGCGCAGCGATTCGGTGATCCACGCTTCGCCCCAGGGGAGTTGGGGCGGCGGGGCGAGCACGGCGGCGAGGAAGCGGGCGAGGTCGGTGGCGGTGGAGAAGGCCCCGGCGTTGCCGGAGACGCCGCCGAGCAGCCGGGCGGAGGGGTCGTGCACCACGCCGCGCAGGTGGGCGCCGGCCGACGGGTCGTACTCGGTGGGCGCGGCGCGGGCGGTGTCCGCGGCATCGAGCGGCCCGTAGCGGGTGTCGGTCATGCCCAGCGGCCGCCAGGCCCAGCGGGCGGCGAGTTCGTCCAGTGGGGCACCGCCGAGGTCCTCGACCAGGTAGGTGAGCAGTACGGCGGCGCGGTCGGTGTACTCGACGGCGGTCCCCGGCGCGCGGTGCAGCGGGGCCGCGATCACCCCGGCCCGGATCGCCGCCGGTGCCCGCCCGTAGAGCTGCTCGAAGCGGGTGTACGGGAGCAGACCGGCGGTGTGGGCGAGGAGTTGACGGACCGTCACCGCCCCGGCCGGCCGCCCGGCGGTGGGCGGCCACCAGCGGCCGAGCGGTTCGTCCAGCGGCAGCCGCCCGGCCTGCCGGAGCACCCCGGCGCAGGGCCAGAGCGCCACGATCTTGGTGAGGCTGGCGAGGTCGTAGAGCGTGTCCGGCCCGGCGGCGAGCCGCGCGTACGGGCCCTGCCCGAGCGCGCCGTGGCCACCGCCGCCGAGCGTGCCCCCGGCGTCGCCGACGGCCCAGACGGCGCCCGCCCCGACGGTGCGCACGCCCTCGCGGACCAGTCGGTCCAGCGGTCCGCCGGGCGCGGCCAGGGCGGGAAGCCGTTCGGTGTCGGGCGGTTGGTGGCTCATCACCGGTGTCTACCCGGCGCGCGCACCGCTCAGACCGTCGGCACCCCCGCCGTCGACGCCCGGACCGCGACCGCTCAGACCGTCGCCGGGAGCTCCTTGCCCATGCAGATGCTCTGCGGATGGTCCTTGTAGATGCCGAACTTGCGGATCGCCTCGTAGCCCTCGGAGCCGTACAGCGCGATCGCCTCGGGCTGCTCGGTGCCGGTCTCCAGGATGAAGCGGGTGCGCCCGGCCTCGACGGCGGTCTCCTCCAGCCGGCGCAGCATCGCCCGGGCCAGGCCCCGGCCGCGCGCGTCCGGTATCACGAACATCCGCTTCAGCTCGGCGTCCCCGCCCCGCAGCCCGTCCGGGCCGGCCTGCTTGGCCCGCCAGCCGCCGCAGGCGACCGGGCGGCCGCCCAGGTACGCGATCATGAACAGACCGGCCGGCGCCTCGAAGTCCTCGGGGTGCATCACGGTCTCATCCGGGTCCCCGTAGCGGCGGACGTACTCCTGCTGCACCTCCGCCGACAGCGCCTGCGCGTCGGGGTGGGCGTACCCGGTGATGCGGAACTCGACGGTGCCGGTGACCTCGGCGCCGGTGACCTCGGCGCCGGCGACCTCGGTGGCGGTGCTCTCCATGGTGGAAGAGCCTACGGCTTCGGCTCAGCGGCCCTCGAACCGGGCCAGCAGCTCGGTCCTGCCGAACATCGCGGCGGCGTCGACGGCGGACGGGACGCCGACCCTGGGATCGGCGCCGCCGTCCAGCAGGGCGTCGACGACGTCCGCGCCGCCCTTGAAGACGGCTCCGGCCAGCGGGGTCTGGCCCTTGTCGTTGGCGCGGTTCGGGTCGGCGCCGCGCTGGAGCAGGGCTTCGACGGTGGCCGCGTGGCCGTGGTAGGCGGCGAGCATGACCAGGGTGTCGCCGCTGCCGTTGGTGAGGTCCGCGGAGACGCCCGCGTCGACGGCGGCGGTCAGGGTGGCGGTGTCGCCGGCCCGGGCGGCGTCGAACAGCTTCCCGGCGAGCGCGATCACCTCGGCGTCGGGGGCATCGGTCATGGCGGACTGCCTTTCCAGGGGTCTGGCGGGGTTCGTGCGTACCGCACCGTAGCGGTCGGCGCCGGACCGGGCCAGCCGGCGTCCGGATTCCGGATCACGGCCGTGCCGGTGCGGAACCCGGTACGACGGACGGCCGAACGGGTCGCGCGGCCGTTCGAGCGAACTTCCGGGACCCCCCGGAAACCCCCCGCCCGCCCGCCGGGAATGCGTCGCGGCACCGATTCCACGTGACGTCCGCGCGGCACCGGGCCCCACCCGGACCGGTTCGCCTACCGCCGTCGGCTTCCCGGCGGCACTGCACGGCGAAACCACCCATTTGCGCCGTTCCATCATCTATTACTTTTTGTCACGATAAGTGCACTTTACGTAACACTGTCCCCCGTCCCCCCTCCCCGAGGAGCAGAAGTGATCCTCTCGATTTCCGGCATCGTCCTGTTCGGCACCATCGCCTTCCTGTTCTTCCGCAGGGACGGACTCAAGGTCTCCCACGCCATCGTCTGCGCCCTCTTCGGCTTCTACGTCGCCGGTTCCTCGATCGCCCCGAGCATCACCGCGGGCGGCGCCAGCCTGGCGAGCCTGCTCGGCGGCATCCGGTTCTAGGTGTGCCGCCACTCCCCCACCGGCCCGGGCGCGGATCCCACCGCCCCGGGCCCCGTCGTACCACGAGCAGTCCCCCCTCACCCCCGCCCGTCCCACCCGTCCCACTCGACCGGGGAGTCACGGAATGCCGCTCCACCGCCACCTCGTCAAGGGCCGCGAGATCGCCCGCACCGCCGGGGACCACGCCACCGACATGTTCGCCCCGCTCGCCGTGATCGGCCGCGGGCTGCGCCACCACGCCGGCTGGGCCAAGGACCGCTGGCAGGCCACCCCGAAGGAACGCCGCGGCCCGACACTGTTCCTGTCCGCCGCGATGCTGATCGGCATCTACCTGCTGCCGCACGGCCTGCTGTTCGCGCTGATCGCCCTGATGGCCAGCGCCGCCTGGGCCGGCCGGGCCCCCAAGGCGCCCCCCGCCGCGCCCGCGCCCGACGTGGCCGACATCAAGCTCGGCGCCCTCTACTCGGCCCTCACCCCGTACCTGTGCGGGCCCGAGGACGCTAACCCGCTCTACCACTTCGAGGGCTCCTACAAGAACGCCTTCGGCTCCTGGGAGTTCGACGGCGAGGGCCGGCTGTCCCGGCTGGAGCTGAGCTACCCCGCCTACTTCACCGACACCGAGCCCGCCGCCCGGGCCCGGATCGAGCAGGTCGTCCAGGGCAAGGCCGGACGGGCCCGGGAGTACCGCTTCGACTGGGACGAGGAGTCCAACCGGCTGCGGATCACCGCGCTCGCCCCGCTGCCCACCGACGTCGTCGCCCAGCGCTTCGTGGCCGCGCCCGGTGAGATCGTGCTCGGCTTCACCGACGAGGACGGCACCGCCCGCACCATCCCGGTCACCCGGGGCGGAGCCGTCACCCAGCAACCGCCGGTGGTCTGGCGCACCGGCCCGCGCTCCTCCGAGCCCCACCTGCTCGCCCTCGGCGTCGCCGGCTACGGCACCTCCAGCCTGATCCGCTCGATCGCGCTCCAGGCCCTCCCGTACGGCGACCTGGTGGTGATCGACGGCGCCGGGACCGGGGAGCACGCCTGCCTGGTCAACCGGCCCGGCGTGCACACCGTGGAGACCAGCCTGCACGGCGCGCTGGCCGCGCTGAACTGGGCAGCCCAGGAGACCGAGCGCCGGCTCGCCGCGCTGAACGCCTCCCGGCACACCGGCGCCAGCCTGCCCGAGGACGTCACCCGGCCGCTGTGGCTGCTGCTGGACCACCCGACCGAGCTGGGCGAACTCGCCCACGCCGAGGGCCGCCCCGACCCGCAGGACCTGCTGGAGCTGCCGCTGCGGCACGGCCGGGCCGCCCGGGTCACCGTGGTGATCGCCGACGACGTCGAGGCCCGGGACCGGATCACCCCGACCGTCCGCGCCACCACCCGGGCCCGGGTGCTGCTCGGCCCGGCCGGCCCCGAGGAGAGCCGGGCCGCGCTCGGCGCCCCGCTGGACATCGTCCCCGCCGCGCACGCCCCGGTCGGCCGCGGCTACGCCCGGATCGGCAACGGCTCCCCCGTCCGGCTCCAGGTGCCGGCCACCGTCGACCCGCTCGACGACGAGGCCCCGGCCCAGCTGCGGGACGCCGTGATCGCCCTGCTGCCGCACCGCGACAGCAGGACCGAGCCGGCCCCCGCGGCGCCGCCCCGCCCGGACCGCCCGCCGATGGTCCGGACGGACGGCACCATGCCGTCGCACCACCCGGTCGACCTCGGCAAGACCGAGCCGATGATCCGTTCCCGACCGATCTCCTGATCCCGCGGGAAGCGGGGTCGACGGGAGGCGCCGAACGGCCTCCCGGTACGCTCGTCACAGAAAGGCCGCACGATCACCAGATGTGAAATAGGTGACACCTGGTGCGATATCCCCGGCCAGATGTGACAAATCGGGCGCTGGTGGGTACAAACAGGGGCGGCACGACAGACGACGCATGTCCCGGGACGGGAATCTTCGTCGGAAGCCGAGCGTTGACCGAACGACGAAGAACAGCGACCACTAGTCCTGTGGGCCATAAGCCCGGGAGGCACGATTCATGAGCGAGCGAGCTCTCCGCGGCACGCGACTCGGGGCCACTAGCTACGAGACCGACCGTGGTATCGATCTGGCTCCCCGCCAGACCGTCGAGTACGCATGTCAGAACGGACACCGATTCGAGGTTCCTTTCTCGGTCGAAGCGGAGATCCCCCCGGTGTGGGAATGCCGCTTCTGTGGCCAGGAGGCGGCACTTCTCGACGGTGACGAGCCGGAGGAGAAGAAGGTCAAGCCCACGCGCACCCATTGGGACATGCTGATGGAGCGCCGGACGCGCGAGGAGCTGGAGGAGGTGCTGGCCGAGCGGCTGGCCGTGCTCCGCTCCGGTGGGATGAACCTCGCGGTGCACCCGCGGGACACCCGCAAGAGCGCCTGACAACACCTCGCTCCCGCCGCGTGCGGGAGGACGCGAAAAGGGACCCTGGTCACCAGGGTCCCTTTCGCGTGTCGTCAGCCGTTGAGTGTCGTCAGCCGTTGATCGGCGGGCGGTAGGTGGTGTCCGGGCCCTGCGGGCCGCGCGGGCCGGTCTCCGGGTCGACCACCTCGCCCTGGATCACCTTCCCGTCCGGGCGGTGGATGCGCAGCTGCTCCTGCAGCCGCACCGCGTCCGCGAAGGGGTCGGCGCCCACCGGCGAGGCGCTGCGGATCGCCTTGTCCGCGACCTTGCGGCCGACGGCCCGCCACAGCGCCCGGGTCGGCGGGAAGAGCAGGGTCAGGGCGACCAGGTCGGACAGGAAGCCGGGGACGATCAGCAGCAGCCCGGCCAGGACGGTCATGGTGGTGCCGGTCTGCGGCTGCTCGGACCGGGGGTCCCTGCTCTGCTCGATCGCCGCCGACAGCGCCTTCAGCCCGGCCCGCTTGATCAGCGAGCCGCCGATCACCCCGCCGCCGATGAGCAGCAGCAGGACGGCGAAGCCGCCCAGCCACGAGCCCACCAGGATCAGCAGCCAGATCTCCAGCACCAGCCAGGCGGTGATCAGCAGCGGCAGCACCCGGCGGAGCCTGCCGCGCGGGACCGGACGGGCGGGGGTAGCTTGCTGGGTCACGGTACGAATCCACTCCAAGCGGTGCTCTGCGCGCCGCACGGGAGGTCCGGGCCGGCTACGGCACCACCTGTTCCAACGATGCCCCGGCGGCCGGTGTTCCGACCTCCGGCTTCCGCCGACGGCCGACCAGGACGGCGGCGCCGCAGGCCAGCAGGCCGCCGACGGCCAGCGTCCACTCCGGGAGGGCGCCGACCCGGTCGGCCACCGTGGTGCCGTCGCGCAGCGGGACGGTGGCGGACAGCTCGGCCGGGGTCAGCTCCGCGGTGCGCTGCTCGACGGTGCCGTCCGGGGCGATCACCGCGCTGATGCCGCTGGTGGCGGCGATCAGGACGACCCGGCCGTGCTCGACCGCGCGCAGCCGGCTCATCGCGAGCTGCTGCTCGGGCTGGCCGGTCCTGGCGTAGGTCGCGTTGTTGGTCTGGACCACCAGGACGCGGGCGCCGCTGCCCACGGTGTCCCGGACGATCTCGTCGTAGGCCACCTCGAAGCAGATCACGTCGCCGATCTTCGCCGGGCCGAGCTGCATCACGCCGTTGTGGTCGCCGGGGTAGAAGTCCCGGGCGACCCGCTGGAGGCGGGTGATCACCTTCATCAGCTCGGCGCGGAACGGCACGTACTCGCCGAACGGGACGGGGTGCTGCTTGGTGTAGGAGGCGCCGGGGCCGGTGACCGGGTCCCAGACGATGCCCTCGTTCTGGACGTGCTGGGCGTCCGGGCCGTCCACCAGGGTGCCGACCAGGGTGGGCACGCCGACCGCCTTGACCGCCTCGTCGATGCGCTGCCGGGCCAGCGGGTCGCTGAACGGGTCGAGGTCGGAGGAGTTCTCCGGCCAGATCACCACGTCGGGGCGCGGCCGCTTGCCGGCCTGGATGTCGGCGGCGAGGCGCTCGGTGGCCGAGGCGTGGTTGTTGAGGACCATCATCGGGCGGCCCAGGAAGTCCATGCCCGGGTTCGGCACATTGCCCTGGACGATGGCGACCTTGACGGTGTCGTTCGCGGCGGTGGGCACCGGGACGAGGTAGCCGACCAGCAGGGCGGCCACCGCGCCGAGCACCGCCGGCGCGGCCGCCCGAAGGCCGGTCCTCGGCGTCCGGCCCGGCCCGCGCAGGCGCAGCGCCGCCCAGGCCAGCAGGGTGCCGGAGAGCGCGACGGCGAAGGTCACCAGGGGGGCGCCGCCGAGCGCCGCGAGCGGGGTGTACGGGGTGGCGGTGTTGGCGAAGGCGAGCCGGCCCCAGGGGAAGCCGCCGAGCGGCAGCCGGTCGCGCGCCCACTCCTGGGTGACCCACAGGGCCGCGGCCCACAACGGCCGGCCGGGCAGCCGGGAGGTGAGGGCCAGTGCGCCGCCGAGCAGGGCCAGGAACAGCGCCTCGATGACGGACAGGCCGACCGTGGCGTCCCAGCCGACCACCCGCAGCCAGCTGAGCAGCATCAGGAAGAAGGGGAAGCCGAAGGCGAAGCCCGTCCAGGCGCCCTGGCGGAAGGTACGGTCGCGGGTGAGCAGCGAGAGCGCGGCGACGCCGAGCAACGACAGCGGCCACAGGTCGTACGGCGGGAAGGCGAGCGCGAGCAGCAGGCCGGCCAGCGCGGCGAGGCCGGTGCGCGGCAGCCCGGCGCGGACCTTGGCGAGCGTGCGGGCGCCGCGACCGGGCTTCGGGGCCGGGTCCTGTGGCTCGCGAGCGGTCCCGGACCGCTCCTGGGTGACGGGAATGGCCACCGGCGCACCATCTTCCTGGGGCTTGCTGTTCGGACGCTGTGCGAAGAAGGTACCCCGGAACGTCGGGGAGGCGTGAGGTGAGGGTGGTAGGGGGATCCGGCGGTCAGCGCTCGGTGTAGACGAAGCGCCCCAGCGGCCAGTGGTCGGTGAGCCAGGCGGAGACCGCGCGGTACAGCGGGGCGTCCAGCTCGGCGCGGTCGGCGCGGACCCAGGAGCTGACCGACACGACGCCCGGGTCCTCGCGGTCCGGGTAGATGTAGACGCAGCCGATCACCTCGTCGCGGTCCGGTTCCAGGACGGTGTAGGTGAAGCCCCGGCGGGCCTCGAAGTCGGCGGCGTGGCGGCGCAGGTCGGCGAGATTGCGCTCCGGGGGCATGCCGTCCACGGGCGGCCAGCCCCGGCCGGACCAGCCGGGGGTGGCGCGGATGTGCTCGATGCTGCCCGTCCAGGCGGCGTGGTCGGAGGCGTTGTGCTGCTCGCCCAGGGGCTCCAGGCGGAACTCCGGGGCGAGCAGCTCGCGCGGGACGGTGAAGTCGGCGGGTACCAGTGGTTCGGTCGTCATGGTCGTCAACCTACGAGGCGCCGACCGGCCGGCTCATCCGATTTACCGCTGGTGCACGGTGCGGCCGCGGACCACCGTGCGCAGGCAGACCGGCAGTTCGCGGCCCGGGGTGAGGTCGGGCAGGCCCGGGGTGCCGGAGCGCGGGTCGGTGGACCAGCCGGCCACCCGGGAGTCGGGGGCCTGGACGACCAGCTCGTCGGCGGCCCAGATCGCGTAGTTGGCGACCGCGCCGGGTACCAGCACGCCGTCCTGGTCGCGGCCGATCGCCCGCCAGCCGCCGCGGGTGTGGGCGGTGAAGGCGGCGCGGACCGAGATCCGGTGCTCCAGGGTCCGGTGGAAGGCGGCGGCGCGGACGGTGCCCCAGGGGTCGAGCGGGGTGACCGGGGCGTCCGAGCCGAAGGCCAGCGGGACGCCGGCCCGCAGCAGAGCCGCGTACGGGTTGAGGCCGGCGGCCCGCTCGGCGCCCAGGCGCTGGACGTACATGCCCTCCGGGCCGCCCCAGGCGGCGTCGAAGGCGGGCTGGACGGAGGCGGTGAGGCCGAGTTCGGCGAAGGCGGCGATCGCCTTGTCGTCGAGTGCCTCGGCGTGCTCGACCCGGTGGCGCAGCGCCCTGACCCGGTCGGCTCCGACCCGCTCGCCGGCGGCCCGCACGCCCTCGACGACGGCGGCCACGGCGGCGTCGCCGATGGCGTGGAAACCGGCCTGCAGCCCGGCCCCGGTGCAGGCGGCGACGTGGTCGGCGACCTGCTCGGCGGTCAGGTAGGCGGTGCCGGTGTGCTCGGCGTCGGTGTACGGGGCGTGCAGGCAGGCGGTGCGCGAGCCGAGCGCGCCGTCCACGAAGAGGTCGCCGCCGGCGCCCACCGCGCCGAGCCTGCGGGCGGTCTCGATGCCGCCCAACTCACCCCAGTAGCCGAAGACTTCGGGTCCGTCACCCTCGGCGGCCAGGGCCAGCAGCGCGGTCAGGTCCGCCTCGGAGGAGATCTCCGGACCGGCGCACTCGTGCAGCGCGCCGATGCCGAGTTCGGCGGCGCGGGTCAGGGTGGCGCGCTGGGCCTGCCGGCGCTGCTCGGGGGTGAGGTGGGCGAGGGCGGTCCGCCGGACGGCGTGGTGGGCGTCCTTGGTGAGCGGGCCCTCGGCGTCGTGGCCGGGGCGCCCGGCGAGGCCCTCGGTGAGGGTGCGCAGCGCGGTGGTGGCGAGCGCGGAGTGCACGTCGGTGCGGGAGAGGTAGAGTGCGGCGCCGCGGGCGGCCTCGTCGAGTTCGGCGAGCGTGGGCGGGCGGCCCTCGGGCCAGCCGGTCTCGTCCCAGCCGTGGCCGATCAGCACTCCGCCGGGCTCCTCCCGGGCCTCGACGAAGGCGGTGACGGCGGCCAGGGCGGCGGCCAGCGAGGGGCTGCCGGTGAGGTCGAGGCCGGTGAGCGCCAGGCCGGTGGCGGTGGCGTGCACGTGGGCGTCGACGAAGGCGGGGGTGACCAGCGCGCCGTCCAGCTCGACGATCTCGTCGGCGGTGCCGGCGTACGCCTCGGCGGCGCCGTCGCTGCCGACCCAGGCGATGTGCCCGCCCTCCACGAGCATCGCGGTGGCGAAGGGGTCGGCGGGGCTGTAGACGGCGCCGCCGCGCAGCAGGACGGTCCGGGAGGTGCGTTCGGTCATGCCGCTAAGTCTGCACCCCTCCCGTTCCTGGTCAGAGCTTCGGGGGTCGCGCCTCGTAGGGAGTGGAGAGGACGACGGTGGTGCGGGTGGACACTCCGGCGGCGCTGCGGATGCGGGCGAGCAGGTCCTCCAGGTCGCCGGGGGCTCCGACGCGCACCTTGAGGATGTAGTTCTCGTCACCGGCGACGCTGTGGCAGGCCTCGATCTCGGGCAGGCCGGCCAGCCTGTCCGGGGTGTCGTCCGGGGCACTGGGGTCGAAGGGCTTGACCGAGATGAACGCGGTCAGCGCCAGGTCGACGGCGTCGGGGTCGATGATCGCGGTGTAGCCGCGGATCACCCCGCGCTGTTCGAGGCGGCGCACCCGTTGGTGCACCGCCGAGGTGGACAGGCCGGTGGCCTTGCCCAGGTCCGTGTAGCTCATCCGGCCGTCCTCCAGGAGCAGCTGGACGATGCGTTGGTCGAGATCCTCCACAGTGCGCAAACCTACCGGGTCGGGAGCACGGGGGCGCACGGTGGTGGCACACAGTCGGATTGCAGGTGTCACGCGGGCATTTGCCGGGTGAATGTGGCGGGGGGTGTGGCCAAGGACACACCCGGTGCATCGCGGTGCGCAACTCCGCAGGATTATGAGCCCGGACGGCAGGGAAGTGCTGGTTGTGGCCCTGAGCGACCACGCCGGGCCCGATCCTAGGGGGATCCTCATGCCTGCTACTGACCAGCGCGTGCTGGCCGCCGACGAGACCGACGATATGACCGGCCGCGACGACCTCGGGGTCGATCACGCGGCCGATCACGCGCCGGGTACCGACCCCGGCGAGGCCGAGACCTGGGACATCTTCCGGGTCCACTGCCCAGAGTGCCGTCGCCCGATCGCCCTGGTGGCGGACGAGGAGCGGCTGCCGCAGCACGCGCTGCTGCCCACCTCCTGGAACCCCTTCGCCCCCGCCGTCTGCCCCGGTTCGGGCGCGCCGACCGACGACCTGGCGGAGGTGGAGGCCCCCGAGGACGCCGAACCGTCCGGGTTCGACGCGCTGTTCAAGCTCCCGAGCGGGCTCGACTGGCGCACCCAGCCGTTCTCCCACGCGCTGGTGCACCGCCCGGTGCGCAGCGCGACGGCCGCCGTCGCCGTCCCGGCCAAGGCCGTGCGGACCGCCCCCGCGGCCGCGCCGCTGGCCACCATCCCGGAGCAGCGCCGGCGCCTCGCACGCCGCTGACTCCCGTCGCCCGCAGGCCGGTTGGCACCACGGGGAAATCGCCTCCGGCCGTCACTCCGCACCCTGGAGTGACGGCCGGAGGCCGCATCGGGGAAGGGCTCAGCCCTTCGTGAGGTGGCGGCCGATCACCAGGCGCTGGATCTGGTTGGTGCCCTCGACGATCTGCAGCACCTTGGCCTCGCGCATGTACCGCTCGGCCGGGAAGTCCTGGGTGTAGCCGTAGCCGCCGAGCACCTGGACGGCGTCGGTGGTCACCCGCATCGCCGTGTCGGTGCAGAACAGCTTGGCCATCGCCGCCTCCTTGGAGAACGGCCGGCCGGCGTCGCGCAGCCGCGCGGCGGCGAGGTAGAGCGAGCGCCCGGCCTCGATCTGGGTGGCCATGTCGGCGAGCATGAAGGACAGGCCCTGGAACTCGGCGATCGGGCGGCCGAACTGGCGCCGGGTGCGCGCGTAGTCGACCGCGAGGTCGAGCGCGGCCTGGGCGACGCCGATCGCGCAGGCGGCGATGCCGAGGCGGCCGGAGTCCAGTGCGGCCAGCGCGATCTGGAAGCCCTGGCCCTCCTCGCCGATCAGCCGCTCCCGGGCGACCCGGGCACCGTCGAAGTGCAGCTGGGCGGTCGGCGAGGATCGCATGCCCATCTTGTGCTCCGGCGGCGCGGCCGACAGGCCCTGCTGGGTGGCGGGGACGAGCAGGCAGCTGATGCCCTTGGCACCCTCGGCGCCGGTGCGCACCAGGGCGCTGTAGAAGTCGGCCTGGCCACCGTGGGTGATCCACGCCTTGGTGCCGTTGACGACGTACTCCTCGCCGTCCAGGTCGGCGCGGGTGCGCAGGGCGGCCGCGTCCGAGCCGGACTGCGGCTCGGAGAGGCAGTAGGCGCCGAGCTGCTCGCCGGAGAGCATGCCGGGCAGCCACTTCTCGCGCTGCTCCTCGCTGCCGAAGGTGGCCAGCGCGTGGCAGGACAGGGTGTGCACGCTGACGCCGAGGCCGACGGCCAGCCAGCCGGACGCGAGCTCTTCCAGGACCTGGAGGTACACCTCGTAGGGCTGCTCGCCGCCGCCGTACTTCTCGTCGTACGGCAGGGACAGCAGGCCGGCCTCGCCGAGGGTGCGGAAGGCCTCCCGGGGGAACCGGCCGGCGGCCTCGTCCTCCGCCGCGCGCGGCTGGAGCTCGCGCTGGACCAGGTCCCGGGTGAGGCTCAGCAGTTCGCGGGCCTCCTCGCTGGGCAGCTGGCGCTCCACGGCTTTCACGGGGGAGGGGGTCATGGCGGGGTCGCCTCCTCGATCGGGCGCCGGCCCGGGGTGGCGGGGTCCGGCGCGGTGTGGCGGGTCGGGCCCGACCGGCACCGGGTTGCGGTGAACGGCCGTTCACAGGCGTGGCGAAGGCGAGTATGCCCGAAAGCCGCGCCGCCGTCACGACCAGCACAGATGAACTGTCCGCAGTGGTGGGCTACGGCACCGTAGGGTTGCCGTTGTGGCTGCATCCGGAACCGTTTCCTCCCGTCGTCCGTCCGCTCCCGGCGCCGCGCCGACCGGGCCCGGCGCCGTCGGCACGCCCGGCGCCGTCGGCACGGCCGGCGACGCTGGTGCGCTCGACGGGTCCGGCGCGCTCGACGGGACTGGCGCGCTCGACGGGCGGGACGGGCTCCACGCGCTCGACGCGCTCGCCGCCGAGCTGCGCGCGCTGCCGCCGTCCTGCGGGCCGGTGCGGCTGGTCGCGGTGGACGGGCACGCCGGCTCCGGCAAGACGACCTTCGCCGGGCGGCTGGCGGCGGCGCTCGGCGGGGCGCCGGTGGTGCACCTGGACGACCTGGCCACCCACACCGAGCTCTTCGGGTGGACCGGGCGGCTGCGGGAGCAGGTGCTGGAGCCGCTGGCGGCCGGCCGGGACGCCGAACACCGGGTCTACGACTGGACGCTGAGCCGTTTCGAGGGCACCGCGCGGGTGCCGCTCGCCCCGGTCGTGCTGGTGGAGGGCGTCGGCGCGGGGCGCCGGGAGGTGCGGCCGTGGCTGGCCCGGGTGATCTGGATGGAGCTGGAGGCCACCGCGGCCCGGCGGCGCGGCGAGGAACGGGACGGGCCGGAACTCGCCGGGTTCTGGGCCCGCTGGGCCCGCGCGGAGGCGGCGCACTTCGCCGCCGACCCGAGCCGGCCGTTCGCGGCGACGCGGGTCGACGGGGTGACCGGGCGGATCCTGCCGGGCACCGTCGGTGAAGCTTCAACTAGCCCCTTGACCTGCGACATCACCAGGATCTAGGTTCGTCTCAGCCGCCGGAACCCACCGTTCCGGCGCCTCGGACCCGGCGTCCCCGGCTTGTTCCCCCGTGAGCCGGGGGCGCCGTCCGGTCCGCTCCCCCACCCCTGCCGGCCAGCGGTGTTTCGGCCATTCGCCCGCTCAACCACCGTGCGCGCAATCGCATTTGACTCTGCACGGCACCCTTCCGGATCAGCCCCGCGCCGGTACGATTCCGGTAGGCGCATATGCGCCCCGGGGGCTTCCGACCACCGGCCCAGCGCGCTGCGATCCGCCGGCCGGGCCCCGGGCCACACCGCGGGGGGCGTGAGTGACGACGGTGGACAGTTCCGACAGCACGGCGGGCGGCCCGGACCGGCTCGCCGACCGGGCCTGGCTGCGCGCCATGGACGCCTACACGGCGGGCGCCTACACCCGGGCCGAGGAGGAGTTCCGGGCGGCCGTCCGGCTGGACCCGGGCATGGCCGACGCCTGGCTCGGGCTCCACGCGCTGCGCAGCGACACCTCGGCGGCCCTGCTCGCCATGTACCGCAACCAGCAGCGCTTCGGCGAGCAGCGGCGGCTGCACCGGCGCCCGCTCAGCTCCTGGTACTGGCTGGGCTGGTGGGTGCAGCCGGTGCTGGAGGACGCCCGCGACCTCGCGCTGGCGCACGCCTCGCACTGGCTGGACGGCCGCCACCTGGCCGAGCTGGACCGGGCGCTGGAGCAGTGCCCGGCGCCCAGCGAGGACCCGTCCGCGCAGTTCCTGTACGCCTGCCGGTCCTACCTGCTCAAGGACTGGGAGCAGCTGATCCGGGACACCGACCGGCTGCTGGACGACCCGCTGCTGGGCATCGAGGCCGGACTGTTCGCCGGCATGGCCCGGGTGCGGCTGGACATGTGCGCCCAGGCGCAGGGCCCGTTGGCCGCCTCGCTGACGCGCTGCCGCTCCGAGCAGCCGCAGCGCAAGGAACTGCGCTACTGGCTGGCCCGGGCGTACGAGGGGGCCGGGCGCAGCGCGGCGGCGCTGCCGCTGTACCGGGCGGTGCACCGGGCGGATCCGGCGTTCATGGACACATCCGCCCGGCTGGCGGCGATCTCGGCGGAGGACGCGCTCGCGGACGGGCTGCTGGCGGGCGGGCTCCCGGGCGGGCCGGACGCGCTGGGGCCGGACCTCACGGGGTCGGACGTGGTGGGGCTGGACGGCGGCGGGCTGGACGGGGCCGGGCTCGACGGCGCCGGTCCGGGCGGCGAGCAGGGGTACCAGGACGACACCGGGTACGTGGAAGGTCCGCTCTACGACGCCGAGTTCGGCACCGGGACCGCGCCCGCCGGCGGCGGGGCCTCGGTGGACGCCACCCTGGTGGACGGCCCGCTCACCGGGCCCGAACCGGACGCCGCAGCCCCGGTGGACGGCGCGCCGCAGGCCGCCGGCGAGCGCTCCGGCTCGGGCGCCCCGGTGGTGCCCGCAGCGGCCCCGCCGCTGCCGGTGCGCGGGGCGGCGCAGCCCCGCACCGCTCCCCCGCCGGCACCCCGACCCGCGGGCGACGAACGGGAGTTGGACGCGGCACTGGCCGAGCTCTCGCTGATGGTGGGCCTGGAACCGGTCAAGCGCCAAGTACGGGCACTCTCCGCCCAGTTGAGAATGTCCGGACTGCGCGCCGAGCAGGGGCTGCCGGTCCAGCCGCCGAAGCGGCACTTCGTCTTCTCCGGCCCCTCCGGCACCGGCAAGACCACCGTGGCGCGGATCCTCGGCCGGGTCTTCCACGCCCTCGGCCTGCTCTCCGGCGACCACCTGGTCGAGGCCCAACGAGCCGACCTGGTGGGCGAGTTCCTCGGCCAGACCGCGGTCAAGGCGAACGAGCTGATCGACTCCGCGCTGGACGGCGTGCTGTTCATCGACGAGGCGTACAGCCTCTCCAACTCCGGCTACACCAAGGGCGACGCCTACGGCGACGAGGCGCTCCAGGTGCTGCTGAAGCGTGCCGAGGACAACCGGGACCGGCTGGTGGTGATCCTGGCCGGCTATCCCGAGGGGATGAACCGGCTGCTCGCCACCAACCCCGGCCTCAACTCCCGCTTCACCACCAGGGTCGACTTCCCCAGCTACCGGCCGAACGAGCTGACCGCGATCGGCGCGGCGCTGGCCGGCCGGGACGGCGACGGCTGGGACGAGGACGCGGCCGAGGAACTGGCCAGCATCTGCACCCACGTGGTGCGCGAGGGCTGGATCGACGACCTGGGCAACGGCCGGTTCATCCGCACCCTGTACGAGAAGTCCTGCGCCTACCGGGACCTGCGGCTGTCGCTGCTGCGCGAGCCGCCGGGCCGGGATGACCTGGCGACCCTGCGGCTGCCGGACGTGGTACAGGCGTACGGGGAGCTGATCGACGGCCGGGGCTGACATCAACTCCCCCGCCCGCGTCACTCCTTGAGCAGCTCCGCCTCCCGATCCGGGTCGAGCCCGACGTCCGGCCGGTCGTCCCGCTGGGGGGCGTCGCCGCCGATCGAGCACAGCCAGGCCCAGGTGTCCTCGACCGTCTCGGCGACCGGGCGGCAGCGCAGCCCCGCGTCGACGGCGCGGGCGACCGAGCAACCGTGCAGGAAGTCGTACAGCTCGCCCGGCGGCAGCCAGACCGGCAGTTCCGTCCACGGCTGCACCCCCGCCGCCAGGATCCGCTCGGGATCGGTCCAGCGCAGCTCGGCCGCCGAGCCGGTGGCCCGGACGCAGGCCTCCAGCAGCCCGCCCATGGTGGTGTGGCCGGCCGGGCTGACCACGTTGTACGGGCCGCCCAGCCGGGCCACCACGGCGTCCAGGGTCCAGGCGGCGAGGTCGCGGCCGTCGATGTACTGCAGCGGCAGGTCGCGCGGGCCGGGGGCGAGCACCGCGCCGCCGCGGGCGATCCGGTTCAGCCACCAGGGCAGCCGGCCGATGTTCTCGTACGGGCCGAGGACCAGCCCGGCGCGGACCAGCAGGGCGCTCCCGCCGTACTCCTCCTCCAGGGCCAGTTCGGCACCGCGCTTGGCCTCGGCGTAGGGCACCTCGCCGGTGAGGTCCGGGGAGGCGGGCACCACGGGGGCCTTCTCGTCCGCCCCGGGGCGCAGCGGGTAGTCGTACACCGACCGGCTGGAGACGTACGCGTAGTGGCCGACCCGGCCGTTCAGCCGCCGGGCGCTGTCGCGCACCGCCGCCGGGGCCCAGGACCAGGTGTCCACCACGGCGTCCCACTCCCCCGTGCCGAGCGCCGCGAGGCCGTCCTCGGCGGTACGGTCGCCCAGCAGCACCCGTACGCCCTCGGGAGCGGGCTGCGTGCCGCGGTTGAGGGCCGTCACCTCCCAGCCCCTGGCCAGCGCCTCCTCGGCGACGGCCCGTCCGACGAACTTCGTTCCACCCAGCAGCAGCAGTCTCATGCCGACCACCCTCCTCCGGGGGTGGCCGGCACGGGAACCGTTGCCTGCTGTGGGCAGAATCGCCGTCGGCGAAACGACGGCGCACGACGGAGCACGTCTGCGCACGACCGCGAACGTCGGCGAACGACGCCGGGTGGCGGCGGACCGGGGTCTCAGACCGTCCGGTGGTCCGGGTCGTGCATCTCGCCGACCAGTTCCTCCAGGACGTCCTCCAGCATGACCGCGCCGATCGTGCGGCCGTCCTGGTCCAGCACCGCGGCCAGGTGGCAGGCGGCCCGGCGCATCGCGCCGAGGGCGTCGTCCAGCGGCAGGCTGCCGCGCAGCACCGTGATCGGCCGCCACAGCCGGGCCGGGACGGGCGCCGACCGGTCCTCCAGGTCGAGGATGTCCTTGAGGTGGACGTAGCCCAGGTAGCCGTGGCCGGCCGGGTCGCCGTCGGTGACCGGGAAGCGCGAGAAGCCGGTGCGCAGGGCGAGTTCCTCGACCTCGGCGGCGGTCACCTTCGGGTTGACGGTGACCAGCTGCTCGGGCGGCAGCAGCACGTCGGTGACCGGGCGGCGGCCCATCTCCAGGGCGTCCTCCAGGCGCTCCTGGCGGTCCTCGTCGAGCAGGCCGGCATCCCGGGAGTCGACCAGCAGGTACATCAGCTGCTCGGTGGTGAACACCGACTCGACCTCGTCCTTGGCCTCGACCCGGAACAGCCTCAGCACGCCGTTGGCGAAGGCGTTGAGCAGCCGGATCACCGGGGCGAGCCAGCGGGCCAGCCGGTCCAGCGGCGGGCCGAGCCAGAGCGCGGCCCGCTCCGGGCCGGCCATGGCCATGTTCTTCGGCACCATCTCGCCCATCACCATGTGCAGGAACACCACGAGGGCGAGCGAGATCCCGTACGAGAGCGGATGCATCAGGCCGGACGGGACGCCGATCGCGTGGAACGGGCCCTCCAGCAGGGCGGCGATGGTCGGCTCGGCGAGCGCACCGAGGCCCAGCGAGCAGACGGTGATGCCGAGTTGGGCGGCGGCGAGCATCGCGGAGACGTTGGACAGCGCGTGCAGCACGGTGCGGGCACGCTTGTGCCCGGCCTCGGCGAGCGGCTCGATCTGGCTGCGGCGCACCGAGACGACGGCGAACTCGGCGCCGACGAAGAAGGCGTTGCCGAGCAGGAGCAGCAGGGCGACGGCGAGTTGCAGGACGGTCATCGGACGTCCTCCCCGTCCGTGCCGAACAGGCCGGGCGCGCTGGTGCGCTCCACCCGGACCTGGCTGGTGCGGTGCCGGTCGACGCCGGTGACGGTGAGCCGCCAGCCGGGCAACTCGGCCTGCTCGCCCACCTCGGGGAGCTTGCCGAGCAGGTCGGCGACCAGGCCGGCCAGGGTCTCGTACGGGCCGTCCGGGGCGTTCAGGCCGATCGCCTCCAGCTGGTCGAGCCGGGCGCGGCCGTCCGCCACCCAGGCGGGCAGGCCGTCGACGGCCGGCAGCGGGAGCAGGTCGGGCTGGTCGGCCGGGTCGTGCTCGTCCTGCACCTCACCGACGATCTCCTCGACGATGTCCTCGACGGTGACGACGCCGGCCGTGCCGCCGTACTCGTCGACCACGATGGCCATCGGCTGGAGGCGGCGCAGCTGGTCGAGCAGCCGCTCGGCGGGCAGGGTCTCGGGCACCAGCAGCGGCGGCGAAGCCAGTTCGGCGACCCGCACCCGGCCGCGCCGGGCGGCCGGGACGGCGAGGGCGTCCTTGAGCGTCACGATGCCGGTGACCTCGTCCACGGTGTCGGCGTAGACCGGGAACCGGGACAGGCCGGTGGCCCGGGTCAGGTTGATCACGTCGGAGGCGGTGGCGTCGCGCTGGAGGGCGGAGACGTCGACCCGCGGGGTCATCACCGACTCCGCGGTGAGGTCGCCGAGGCCGAGGGTGCGGACGAACAGGGTCGCCGACTCCTCGTCTATCGCACCGGCCCTGGCCGAGTGCCGGGCCAGCGAGACCAGCTCGGCCGGAGTGCGGGCGTGCTCCAGCTCCTCCTGCGGCTCGACGCCGAAGGCCCGGACCGTGCGGTCGGCGGCGCCGTTCAGGAAGCTGATCAGCGGGCGGCAGACGAAGGAGAAGGCCATGTGCGGGGCGGCCACCGCGCGGGCCACCTGGAGCGGGCGGGAGATCGCCCAGTTCTTCGGGACCAGCTCGCCGATCACCATCTGGACGACGGTGGCCAGCACCATGCCGACCACCACGGCGACGCCGCGGGCGGCC
Organism: Kitasatospora sp. NPDC101108; assembly: GCF_055584725.1. NCBI lineage: Bacteria > Bacillati > Actinomycetota > Actinomycetes > Kitasatosporales > Streptomycetaceae > Kitasatospora > Kitasatospora sp. NPDC101108. The sequence goes on from NZ_JBVJLM010000011.1 coordinate 42,904, forward strand.
GAGTCGGGCACCCCGATGCCCGACATCACGGGCTGGAGCAGGGTCGACAGGGCCGGCTCGGCGAGCATGCCGACCACCAGCGAGGTGACGGTGATGCCCAGCTGGGCGCCGGAGAGTTCGAAGGAGAGGTGCCGCAGGGCCCGGGCGACGCGGGCGGACTTGGCGTCCCCCGCTTCGGCGGACCGGTCCACCGCGCCGCGGTCGGCGGTCACGAAGGCGAACTCGGCGGCCACGAAGAGGCCGTTGGCGAGGATCAGGAGAACGGCTGCGAACAACAGCAGCCAGGCGGTGATCACAGTGCCGCCTGCCTTCCGTGGGTCGGAAGCGAGGCGGCGCAGGTACTACCGGACGGATCGTCCATCGAGGGGGTGTGTCACTCCTCAGGTCGCTCGAAGCGCGAATCGGTTCGAGTGGGGGTCGTTTTCGGGCAGGGCGGAAGTTTTGCCCCGCTTTTACCAGCGTAGACCATACCGGCGCGCAGCTGGGAAGCGTGTTCGGGCCCGCCGGGGCGCAGGCCGCGTGGGCCCGCGCCGTCAGACCTGGGCGTGGTGCTCGACCAGGTCGCGCAGCGCGCGGGCGTCCGCGATCGCCTGGGCCTTGCCGACGCCGGACTGGATGCCCACCGCGGCGAGCGAGGTGCCGTCGGCGAGGTCGAGGGTGGCCCACGGGTCGCCCTGGCGGAAGTTGACCCGGACGATCTCGGCCCAGGCCAGCCGGCGGCTGCGGACGAAGTTGACCACCGTCACGCCCTCCGCGTCGGCGCTCACCCGCGGGCGGGCCAGCATCAGGCCCACGCCGGCGAACAGCAGCCCGCTGGCGACCATCATGATCCGGTCGTTGAGCTGCCAGCTCGCCGGGAGCAGCATCGCCAGCACGACGAACAGCACCACCAGCAGGGCGCAGACCGGCAGCAGCACCACGCGGGTGCGGCGGGGTGCCCAGGTGACGGGGAACTCGACGGGCGGCGTGGACACGTGGGGTCTCCGGTGGTGGTTCTGGGCCCGGTGGCTCCGGGGTTCGCGACAGCACGAGGGCGGGGACGCCGGTCGGCGTCCCCGCCCATTGAACCGTTCTTTACCCGCGAGCGTGCGAGCAGGTCCCGCGGACAGCGCGTGTCCGCGGCTCGTGCGAGCCGGTCAGAGGCGGCAGGCGTGGATGTTGGTGACCAGGATCGCCCGGGCGCCGATGCCCCACAGGTCGTCCATGATCTGCTGGGCCTCCTTGCGGAGCACCATCGAGCGGACGGCCACCCAGCCCTCGGTGTGCAGCGGGGAGACGGTCGGCGACTCCAGGCCGGGGGTGAGCGCGACGGCGGCGCTGACCTTCTCGGCGCGGATGTCGTAGTCCATCAGCACGTAGCGGCGGGCCACCAGCACGCCCTGCAGGCGGCGCAGGAACTGCTCGACCCGGGCGTCCTCGCCGGCGCCCTTGGGGCGGATGACCACGGCGTCCGAGATCAGGATCGGCTCGCCGAAGACCTCCAGGCCGGCGTTGCGCAGGCTGGTGCCGGTCTCCACCACGTCGGCGATCACGTCGGCGACGCCCAGCTGCACGGCAGTCTCGACCGCCCCGTCCAGCTTGGTGACGGTCGCCTTCACGCCGTGGTCGGCGAGGTGCTGCTCGACCAGGCCGGTGTAGGAGGTCGCGATGCGCAGGCCCTCCAGGCCCGTCACGTCCTTGACGTCCACGCCCTCGGGGCGGGCGAAGCGGAAGGTCGACCCGGCGAAGCCGAGGGCGAGCACCTCCTCCGCGTTGGAGTGCGAGTCCAGCAGCAGGTCGCGGCCGGTGATGCCGACGTCGAGGCGGCCGGAGCCGACGTAGACGGCGATGTCGCGCGGGCGGAGGAAGAAGAACTCGACCTCGTTGTTCGGGTCGACGAGCACCAGCTCCTTGGGGTCCTTCCGCTGGCGGTAGCCGGCCTCATGGAGCATCTCCGCCGCGGGACCCGAGAGAGAACCCTTGTTGGGGACGGCGATGCGCAGCATGGGAGGTTGCTTCCTTACCTGTTGGGAGGGGTGTCTGCGGGGAGCTCGGGCGTGCGGGGTGTTCTAGAGGTACTTGTAGACGTCGTCCAGCGTCAGCCCGCGGGCGATCATCATCACCTGAAGGTGGTAGAGGAGCTGCGAGATCTCCTCCGCCGTCTGCTCGTCCGACTGGAACTCGGCGGCCATCCAGACCTCGGCGGCCTCCTCGACGACCTTCTTGCCGATCGAATGGACGCCCTGCTGGACGAGCTGGGCGGTGCGGGAGGACGAGGGGTCGCCGGTGGCGGCCTTCTGCTGGAGCTCGGCGAAGAGCTCCTCGAATGTCTTCGAAGCCATGATGGGACTCACCATACGGCGTACGGGCGGACGGGCGGTAAACGGTCCCGGACCGTGGACGGTCGGCTGGACGTCCACGGTCCGGGACCGGTCACCGGGGCGCTCAGCGGAGGTCGCGGAGAGTCACCGCGGTGGCGACGGCGGCGGTGACGGCCTCGTGGCCCTTGTCCTCGGCGGAGCCCGGCAGACCGGCGCGGTCGAGCGCCTGCTCCTCGTTGTCGCAGGTCAGCACGCCGAAGCCGACCGGGACGCCGGTGTCCACGCTGACCTGGGTGAGGCCGGCGGTGGCCGCCTGGCAGACGTAGTCGAAGTGCGGGGTGCCGCCGCGGATCACCACGCCGAGGGCGACGACGGCGTCGTAGCCGCGATCGGCGAGGCGCTTGGCGGCGACCGGCAGTTCGAAGGTGCCGGGCACGCGCAGGACGGTCGGCTCGGCGACGCCCAGCTCCTTGAGCGCGCGGTGGGCGCCGTCCAGCAGGCCGTTCATCACCTGGTCGTGCCACTGGGCGGCGATGACCGCGACCTTGAGGTCGGCGGCGCCGTCGATGGTCAGCTCGGGGGCTCCGTGGCCGCTCATGTCGGTGTTCCGTTCTGTCTGTCTGTCGGTTCGGTGGTCGGTGATCGGAGGGGCGCGTCTGCGGGCAGCGGCAGGGCGGGGTGCGTCAGGAGCCGAGGCCGGGCAGGTCGTGGCCCATCCGGTCGCGCTTGGTGCGCAGGTAGCGCAGGTTGTGCTCGCCCGGCTCGATCTCGACCGCTTCGCGCCCCTTGACCTTGAGGCCGTGGTCGGTGAGCGCGGTCAGCTTCTGCGGGTTGTTGGTCAGCAGCGTCAGCGAGCGCACGCCGAGGTCCGCCAGCATCTGCGCCGCGATGCTGTAGTCGCGGGCGTCGGCGGGCAGGCCGAGGTCCAGGTTGGCGTCGACGGTGTCGCGGCCCTGCTCCTGGAGCTCGTACGCGCGCAGCTTGTGCGCCAGGCCGATCCCCCGGCCCTCGTGGCCGCGCAGGTAGAGCACCACGCCGCGGCCGACCCCGGCGATCCGCTGGAGCGAAGCCTCCAGCTGGGGGCCGCAGTCGCAGCGCAGCGAGCCGAAGACGTCGCCCGTCAGGCACTCGGAGTGGACCCGCACCAGGACGTCCTCGCCGTCCGGCAGCCGCCCGTCCGGCCCGAGGCCGCCGGCCACCAGCGCGATGTGCTCGACGCCGTCGATGGTGCCCTGGTAGCCGACGGCGGTGAACTCGCCGTGCGCGGTGGGCAGGGCGGTGACGGCGGCCCGGTCCACGTGCAGCTCGGTGCGGCGGCGGTAGGCGATCAGGTCCTCGATGGAGATGATCGCCAGGCCGTGCTCGCGGGCGAAGGCGACCAGCTCGGGCAGCCGGGCCATGGTGCCGTCGTCGTTGACCACCTCGGCGATCGCCCCGGCCGGTGCCAGCCCGGCGAGCCGGGCCAGGTCCACGGCGGCCTCGGTGTGCCCGGGGCGGACCAGCACGCCGCCCTCGACGGCGCGCAGCGGGAAGACGTGCCCGGGGCGGGTGAGGTCGCCGGGCTCGGTGCCGGGCGAGGAGAGCAGCCGTACGGTGCGGGCGCGGTCGGCGGCGGAGATGCCGGTGTCCACGCCCTCGCGGGCGTCCACCGACACCGTGTAGGCGGTGCCCTTGCGGTCCTCGTTGACCTGGGTCATCGGCGGCAGGTTGAGCCGGTCCAGCTCCGCGCCCGTCATCGGGGCGCAGATCACGCCGGAGCTGTAGCGGATGGTGAAGGCCATCAGCTCGGGCGTCGCGGCGGAGGCGGCGAAGACGAGGTCGCCCTCGTTCTCGCGGTCCTCGTCGTCGACCACGACGACCGCGCGGCCGAGCGCGATGTCGGCGATCGCCCGCTCGACCGGGTCGAGGACGAGCTCGTCGCCGGTGGTGCCGGGGTGGGTCTGGTTCTCGGTCATGCCGTGGCTCCCTGCGGGACGTTGGCGGAGGTGGCTCGCGGCTCACGGGTGCTCAGCCACCAGGAGCGCAGGCCGAGCAGCACCAGGACGAAGTAGACGGAGTAGGTGAGACCGGAGAAGGTGTAGCCGCTGTTGAAGGCGAACGGGACGCCGACCGCGTCGACCGCTATCCAGGCGAACCAGAACTCCAGCCAGCCGCGCGCCTGGGCGACCATCGCGGCGAGCGTGCCGACGAAGATGTAGGCGTCCGACCAGGGGCTCCAGGACAGGCTGGGGTAGGCGGTGAACAGCATCGCCAGACCGACCGTGCCGACCGCGGTGCCGGCCACCAGGGCGGCCCGCTCGGGCCAGCTGGCGAACCGCACGGCGATCGTCCCCGTGTCGCGGCGGCCGCGGCGCCACTGCGCCCAGCCCCAGGCGGCGGTGACGATGACGATCAGCTGCTTGCCGATCAGGCCGGGGACGTGACCACCGAGGTAGGCGGCGATCAGCACGGCGCCGGAGAGGAGCTGGACCGGCCAGCTCCAGACCGAGCGGCGCCAGCCGAGCGCCAGGCCGCCGAAGCCGAGCAGGTTGCCGATCATGTCGGCCCACTTCACGTGTTCGCCGAGGACGGTGAACGCCTCGCCGCTGAGCCAGCTCACTTGGATTCCCCCGTGGTGGTCGTGGTGGTGCTGTCCGTGCCCGGCAGGTCCTGCGGGTCCGTGCCCGGCAGGTCCTGCGGGTTCTCCGCGTTCTTCGGGTCGTACGGGTGCTGTGGGTGGGGCAGGTTCGGGAGGGTGCGCGATTCGAGCAGCCGCTCCACGTACTTGGCGAGCACGTCCACTTCGAGGTTGACGCTCTCGCCGAGGGCCTTGGTGCCGAGCGTGGTGAGCGCGAGGGTCGCCGGGATGAGGCTGACGGTGAAGCTGTCCCGGGCCGCCTCCACCACGGTGAGGCTGACGCCGTCGACCGTGATCGAGCCCTTCTCCACCAGGTAGCGGGAGATGGACTCCGGCAGCGAGAAGCGCAGCACCTCCCAGCGCAGGTTGCCGTCCGCGTCGCGCTCGCCGGGCTCGCGGCTCAACAGCCGCCCGGTGGCGTCGACGTGGCCCTGGACCAGGTGGCCGCCGAGCCGGGCGCCGAGCGCCATCGCGCGCTCCAGGTTGACCGGGGAGCCGGGCTTCAGCTCGCCCAGGCTGGAACGGTGCAGCGTTTCGGCCATCACGTCGGCGCTGAACTCGCCGGTCTCGGCAGCCAGTTGTTCGGCGCTGTCGACGACGGTCAGGCAGACGCCGTTGACCGCGATGGAGTCCCCGTGGCGCGCACCGTCACGAACGACCGGACCGCGCAGGCGGATTCGGGAGGAGTCGCCGATCTCCTCGATCGACACGACCTCGCCGAGCTCTTCGATGATGCCGGTGAACACCCGGGTCTCCTCGCGCTTGGGGCGCGGACTCCGGGGCGGCAGAGGGAGATGACACGGACGGGCACCGGCGCACAGGCCCGTGCACGACCCGTCGCCGGGGGTGCCGGAGCCGCCAGGAGATCTCTCACCCGGCCCGGGAGACACTGCTCCCGCCGTTCACCTGACCGTGGCCCGGTCCGATTTCCTGATGGACGCCGATGGACCACGGGTACTGCTCTTCGTCCGCCCGCGCACGCCTCCCATCCGGACTTTAACCGTCGGTCCAGGAATTTCACCTGGTCAACCGGCCGCTGGCTGCGGACGGGTCGCGGACTGTAACCGCCGGTTCGGATTTTCACCGACCCCGGAGTGCGCTGAACGTCACTGCTGTTGACGACATTGTGCCACGCGGGACGCAAGCCGAGGGAGAGTGTTCCGCTGTGGCCTGTTTCACGGTCTTGCGGGGAATGCGGGCGGGTGGGGGGTGGGCGGCGCCGGGGGTGCGGGTGCGGGTGCGGGTGCAGGTGTGGGTGCGGCGGTGTCTGGTGGCGCCGGGGTGCGGGGAGGGCGAGGCTGGTGGTGGGGCAAGCTTCGGATGCGGAGGCGACGGCGATGAAGTTCATGGACATCCACCACGGGATGACCGGGATCACGGCGGAGCAGCTCAAGGCGGCCCATGCGGCCGACACGGCGATCGAGGCCGAGGAGGGCGTGCGCTTCGAGCAGGCCTGGGCCGACCCGGAGTCGGGCACGGTGTACTGCCTGTCCGAAGCACCGTCCAAGGAAGCGGTGCAGCGGGTCCACAACCGGACCGGGCACCCGGCGGACGAGATCCACTCGGTGCCGCTCTCGGTGTGAGGGACCGACCGGTTCGGATTCAGAGGACGGCGGGTGCGGTGACCGGCATGAAGTGGGTGACCTCCGGCGGGTGCATGAGGTAGTGCAGTTCGCCCTCCGACCAGACCGGCCGGATCCGCCACATCGGCCCTGCGTACCCACGCAGGGCCTCCTCGTCGCGCCAGCGACTGACCACGAGCACCCGGTGCAGTCCGCCCTCGGCCACCGAGCGCAGCAGTTCACCGCCGAGGCAACCGTCCGTCCGCCCGAGCTGCGGCAGCACCTGGCTGGCCAGGTGTGTGCAGAACTCCTCGATGCGATCGGCCGTGACCTGCCCGGCCCAGATTCTGACGATCACGGCCACCACCTCCGGCTGGCTGGAGTCCCTGGCCCCATTATCAGCGGAAAACCGCTGGTGGGGAGGGGTGGAGCGGCCCTTTCACGGAGAGTGGTGGAGTCCTGGGCGGGCGGGGGCGCCGTGGGCGCGGGACGGCGTCCGCCCGCGGGGTGGCGGCGGGACCGCGAACCCGGGCCGCCGGTGCGGCGAACGGCCTCGGCTAGATTCCCCGCATGACCCTCACGCCGGACTCCATCGCACCGTCAACCACCGCTCCGGGCACCCCGAACGGCCTGTTCGCCGCCCTCAGCGCGGACGCCCTCACCGACCCGGCGCAGCTGCGCGAGGTCTACGAGCAGCCGGGCGAGCACGCCCGCCGCAAGCAGGTCGACCGCCTCCACGAGGTCGCCCAGCGGCTCATCGCCTGTTCCTCGCTGGTGTTCGTCGCCAGCTCCGACGCCGCCGGGCGCTGCGACGTCTCCCCGCGCGGCGGGCCGGCCGGGCTGGTCTCGGTGCTCGACGAGTACACCCTGGCCATTCCGGACGCCACCGGCAACAAGCGGTTGGACACCCTGCACAACATCCTGGAGAACGGCCGGGTCGGGCTGCTCTTCGTCGTACCCGGGCGGGACACCACGCTGCGGGTCAACGGCCGCGCCTGCGTCTCCACCGACCCGGAGCTGCTGCGGCAGCTGACCGCCGTCGGCAAGCCGCCGCGCAGCGCGATCGTGGTGGCCGTGGAGGAGGTGTACGCGCACTGCCCGAAGTCGCTGCTGCGGGGTTCGGCGTGGAAGCCGGAGAACTGGCTGGCCGTGGACGCCCAGCCGACCTCGGCGGAGGTCACGCTGTCGCACCTGCGGGACGACTCGCTGACCGTCGAGATGATCGAGCAGACGGAGCGGGAGGCGCTGCTGTATCGGTACGAGTAGGGCCGCGCCTTCGGGCGCAGCGCAGTGCTCCTGCGCCGGCGATTCTGTACCGGCGATTCTGTACCGGCCCTTCTGTACCGGCGTGCGCGCCGCTGCCGCCGGGCTGCCCGGCCGCCGGTCCGGGTGGGCCGGCCGCCGGGCAGGGCAGGGCGGCGGCGGTTCGGGTGGGCCGCGGCGGGGGCCCGCAGTTCGGGGCGCGCCAGCGGGCACGTCCCGGCTCGGGCGGCCGACCGGGTGACGGTGTGCGCGGGCCCGGGTCCGCGGGGTGCCGGGAACTCCGCCGGTGGTTTGAATGGACGGATGGACTGCGTGTTCTGTGCGGTGGTGGCGGGTGAGGAGCCCGCGCACCGGGTGCTCGACGACGGGACGGCGGTGGCCTTCCTGGACCGCCGGCCGCTCTTCCCCGGCCATGTGCTCGTCGTGCCGCGTGCCCACCACCGAACCCTGGCGGACCTGCCCGCCGAGGAGGTCGGACCGTTCTTCCTGCGGGTGCAGCGGGTGGCGGCGGCGGTCGAGCGGGGGCTGGGCGCGGCGGGGAGCTTCGTGGCGGCGAACAACCGGATCAGCCAGTCGGTGCCGCACCTGCACGTGCACGTGGTGCCGCGCAATCCGAAGGACGGGCTGCGCGGGTTCTTCTGGCCACGGGGGAAGTACCCGGACGAGGCGGGCGCGGCGGAGATCGCGGCCCGGCTGCGGGCGGCGCTCGGGGAGGCGTAGGCCCCCCCCCGGAAAGCTGTCCTCCGCCCCCGGACACACATCCCTTCGGAAACGGCTTCCGCCTGACCTCTTGACAGGTATAGACCACTCCGGTTGAGTCGGTGCCGGCCCCGTACCGGCCCGCGCCCCGGTCGGCCGTCCCCCGCGACGTGCCCCCGTACGGTGCCCGGCTCCCCCGCCCGACCAGGTCCCTGTCTCGACGACGTGCGGCCCCCACCGCACAAGGGGTGATGACGTGTCAACCAAACGCCTGCTCGCGCTGCTGTCCACCGTGGTCACGGCGCTCGCGCTCGCGGTGCTCCTCCCGGCCTCCGCCGACGCCGCCGCCTGCGGCACCGCGTGGAGCCCCGCCGCCGTGTACACGGGCGGCGCCGCCGTCTCGTACGAGGGGCACAACTGGACGGCCAGGTGGTGGACCCAGAACGAGCCGCCGAGCACCGGCGGCTCCGGGGTCTGGGCCGACCAGGGCCCCTGCGGCGGACCCACCGGTCCCGGCCCGACGCCCACACCGACGCCGACGTCCGACCCGGGCGGATTCCCGGTCAGCCAGGCGCAGTTCGACCGGATGTTCCCGAACCGGAACCCCTTCTACACGTACCAGGGACTGCTGGACGCGACCGCCGCGTACCCCGGCTTCGCCGCCACCGGCAGTGACACCGTACGCCGGCAGGAGGCCGCGGCCTTCCTCGCCAACGTCAGCCACGAGACCGGCGGTCTGGTCTACGTGGTCGAGCAGAACACCTCCAACTACCCACACTACTGCGACACTTCGCAGCCGTACGGGTGCCCGGCCGGGCAGGCCGCGTACTACGGGCGCGGACCGATCCAGCTCAGCTGGAACTTCAACTACAAGGCGGCGGGCGACGCACTCGGCCTGGATCTGCTGAACCACCCGGACCTGGTGCAGACCGATCCGGCGGTGGCCTGGAAGACCGGCCTCTGGTACTGGAACACCCAGAACGGCCCCGGCACCATGACCGCGCACGACGCGATGGTCAACGGGCGGGGCTTCGGTGAGACGATCCGCAGCATCAACGGCGCGCTGGAGTGCAACGGCAACAACACCGCGCAGATGCAGCACCGGATCAGCCTGTACCAGGGGTTCGTGCAGATCCTGGGCACGGTGCCCGGGGGCAACCTGAGCTGCTGACGGCGGGTCGGCGGGCCCGTCTGCCGGCGGGCCCGCCGTTGCTGCCGTGCTACTTCTCCGGAGGGAGGGGTCCGTACTTCGTGGGGCGCGACCGGGCGGAGCGCGGTGTACACCCGTGGGAGCATCCGGAGCGATCGAAATCATTTTCGGGGCGGACGACCTCGCAGGTCGCGGCCCCCTAGGCTCAGGCGCATGAACGAACTCGCCCGCCTCGTGGAGCAGACCGCCGACCGGCTCGCGGGCCGGCACGTCGGCGTGGTGGTCGCCGGGCTGGCCGGTGACGCGGTGGAGATCCGCGGCGCCGGGCGCACGGGGCCCGGCGGCGGAGCGCCCGGAGCGCGCACGCTCTTCGACATCGGCTCCGTCACCAAGGTGTTCACCTCGCTCGTGCTCGCCCGGCTGGCGCTCGACGGGGCGGTGCGGCTCGACGAGCCGCTCGCCGAGGCGCTCCCCGGCCGGGCGGCCGTCCCGGTCCGAGGCGGGCAGCCGATCACGCTCCGGCACCTCGCCACCCACACCTCGGGGCTCCCCCGGCTGCCCCGGGGCATGGCGGTACGCGCACTCCTCCAGCCCAACCGGCCCGATCCCTACGCCCATTGCACCGCCGAGCGAATACTCTCCGGCCTCGCCCGGACCCGACTGCACTCCGCGCCCGGGCGCAGCTTCCGCTACTCCAACCTCGGCGCCGGGCTGCTCGGAATGGCCCTCGCCCACCGGGCCGGCCAGGGGTACGAGGAGCTGGTGACGCGCGAGGTCTGCGCGCCGCTGGGGCTGGCCGACACCTGCCTGCGGCCCGGCGCGGAACGGTCCGAACGCCTGGCGCACGGCCACGCGCCGGGCGGGCGGCCGGTGCCCTCCTGGGACCTGGCCGCGCTTCCCGGCATGGGCGGGCTGCGCTCGACCGCGGCCGACCTCACGCTGCTCCTGCGGGCGCAGTTGGCCGCCGAGCGCGAGCCCGACGCGCCGCTGGCGCCCGCGATCCTGTTCACCCGGGAGACCAGGCACCGGGTCAATCCGTTCGCCTGGGCGCACCTCGGCTGGCTCGGCCACCGGCTGCACGCCCAGCAGGGCAGGCACCTCCAGCTGTGGCACAACGGGGGGACGGGCGGGTCCAGTTCCTTCGTCGCCTTCGACCCGGAGCAGCAGGTGGGGGTGGTGGTGCTGGCCAACACCCGGCGGTCGGTCGACCCGGCGGGCACCGCGCTGCTGCGGAGGCTGCAGATCGGGTTCGGCGCGGCGGGGCGCTGACGGGGCCCGGCCGCTGCGGCTGCCGTCGCGATCGCCGTCGCCGTTGCCGGAGCCGCTTGGGGCGGGCGATGTGGTGGTGGCCTGCGGGCTCGTCCCGCACGGCGTGAGTGCCGCGCTGATCGCGGCCAAACGGTCGCTCCCGCGGGAGGCGATGGACGACTTCGAGGCCGGTTCGCGGACGGTTTCGCTGCAGACCGTGTGCGAGGCGGGCGGCCCGACCAACGCCACGGTCCTGGAGGCGATCCGCTGACCGCGTCCACCCCCTAGGGGCCGCCGGGGGCCAGTCCCGCAGGGGAACAGTACGCCGCTGAGCTGACGTCAGTTCCCTTGCTGCGACCTACCGTCAGACGCATGACCCGACACCCGAGCCGACGTCGCACCACTGCGGCGGCCGCAACACTGCTGCTCGCGCTGCCCCTGTCCGTCGCCGTGGCCTCACCGGCCCTGGCCGCGCCCGCCACCCCGCCCGCCGCCACCGCTGGTGCGTCCGCCACCGCCCCGAGCGCGCTCCACGTCGTCGAACTCCTGCGCCCGACCGGGCCGGACGCGGTCGGGCAGGAGGTCCTGCACCTGGTCGACCGGAACCGTCCGGACCCGTGGGTCCCCTCCGCCGGTCCGCGTCAGCTGATGGTCACGATGTACTACCCCGCCCACGCCGGAACCGGCAGCCCGGCCCCGTACATGACCGCCCCGGCCGCCCGGATGCTGCTGGACCACGAGCTCCCGGGCAACACCATCCCGACCGAGCTGGTGACCGACACCCGGACCTGGTCCCGCACGAACGCCCGCCCGCAGGGTGGCCACTACCCGCTGGTGGTCCTGTCCCCCGGCTTCACCATGCCGCGCGCCTCGCTCAGCGGTCTCGCCGAGGACCTGGGCAGCCGGGGGTACGTGGTCGCGCTGGTCGACCACACCTACGAGAACACCGGGACCACCTTCCCGGACGGGCAGACGCTGCCCTGCGTGATGTGCGGCCGGCTCAGGACCCAGGAGGCCTGGAAGGCCCTGGAGGAAAGCCGAGCCAAGGACGTCTCCTTCGTCATCGACCAGATCACCCAGCACCCCCAGCCGGCCTGGCGCTACGCCCGCATGATCGACCGCGACCGGATCGGCATGGCCGGGCACTCGGCCGGCGGCGCGGCCACCGTCCCCGCGCTGCTGACCGACGACCGGATCAGGGCCGGAGCGGATCTGGACGGCACCATGGACTACCTGGTGCCCGAGTCCGGCGTCGGCGACAAGCCGTACCTGATGATGGGCCACTCGTTGCCCGACGGCAGGGAGGACGGCAGCTGGACCACGAGCTGGCCCCGACTCGACGGCTGGAAGCGCTGGCTGACCCTCGACGGCTCCGACCACGACAGCTTCACCGACTTCCCGCTGTTCTACGACGCGCTCGGCGTGCCCCAGAGCCCGGGCACCACCATGTCGGGCCGGCGCGCCGCCGAGCTCACCCGGCAGTACGTCGGCGCCTTCTTCGACCTCCAGCTGAAGGACATCGACCAGCCGCTGTTCGACGGGCCGACCGCCGCCGACCCGGAGGTCCGGTTCCACTCCTGACCCGCTGCACCCGCGAGGCCGTCGGCAATCTGCCGGCGGCCTCGTCGGTGTGCCCGCCCCCGCGGTGCCCGCTACGCCGCCGCCGAGGCGATCGGTTCGAGCAGCGGGTGGGAACGGACCAGGGCTCGGGAGACCGGGTCGTCGCGGTGGCCGCCGGTACGGGCGGGGTTGGGGCGCATGACGACCTCGGCCGGGGGGACGGGCCCGCCGCCGCATTCGGGACAGGCGCCGATGAGGTCCAGGTCGGTGCCGCAACGGGCGTGCGCGAACAGGTGGTGCGGGCCGCCGTCGGTGGCGTGCCGGCCACCCCAGCGGCTCAACTGGTAGAGCGGTCCCCAGAGTTCGAGACCGATCTCGGTGAGCAGGTAGCCGTGGCGCAGCGGCGCCTGCTGGTAGGGCTCCTTGCGCAGCACCCCGGCCGCGACCAGCGCGTTGAGGCGGGCGGTGAGGACGGCGCGCGGGATGCCGAGGTGGGCGAGGAAGTCGTTGAAGCGCTGCACGCCGTAGAACGCGTCGCGGACGATCAGCAGGCTCCAGCGCTCGCCGACCACCTCCAGGGCGCGGGCCAGTGCGCACTCCTGCAGTTCGTAATCGGTTCCCAGCGCCATGCGGGCCAGCGTAGTCCACCCCCGAGGTGGGTTCAATGAACAGACTAGCGGTGGTAGCGTGCTGCCGAGACGGTTCATTGAACAGACCTATTGCCCAGTCCTCGGAGGGAACACCATGTCCCCCGCACCACCCGGCTCCGCCCTCACCACCGGGCCCGTCCGGCCCGCCGCCACCCTGGCCGTCACGGCGGCCGCGACCGCCCTGACCACCGTCGCCTACACCGCCCCCACCGCCTCGCTCGCCGCCACCGCCCAGGCCGCCCACCTCGGCGCCTCCGGCCGCACCTGGATCCTCACCGGCACCCTGGTCGGCATCTCGGCACTCCTCCTCACGGCCGGCAGCTCCGCCGACGACCACGGCCGCAAACGGGTCTTCACCTTCGGCGTGCTGCTGTTCGCCGCCGCCGAGGCGCTCGGCGCTCTCGCCCCCGGCGGAGCCGTCTACCTGGCCGCCCGGGTCCTGCTCGGCATCGCCTCGGCCGCCGTCCTGGCTCCCGCGCTCGGCCTGATCAGCCACGCCCACCCCGCCGGACCCGGCCGCATCCGGGCCCTCGGCATCTGGGGCGCGGCCGTCGGCCTCGGCATCGCGGTCGGACCGGTCTACGGCGCACTCGTCCAGCAGTGGGCCGGCTGGCGCGCGGTCAGCGGCGGGCTCGCCGTCGTCTCGGCCGCCGTGGCCGCCTGCGCCGCAGCCTGGCTCACCGAGTCCCGGGCCGAACGGCCCCGCGCACTCGACCCGTACGGGGTCCTGACCCTCACCACCGGCACCTCCCTGCTCATCGCCGGTCTCGCCGAGGGCCGCAGCGGCTGGGGACGGCCCGTGGTGGTCGCCCTGCTGGCGGGCGGGGTGCTGCTGCTCGCGGCCTTCGCCCTGGTCGAGGCGAAGGTGCGCGAACCGATGCTCGACCTCGCCCTGTTCGGCAACCCCGGGTTCATCGCCGCGACCGGCGGCGCCCTGTTCACCGGGCTCTCGCTGGTCGGCTTCATGAGCTACCTGCCCACCCTGCTCCAGGGCGTGCTCGGCCTCTCCGCTCTGGCCGCGGGCGGAGTACTGGCCATCTGGTCGGGCCTGTCCGTGCTCTCCGCCCTCCAGGCCCGACGGCTGGCCTCCCATGTCTCGGCCACTGCCCAGGTGGCCCTCGGCCTACTGATCTGCGGACTCGGTGAGGGCGGACTCTACGGACTCACCCCCACCTCCGGCTGGCTCCGGCTCGCCCCCGGCCTGGCGGTCGCCGGCATCGGCAGCGGGGTCCTCAACGCGGCCCTCGCCCGGCTCGCGGTCAGCAGCGTCCCCGCCCACCGGACCGCCATGGGCTCCGGCGCCAACAACACCTCCCGCTACATCGGCTCGGCCCTGGGCGTGGCCGTCACGGTCGCCGTCGCCGGCTCCGCCCGCCCCACCACCTCCGGCCCCGAAGCCGCCGCCCGCGCCCTGGCCGCCGGCACCGACCGCGCCGTCCTGGTCGCCGCCGCCCTCTGCCTCCTCGGCGCCGCCCTGACCCTCACCACCCGCACCCCCGAACCCCGCCCCCAGCCCACACCCCCCATCCCCGAACACGCCACCACCCGATAACCCCGCGCAGGAAGTCGCCCGCGTCGACTTCCTGCGCGCGGCACCCCCTCCCACCCCGGGGGCCACACTGACGAAACGCGGCCCGCACCCGGCTCACACGCAAAAGTCGCCCGCGTCGACTTCCTGCGCGTGGCACCCCGCGCAACACGGAACGCCACACACCTCCGCGCCAATACAGGAAGTCGAACCCGCCGACTTCCCACACACGACAACCGACCGCCAACGCCTGCACGGACACAAGATCGGGTGGCTGCACCTCTTCCTCATGGCGCCCGAGGCGCCGGTCCAAAACAAACGCAGGAAGTCGCCCCCGCCGACTTCCTGCGCAGACCAGGGCCCCCGTGTCCCGCCCGAGGTGCCGACAACACCGTGCGGGCACCAAATCGGGCGGCTGAGCTTCCCTCTTCCGCAATATCCGCGCGCCCCGGTCGACACCGGATATCGACCCTGCCGACTTCCTGCGCACGACGAACCCCACGCAACACGGAAGCCCACACGGCCCCTCGCCCACCCGGGGCCCGACACAGGAAGTCGAACCCGCCGACTTCCACTCAAGCCGCCCGCAGCTCCGCAAGCGCAACGCCCCGGTCAGCGAGAGGCCCGACGAGGATCCACCGGACTGCCCACAGCATGTCGGCAGCATCGCCAGCCGGACACCGCACACAGCCCAAGATCGGCACAGGAAGTCGAACCCCCGCCTTCCCATGCGCGTCGACAACACCCGCGTCGGCACAAATCGGGTGGCTGCAACTTCCTGTCTCGCAATCCCGCGCGCCCCGGTCAACGCAGGAAGTCGAACCCGCCGACTTCCTACTCATGGCGAGGGCCCGCGCAATACGGAACCCCACACGGCCCCTTTCCCAGCGCGGCGCCGACACGCACGAGCGACAGCTCCGGGCCAACGTCGGCGCGAGGCCGAGAATCCGAGCGGGCGTGCACCTTGCGCTTCCGGTAAATCGACACAGGAAGGCGAACCTGCCGATTTCCTGTGCGGGCTGAAGCCCGCGCAACACGGAGAACCGCCCGGGTCCTGGCCAACGTCAGCGTGAGCCTGCGCCCGTCACTTTCAGCAAACCGACGAGCTGGAAGTCGGATCCGCCGACTTCCTGCTCGTCGGTTTGCTCGGGGGCGGCGGTGTCGGCTCAGCTTTCCTCTACTTGTGGTGGCCAGGGAGTGGCGGGGTGGGAGCCCGGTGTGCCGGCGGGGCGTGGCGGGTGTCCATCGCGAGGGTGCGCCCTGGTTTGCGCGGCTCTGGGTGGCGCCCGGGTACCGGGGCGTGAGGGCGCGGTGGGGCACGGGGAGCGGGGCGTGGGGGCTGCGTGCGAGGATGGCAGGGCTGGTGGGAACGGGCTCCCGGGTTGTTGGGCGGTTCTCTGGCCATGGTGAACGACGACGGACAGCGCCGGGGGGATCCTCAGCAGGACGCCCTGCTGATGGTGCCGATCGCCACGGCGCTGATCGCGGCCGACGGCCGGATCCTGCACTGGAGCGGCGACGCGGAGGCACTGCTCGGTTACCGCGCGGACGAGGCCGTCGGCGTGAAGGCCGCCAACCTGCTGACTTCGGACGAGCGGCGGCCCGAGGTACTGGAGCTGTTCGGGGAGATCCTGGCGGGCCGGGAGTGGTCGGGGGTGTTCCCGGTGCGGCACCGGGACGGGCACCTGGTGAACCTGGAGTTCCGCACCCATCCGGTTCAGGGGCCCGACGGGGCGCCGCTGGTGCTGGCGGTGGCCTCCGAGGTGACGACGCTGCGGCGGATCCAGGCGGATCTGGCCGTGCTGGACGGTTTCTTCACCCAGTCCCCGGTGGGCATGGCCGTGTTCGACACCGAGCTCCGCTTCATCCGGCTGAACGAGGCGTTGGCCCGCGCCAACGGCCTGGCCGCCGCGGCGCACCTGGGCCACCGGCTGACCGAGGTGCTGCCGGGGCTCAACGCCACGGAGTCCGAGGCGGTGATGCGGCAGGTGCTGGCGAGCGGCCGGCCGGTGGTGGACTTCCGTTCGCACGGCCGCACGCCGGGGAATCCGCAGCGCGACGGCGCCTGGTCCGCCTCGTACTTCCGGCTGGCGGACCAGGGCGGGCGGGTGCTCGGGGTGAGCGCGACCATCATCGACGTCACGGAGCGCTACCGCGCGGACGCCCGGGCCGCCCGGGCGCAGGAGCGGCTGTCGCTGCTGGTGGACGCGACCGCCTCGATCGGCACCACGCTGGACCTGCGACAGACCGCCCGCGAGCTGGCCGACGCGATGGTGCCCAGGGTCTCGGACATCAGCGGCGTGTTCGCCCTGGAGGCGCTGATCGCCGGGCGCAACGTCGAGCCGCCCGCCCCTGACGCCCCGCAGCTGGTGCGCCGTCTGGCGCTGGCGACGTCCGACCCGCTGTACCCGACCGACGCCCTGCCGGTGGACTCGGTGTACGAGCTGCCGCCGGACTCCCCGTACGCCCGGGCGATGATCACCGGGCGGACGGTGGTGGTGCCGTCCTGGGAGCTGTCGCCGCTGGCCGACGGCCTCAGCGAGAGCCGCCGCCGGGCGTTCCTCGGCGACCGGCCGCGTTCGGTGCGGATCACGCCGCTGGTGGCGCGCGGCACCACGCTCGGCATGGTGGTGTACTCGCGGCGCGGCGAGCGGGAGTCCTTCGCCGAGGCCGACATCACGCTCGGTGACGAGCTGGCCTCGCGCGCGGCGGTCGCGATCGACAACGCCCGGCTGTACCTGCGCCAGCACCAGACGGTGCTGGCCCGGCAGCAGGCGCTGCGCGAGGCGAAGGCCGCGCAGGAGCGGCTGGCGCTGGTGAACGCCGCGTCGGCCCGGATCGGCACCACGCTCGATCTCGATCGCACCGCGCAGGAGTTGGCCGAGGTGGCGACGCCCCGGCTGGCCGACACCGTGGTGGTGGAGGTGCTGGAGGAGCTGGTCCGGGGCGAGCGCGAGGTACGGCCCCCGGCGGACGGTTCGGCGCTGCTGCGGCGGATGGCGTTCCACTCGGTGCGTGGCTCGACCCTGGAGCCGATCGACCGGCTGGGCGGGGTGCACCGCTTCCTGCCCGGTTCGCCGTACGCGTGGAGCCTGGCGCACCGCAAGCCGGTGCTGGTGCCCCGGATGGACGAGGACGGCATGGCCTGGTTCGCCGAGGACCCGGTGCGCACCGCCGCCGTACGGGAGCAGAACGTGCAGTCGATCATGGTCGTGCCGCTGATCGCGCGCGGCAGTCCGGTCGGCGTCGCGGGCTTCTACCGGACCCTCGTGGAGCGCCCGTACGACGACGAGGACCTCGCGCTGGCCGGCGAGTTGGCGGTGCGGGCGGCGGTGTCGATCGACAACGCGCTGCTGTTCACCCGCGAGCGCGACGCGGCCGCCGCCCGGCAGCGGGCGCTGGACGAGGCCTGGGCCGCCCAACAGCGGCTGGGTCTGCTGAACGAGGCCAGCAACCGCATCGGCACCACCCTCGATCTGCACCGCACCGCACGGGAGTTGGTGGACGTGGTGATCCCGCGCTTCGCCGACTTCGTCACGGTGGACCTGCGCGACGCGGTGCTCGGCGGCGAGGAGCCCGGCCCGGTGCCGAGGGACGGGTCGGTACTGATGCGGGCGGTGGCGGTCGGCGAGACGGCGCCGGACGGCAGCATGACGGCGGCGGCCGACCAGGTGGGCGAGACCTCGCAGTCGGCCGAGGTGTACGCGCAGAGCCTGCGCACCCGGCGGTCGATCCTGGTCTCCGCGGTGACCGAGGAGGACCTGCGGCGGATCGTCGCCTCTCCCGACCGGGTGCAGCCGGGGCTGGCCGCCGGGGTGCACTCGTACCTGATGGTGCCGCTGGTGGCGCGCGGACTCGTGCTGGGTGGTGCGGAGTTCGTCCGTACCCACAACCCGGTGCCGTTCGGCCCGGCGGACCGTTCGCTGGCCGAGGAGCTGGTCGCGCGCACCGCGCTGGCGATCGACAACGCCCGGCTCTACCGCCGTGAGCGGGACACCGCGCTCACTCTCCAACGCAGCCTGCTCCCGCAGGAGATCCACCGCACCATCGGCCTGGAGCTCGCCTACCGCTACCTGCCCAGCAGCGTGGTCAGCGAGGTCGGCGGCGACTGGTTCGACGTGGTGCCGCTCTCCTCCGGACGGGTCGCGCTGATCGTCGGCGACGTGATGGGCCACGGCATCCGGGCCGCCGCCACCATGGGACAACTCCGTACCGTGGCACGGACATTGATCACCCTGGAGCTCAACCCCGTGCGGGTGCTGCACCGGCTGGACGAGGCCACCGCGGCGCTCGGCGAGGGGCAGTTCGCCACCTGCGTCTGCGTGGTCTACGACCCGGCCGACCGCAGCTGCACCGCGGCCTGCGCCGGCCACCTGCCGCCCGTGGTCGCCGACACCGAGGGCAACGCCCGTCTCGTCGACCTGCCGCCCGGCGCGCCGCTGGGCGTGGGCGGCGTCCCGTTCGAGGGCGTCGAGTTCACCCTTCCCGAGCAGGCCATCCTGACCCTCTACACCGACGGCCTGGTCGAGCGCCGGGGCCGCGACCTCGACGAGGGCCTGCGACTGCTCTGCCGTACGGTCGCCGACCGGAGCCGCTCGCTGGAGCAGACCTGCGACGCGGTGCTGACCCGGCTCACCGGGCGCAACTCCGAGGACGACATCGCCGTCATCATGGCGCAGGTCCGCCCGGAGGGCGCCGACCGGATCGCCTCCCTGCCGCTCACCGGCGACCACGCGATGGTCGCGCACTCGCGCCGGTTCACCCGCGA
This sequence comes from Kitasatospora sp. NPDC101108, assembly GCF_055584725.1. Taxonomy (NCBI): domain Bacteria; kingdom Bacillati; phylum Actinomycetota; class Actinomycetes; order Kitasatosporales; family Streptomycetaceae; genus Kitasatospora; species Kitasatospora sp. NPDC101108. The sequence goes on from NZ_JBVJLM010000011.1 coordinate 62,249, forward strand.
GACGCTCACCGCCTGGGGCCTGACCGCGCTCATCGACTGGGCCGAGCTGCTCACCAGCGAGCTGATCACCAACGCCCTGGTGCACGCCGGATCCCCCACCCAGCTGCGGCTGTTCTGCGACCGGGTGCTCACCGTGGAGGTCGCCGACCGGGAGAGCGAGACGCCCCGGATCCGCCGAGCCCGCAACGAGGACGAGGGCGGCCGCGGTATCCATCTGGTCAACGAACTGGCGCACCGCTGGGGCAGCCGCCGGACCGCCGACGGCAAGGTGGTCTGGTTCGAGTTGGAGCTGCCCCCTGGGTATCCGACTGCATGAACAACCGATCGTTGTCGGCGCGGTCCGGGGGTTGTTGGTCGGCGGTACGGCCGCTGGGCTTTGCTGGTGCCACGGCGGGAAAGTCCCGACCGGACGGACCGGAGGAGTCCACCATGCAGCAGACCGACGCCCGCACCGTCGTCACCGAGTACGTCACCCGCCTCGCCGCGGGCGAACGGGACGCCGCCATCGCCCTGTTCGCCGAGGACGCCACCTGGACCTACCCGGGCAGCCTCGAACTCTCCCGCACCTGGCGCGGCAAGCAGGAGATCTTCGGCGACTTCCTCGGCCAGGTCGGCACCCTCTTCGCCGCCGACGGCCTGCCGACCCTCACCCTCACCCACGTCATCGCCGACGGCCCGCAGGCGGTGGCCGAGTGGACCACCGTCGGCAAGGCCGCCAACGGCGCCGCGTACGAGAACCACTGCCTGGGCGTGTTCACCGTGGAGAACGGCCTGATCACCGCCGTCCGCGAGTACCTGGACACCCACCACGTGGCCCAGACCCTGCTGGCCGGAACGGCCTGAACTGCCTGACCGGCCCGAACGGCCTTCCGCCGGGCCGGTGCCGTGCTCGCCGCCGCGGACGGCGACCACAGCGCCACCGTGGCGGTGGACCGCCCGCCCTGGTGAACGGCTGGGCGGGGCCGGCCGATTCCGGCGGCGGCCTCGCCGCCCACCCGGCCACCTGGCCACCCGGCCACCGGCTGGTCCGCTCAGTCCGGCAGCAGCAGGTTGACGTCGCCGAACTCGTGCCACAGGTACCGCTGTTGGACGGCCGCCCGGTAGCAGGCCGCCAGCAGCGGGCGGCCCGCGACGGCGGCCAGCATCAGCAGATGGGAGGCGCGCGGCTCGTGCCAGCCGGTGAGCAGCCCGTCCACCGCGCGCACCCCGCGCTCCGGGGTGATCACCAACTCCGTCCAGCCGTCGGCCTCCTGGAGCGTGCCGTCCGGCCCGACGGCCGACTCCAGGGCGCGGACGACGGTGGTCCCGACGGCGATCACCCGTCCGCCCCCGGCCCGGACGTGGCCGACCAGCCGGGCAGTGGTGGCGGGGACGTGGAAGCGCTCGGCGTACGGGGCCTCGTGCGCCTCCGGCGAGGCCACCCCGGTGTGCAGGGTGACGGGAGCGACGAGGACGCCCCGACCGGCCAGCCGGGCCACCACCGCCGGTGTGAACGGGCGTGCCGCGCTGGGCATTTCACTGCTGCCCGGCACGCTCGCGAAGACCGTCTGATAGGCCTCGATCGGCCAGTCGCGGTCCACGTAGCCGTACCGGATCGCCCGCCCGTGCCGCCGCAGATACGGCAACAGGGCCGTGGGCAGGGTGAGTTCGGCGTACCAGAGCCGGCCGGTGAAGGGCTGCACCAGCTCGGCCGCGCCACCGGCCGGCAGGGCGACGCGCAGGCCCGGCCGGGCCGGGGACTCCTGCGGCGGGTAGTAGGCGGCAGCCGCGCCCGGCACCTGCCGACGCAACTCGACCAGGTAGGCGCCCTGTTGGTCCGGCTGCGCGGAGGAGAGGTGCAACGCGACCGGGCTGCCGTCGGGCAACCGGCCCGGCAGGGCGGCCGGAAGGGTGGCCGAGTTGTTGACCACCAGGAGGTCCCCCGGGCGCAGCGCTTCGGGCAGCTCGGTGAAGCCGCGGTGTTCCACGGCGCCGGTGATACGGCGGCCGACCAGCATCCGTACGCCGTCGCGGGTGCCGCCGCGCGCCTCCGCCGGTGCGCGGGCGGAGAGTTCGGGCGGGACGGTGACGTCGAGACCCAGCTCGGTCAGGGTCGTCATCGGCCACCCCGGTCGGCCACCGGCAACGGGTCGGCCACCGGCGCCGGGTCGGCGGCCGTTGCCGGGTCGGCAGCCGAAGCCCGGTCGACGGTCGGGACCGCCGCCAGGTCCTCGGCGCGGTAGCGACCGGAGGGGGTGCGGTCGCGCAGCAGGCCGAGCAGAACGGGCGCGACCTGCGCGGGCAGCGGCTCGCCGGAGATGTCCTCGCCGGGGCTGGCCTCCTGCAGCATCCTGGTGCGCATACTGCCCGGGTCGACCGCCCAGACCCTCAACTCCGGCTCCTCCCGGGCGAGTACGGCGGTGGCCAGGTCGAGCGCGGCCTTGCTGGCGCCGTAGCCGCCCCAGCCGAGGTAGGGCTCCACGGCGGCGTCCGAGCTGATGTTGAGGACGGCACCCGAGTGGGCGCGCAGTTGGGGCAGGACGAGCTGGGTGAGGGCGATCGGGGCGAGGGCGTTGACCTCGAAGAGCTCCAGGAGGTCCGGCAGCGGGAAGTCGGCCAGCCGGGGCAGCGGTTCGGCCCCGGGGCCGGTGGCTCCGTTGAGCGAACCGGCGTTGTTGACCAGCAGGCTCGCGCCGCCGAGGCCTTCGGCGGCCTCGGCCAGGCGGGCCCGGTGGTCGTCGTCGACGATCGAGCCCGGGAGGGCGACGACCTTGGTGACGGCGGCCATGGCCCTCTCGGCCTCGGCGAGTTGGGCCTCGCCGCGGGCGGTGATCACCAGCTGCCAGCCCTGGGCGGCGAGGGCGTGCGCGAGGGCCAGTCCGAGGCCCCGGGAGGCGCCCGTCACCAGCGCGACGGGGGAAGCGACGGGGGCGGGGGTGGTGTCCGGTGCTACGTTCATGGCCCAACGATCGCGCCGCCGGGCGGGGCGGCGGATCGGCCTCCGGAACCGGGACCGGATCCTCCGTTCGCCCTAGACCGGCAGCCGGACCTAGGACCGGGCCTGCGTCCAGGTCCGGGCCTGCGTCCGGCCCGCCCCTTGCTCGCACGGGGACCCACACCGACCCCGAACGGACCGGCGGGGCCCGCACCGGGCCCGAACGGAGCGGCCGCCGGCTAGGAACCGGCCTCCCAGCCGGACGGGTCGGTCCAGGCCGCGAGGGTGCGGCGGGTCTCGAAGCGGCGCTCCCGCCCGGTCAGCGGATCGGTGAACTCCACAGCGGAGGCGAGCAGTTGGAGTGGCCGGCGGAAGTCGTCCGGGGCCGGTTCGGGCAGCACCACCGGGTACACCGGGTCCCCGAGGATCGGCAGTCCGAGGCCGCTCATGTGCAGCCGCAGCTGGTGGGTGCGCCCGGTCAGCGGCCGCAGCCGGTAGCGGCCGAGGCCGTCGCGGCACTCCAGCAGGTCGATCCGGCTCTCGCTGTTCGGCGGCTCGTCGACCTCCCGGGCGGCGATCACCCCGCGCTCCTTGACGATGTGGCTGCGCACGGTGCGCGGCAGGCTCAGCTCCGGGTCGTACGGGGCGATCGCCTGGTATTCCTTGCGCACCTCGCGGTCCCGGAACATCGTCTGGTAGGCGCCGCGGTCCTCGGGCCGGACCACGAACATGGCCAGGCCGGCGGTGAGCCGGTCGAGGCGGTGCGCGGGGCTGAGCGCGGGCAGGTCGAGGGTGTGCCGCAGCCGGGAGAGCGCCGTCTCGGTGACGTGCCGGCCGCGCGGGGTGGTGGCCAGGAAGTGCGGCTTGTCGACCACCACCAGGCGCTCGTCGCGGTGCACCACCACCAGCTCGAAGGGGACCGGCACCTCCGCCGGGAGGTCCCGGTAGAACCACAGGTGCGCGCCGGGGCGAAACGGTTCGTCGAAGGCGATCGGGCCCTGTTCGCCGACGATCTCGCCCCCGCGCAGCGCCGACTCGACCCGTGCGGCCGCCACCGCGGGCAGCCGCTCCAGCAGGTGGTCCCGTACGGTCGGCCAGTCGCCCTCCAGGGGCAGCCGCAGGTGCACCGGGTCCACGCCGTGGCGCTGCGGGAGGGGGGAGGCCGGGCGGCGGCTCTTGCGTCTCATCTCCCGGCCCAGCCTAGTGCGCGCCCCCGCACGGCCTGCGCCGAGGTACCGGCACCTCGCGCCCCCGGCGCACCGGGCGTGGTGCGGCGCCGGGACCCCGGCGCACCGGGGCGCCGAGGTGCTGACCCGCGGCGGGACGGGGAAAGTGGTTCGAAGGCCCTCGGGCCCCTGGAACCGCTCCGACCCGATGGAGGAGAACGCGTGAGCGCCGACGGCCCGGACGGCCTCCCGCCGCTGTACCTGCCACGGCGGACCCGGCTGCTGCTGTACGGCGCGCTCCTGCTGCTGGTCGCCGCGGTGGTGGCCGCCCTGGCGATCGGCCCGGGGACGACCCTGTCGCCGCTGCTCGCGGTGGCCCCGGTGCTCTCCGCGGCCGCCACCCGCAGGCCCCGGGTGCCGCTCACGGTGGGTGCCGTGGCGCTGCTGGCGGTCGGTGCGCTGGAGTCGGCCAACACCCAGCTGCCCGCCTCGGTGCGGATCAGCGTGCCCGTCACCGTCTTGGCCGCGACCCTGGCCAGCTCCGCCAGCGTGGTGCTGGTGGCGTCCCGCGAGCGGCAGCTGTTCCAGGTCCGGACGGTCGCCGAGGCGGCGCAGCGGGCCCTGCTGCGCCCGCCCGCCGAGCGGATCGGGCCGCTGCGGCTGGCCGTGCGGTACGTCGCGGCGACGGCCGAGGCGCGGATCGGCGGGGACCTGTACGCGGTGGTGGAGACCCGCTTCGGGGTGCGGATCCTGCTCGGGGACGTCCAGGGCCACGGCCTCCCGGCGGTGGAGACGGCGGCGGACGTGCTGGGGGTGTTCCGGGAGGCGGCCCGCACCGAGCCCGATCCCGGGCGGCTCGCGGAGCGGCTGGACGCGGCGCTCACGGCGCGGCCGGGCGACGGGCGGTTCGCCACCGCCCTGCTGCTGGACGTCCCGGACGGCCGGGAGCCGGTGCGGGTGGTGAACTGCGGCCATCCGCCGCCGCTGCTGCGCCGGGCCGGGCAGGTCGGCGAGCTGGCGCCGGCCGTCCCGGCGCCGCCGCTGGGCCTGCGCGAGCTGACCGGGGAGGACTACTCGACGAGCCGGTTCGAGCCGAGCCCGGGCGACCTGCTGCTGCTCCACACCGACGGGGTGTCGGAGGCCCGGGACGCCGGCGGCCGCTTCTACCCGCTGGCGGAGCGCCTGCCCGGCCTGCACGGCGGCGGACCGGCGGACCTGCTGGACGCCGTACTGGCGGACGTCCGGGGCTGGGTCGGCGACGCCGGCCTGGCGGACGACGCGGCCCTGCTGGCCGTGCGCTGGGACCACTGAGCCGGCCGGGTCCTCGTCGTCGCCTCGCGCGCCGTCCCGTTGTCAGTGGCGTGTGCAAGGCTTCACGCACGGTCGACGAGGTGCCGACCGTGCGTGCGGACCGGCGGAAGGAGCGTGTCATGGGTGCGGTGGCGAGCGGGTCGTTCGAGCTGACGGCGTTCGAGCCGGTGGAGACGGAGGAGCGCGAGGGCGCCTCCTTCGGGCGGGTCAGGATCGCCAAGACCTTCACCGGCGGGCTGAGCGGGCGCAGCGAGGTGCGAATGCTGTCCGTCGGCGACGCGTCGGGCGGGCCCGCCTCGTACGTCGCGGTGGAGCACGTGACGGGCGAAGTGGACGGGCGGGCCGGCTCGTTCGTGCTCCAGCACGCGGCCTGGGACACCACCGGGGTGACGATACGCGTGGTGCCGGGCACGGGGGCGGGCGAGCTGGCCGGGATCACCGGTGAGTTCCGGCTGACCGTCGACGGGTCCGGCACCCACACCTACGAACTGGAGTACGAGCTGGGCTGACGCCCACCACCGCCGCCGGTGGCTCACGGGACCGGCTGGGTCGCCTCCAGGCGCTGGATGGCGGTCCGGACGGCCGTCGTGAAGCTCCAGAACAGCGGCCGGGTGTTGGCCCCCGCGTCGGCCCGGGTGCGCACGCCCGGCGCGAACATCGCGGTCCGCAGTTCGGCGGTCAGCTCCAGCTGGGCGCCCGTGCCGAGCCGGCTGCGGTTGCAGATGTTCTCCGGGTCGGTGCCGGCGAACTCCTTCCCGCGGGGGACGTCCACCGCCCGGATGCCCGCTGCGGCGAGCTCCTCCGCCAGGTACCGGCGGAGGCCGGAGTTCAAACCGCCGACCAGCACCGCCCGGGCACCGTCCTCCAGCCCGGCGGTGGCGGTGGTGCAGCCGTGCAGCGACAGCACGTTGAGGCTGCCGGAGCACATCGCGCGGACCACGGTGTCGTCGCAGTGGTTCGAGGTGACGTGCAGCGCGCGGTTGCCGGAGGAGCGCAGGCCCTCGAACATCCAGTAGTCGTGCACCGGCCCGGCGGCCGGGGTCAAGGCGAGGTCGGCGGGGTGGTGGCCCGCGACGGCCAGGCACAGTTCCGAGGTGCCGAACTCGATACCGCCGCCGTGCGGGGCGACGACGGTGGTGCGGACGGAGGCCGTACGGTCCCGCGGGCTCCGCCCGCCGATCCGGTGTCGGCGGTAGCGGTGGCCGTAGTCCACGCCCTCGACCAGGCTCGGGTCGGCGTACAGGGCCGTGTTGGAGGGATAGCGGTCGGCGGCGCTCAGGGCACGGCGGTCGGTCATGATCCGAACCATGGCAGGAGGTGGGGTTGTACGGGACGTTGTACGGGACAGGATCGGGAGCAGCCGGAGCGACGGCGGGGTCACGTCCGGGTGCACGCCCCTGCGGAGCGGCGTCGGCCTGATCGTGTGACACCGGTTCGACGGACGCGCGCCGCGCCGACAGGCCTGCCTCCACGCTGCCACGATGATGCGATCAGTGCACGATCTGCCTCGAAAGGGTGGCGCATGCCCGGTACAGCGGCGGCCCGAACGATGACGACCGGAACGATGACGACCGGAACGGTGCCTGACCTTGCGGCGACAGTCCGCACACCGGGGACGGTCGAGGAAGTGGTCGGTCGGCTGCGGGAGATCGCGGCGGCCCTGCCCCTCGCCGACGGGGTGGCGGTCTTCAACCGGCTCTACCTCACCGTCACCGAGGCGGTCCGCGACCGGCTCGCGGTCGGCTACTTCGCCGACCCACCGGCGATGGCCGAGCTGGACGCGGTGTTCGCCGGACGGTACCTGCTGGCCGTGGCCGCCGACGCGGCCGGGCAGGAGCCGCCCGCCTGCTGGCGACCGCTGTTCGCGCTGCGCGCCCACCCTGGCGTGCACCCGCTGCAGTTCGCGCTGGCCGGGATGAACGCCCACGTCCAGCACGACCTGCCGCTCGCGGTGGTGGACCTCTGCCGTCGCCGGGGCTGCGAGCCCGCCGACGTCGAGCAGGACTACCACCGGATCAACGGGGTGCTGGCCGAGGTGGAGTCGGTGGTCCGGGAGCAGCTGCTGCCGGGGCCCGAGCTGCTGGACCGTGCCGAGCCGCTGACCCACCTGCTGGGGGCCTGGTCGGTCGAGGCCGCCCGGGAGGGGGCCTGGTCCGCCGTCCAGGCACTGTGGGAGCTGCGCCGGCTCCCTGCCGCCACCCGGGCCTTCACGGCGGCGCTGGACGGCTCCGTCGGCCTGCTCGGCCACGCCCTGCTACTGCCGCTGGTGCCGTACGACGGCCGCGACGAACAGGACCGGCAGGACCTGCAGGACCGGCAGGACGCGCAGGACGCACAGCACGGACGTACCGAGCAGCACGGGCGGAGCAACGACACCCACGCCGCGCCCGACACCCCCACCGCGCCCGACACGCCCGCCACCCCCGACGAGCCGGCGGCCGCCCCGCTCCCCGGAGCGAGGAACCGGACGGCCGCCTGAACGGGCGCGGGCGATCAGGCCCAGCTGGAGTGCAGCGGCTTGCCCTCGGCGTAGCCCGCCGCGCTCTGGATGCCCACGATCGCCTTCTCGTGGAACTCCTCCAGGCTGCTGGCGCCCGCGTAGGTGCAGGAGCTGCGCACGCCGGCCACGATCGAGTCGATCAGGTCCTCCACGCCCGGGCGGGTCGGGTCGAGGAACATCCGGGAGTGCGAGATGCCCTCCTCGAACAGCGCCTTGCGGGCCCGGTCGTACGAGGAGTCCTGGGCGGTGCGGTTGCTCACGGCGCGGGCCGAGGCCATGCCGAAGCTCTCCTTGTACTGGCGGCCGTCGGCGGCGGTCTGGAGGTCGCCCGGGGACTCGTAGGTCCCGGCGAACCAGGAGCCGATCATCACGTTGGAGGCACCGGCGGCCAGCGCCATGGCGACGTCGCGCGGGTGGCGCACGCCGCCGTCGGCCCAGACGTGCTTGCCGAGCCGGCGGGCCTCGGCGGCGCACTCCAGGACGGCGGAGAACTGCGGGCGGCCGACGCCGGTCATCATCCGGGTGGTGCACATGGCGCCCGGGCCGACACCGACCTTGAGGATGTCGGCGCCCGCCTCGACCAGGTCGCGGACACCGGCGGCGGAGACCACGTTGCCGGCCACGATCGGGATCTGCGGGTCCAGGCCGCGCACCGCCTGCAGCGCGCTGATCATGCTCTCCTGGTGCCCGTGCGCGGTGTCGACGACCAGCACGTCCGCGCCGGCCTCGATCAGCGCCTTGGCCTTGCCCGCGACGTCGCCGTTGATGCCGACGGTGGCGGCGATCCGCAGCTTGCCGTTCGCGTCCACGGCCGGGGTGTACAGGGTGGCGCGCAGCGCGCCCTTGCGGGTGAGGAGGCCGACCAGCTTGCCCTCGCCGTCGACGACCGGGGCGAGCTTGCGGTGGGCCTCGGTGAGCTTGTCGAAGGCCGTGCGCGGGTCGATGCCCTCGTCCAGCACCAGCAGGTCGCGGGACATGATGTCGGCGAGACTGGTGAAGCGGTCGACACCCTGGCAGTCGGACTCGGAGACCACGCCGACCGGCTTGCCGTCCTCGACCACCACGAGGGCGCCGTGGGCGCGCTTGGGCAGCAGCGAGAGCGCCTCGGCGACGGTGGCGCCGGGGGTCAGGGTGATCGCGGTGTCGACCACCAGGTGGCGGCCCTTGACCCAGGAGATGACGTCGGCGATGACCTCGGTCGGGATGTCCTGCGGGATGGCGACCAGGCCGCCGCGGCGGGCGACGGTCTCGGCCATCCGGCGGCCGGCGATGGCGGTCATGTTGGCGACGACCAGCGGGATGGTGGTGCCGGTGCCGTCGTTCGAGGAGAGGTCGACGCCCTGCCGGGAGCCCACGGCGGAACGGCTGGGGACCATGAAGACGTCGTCGTACGTCAGGTCGTACGAGGGCTTGAGGTCGTTCAGGAAACGCATGAATGGGCTCTCTGGCTGGGAGAAATTACACCTCGGGTGCGGGTGCGGCAGGGCCGCCGGGGCGCACTCGGGCGCCCTGCACCCAGCATTCGATTCTCCGTGAGGGCGGAGCCAAAAGCCAGTTCGAGGAGCATTGCTGGGGGTGTGCACAAACCATGATCAGTGCTCCGCGCGTAGACATGGACGATCCTCCAAGCACCCTCCCCCCCGCCTGCCCCTGCGCTCCTCCTCCCGTCCGCCACGTCGGCCTTTCGCCCGGGCCCGGGCCGCTCCCGTAGCATTCACGCGGTAAAGGCGAGGCGACTGGGAAAGCGGCAGCGGGCGTGAGCATCGAGCAGATGGACATCGAGCAGGCTCTAGGCGAGGAGGAGATCGACTACGGTCCCGGCCTCGACCCCGAGCGGCTGCGGCTCTGCCTGGAGGTGCTCGCGGAGCTCGACGAGCTCCACGTCGACCACCCGGACGCGATCACCGTCCGCAAGGCCGTCGGCGGCATATTCCGGACCCTGAAGCAGCGACGCCGCCAGGAGACCCGGGCCCGCAAGACGGCCAACGACCGCGAGGTCACCGCCCGCACCGCCACCGGCGCCCCCACCCGGATCGACGACGAGACGGCCGGTGCGTTCGGCCTCACCACCGTCACCACCACCGAGATCGCCGGCATCCTGGAGCGGCCGCGCTCCTGCTACATCTGCAAGACCCGCTACGTCGAGGTCGACGCCTTCTACCACAACCTGTGCCAGAAGTGCGCCGCCCTCAACCGCTCCCGCCGGGACGCCCGGGCCGACCTCACCGGCAAGCGCGCGCTGCTGACCGGCGGCCGGGCCAAGATCGGGATGTACATCGCGCTGATGCTGCTGCGCGACGGCGCCCACACCACCATCACCACCCGTTTCCCCAACGACGCGATCCGCCGCTTCAAGGCGATGCCGGACAGCGCCCAGTGGATCCACCGCCTCAAGATCGTCGGCATCGACCTGCGCGACCCGGCCCAGGTGATGGCCCTGGCGGACGAGGTCGCCGCGGACGGCCCGCTGGACATCCTGATCAACAACGCCGCGCAGACCGTCCGCCGCCCGCCGGAGTCCTACCGCGAGCTGGTCAACGCCGAGTCCGCCCCGCTGCCGGCCGGCGAGCTGCCCCAGGCCACCACGATCGGCCGCTTCAACAGCGGCAGCGTCGACCTGCCCGCGCTCCCCCACCAGGCGAGCGGCGGCGAGCAGCGGCTGGCCGCCGAGGACGTCACCTCGCTCGCCCTGGTCACCGGCTCCGCCACCCCGGCCCGGATCGAGGCCGGCACCGCGATCGACGCCGGCGGCCTGGTGCCCGACCTCGCGCCCACCAACAGCTGGGTGCAGACCGTGAGCGAGGTCGGCCCGGTCGAGCTGCTGGAGGTCCAACTCTGCAACTCCACCGCGCCGTTCATCCTGATCAGCCGGCTGCGCCCGGCGATGGCGGCGTCCGCGTCGCGCCGCAAGTACGTGGTCAACGTCTCCGCGATGGAGGGCGTGTTCCAGCGCGGCTACAAGGGCGCCGGCCACCCCCACACCAACATGGCCAAGGCCGCGCTCAACATGCTGACCCGCACCAGCGCGCAGGAGATGTTCGAGTCCGACGGCATCCTGATGACCGCCGTCGACACCGGCTGGATCACCGACGAGCGGCCGCACCCGGACAAGATGCGCCTGGCCGACGAGGGCTTCCACGCCCCGCTCGACCTGGTCGACGGCGCGGCCCGGGTGTACGACCCGATCGTGCGCGGCGAGGCGGGCGAAGACCTGTACGGCTGCTTCCTCAAGGACTACGAGCGCGGCAACTGGTGACCCCCTGAAGGAGATGACGGCGAAGTGACCACCGCACCGATGCTCGGCGCCGGGATCATCGTGCCCACCGGGGACGGCCGGGTGCTGATCGGCCGCCGCACCACGGCCGGCGAGCCGCCGACCTGGAGCCTGCCCGGTGGCAAGGTCGACCCGGGCGAGTCCTTCGAGCAGACCGCGGCCCGTGAACTCGCCGAGGAGACCGGGATCGTGCTGCCCGCCGAGGCGATGCGGGTGCTCGCCGTACACCTGGACCACGAGCTCGGCCGGCCCCGGCTGACCGCCGCCGTGCTGGCGCCGCCGAGCCTGGCCGAGGCGGTGGTCACCGAGCCGCACGCCTGCGCCGGATGGGAGCGCTTCCCGGTGGACGCCCTGCCGGAGCCGATGTTCTACCCGTCCGCGCTGGTCCTCGGCAGCTGGCTGCCGGGGCTGGACGGCGTACGGCGGGACGGGACGCACGGCTACCCCGTCGCGCGCTGATCCGCGGGCGACGGGGCCACCGAGTCACCGACTCCGTTGCCCGGCTCAGCCGTTGCGGGCCGACTCCGGCCCGGTGATCCGCGCCAGCAGCGGCAGGGTCGAGGCGATGATCCCGAGCGAGGCGGCCAGCCCGAAGCCGACGAGCCCGAAGTACGTCAGGCCGGGCGACACCAGGTCGTAGCTCATCTGCGCCTTGAGGAACATCGCCGCCGCGGCGAAGCCCGTCCCGATCGCGAGCGCCGACACCGCCAGCAGCGGCAGCGCGCTCTCCAGTCCGACCACCCCGCGCAGCAGCCGCAGTGGCGCGCCGGTCAGCCGCAGCATCGCGAACGGCCGTCGGCGGTCGGACAGTCCGGCCACCACGCTCACCGCGAGGCTGCACCCGGCGATCGGCAGGGTGGTCAGCAGCACCACGTTCGCCAGCTGCCGCCAGCCCTGGAGCTTCTTCTGCCCCTCGGAGGCCCAGTCCTCGGCCAGGCGCGGCTCGTAGGTGGGGAACTCCTTCATGAACAGGGTCCGCAGCTGTTCCTTGGCCGCCTCGGAGCCGTCGGTCGTCGCGTAGAGCATCCGCACCGGGAGCTCGGCCACCTCGGCCGCGGAGATCGCCGCGGCCGGCCACTCGTGCCCGCTGCCGTCCGTCAGGTCGACCAGCTGGTAGGGGTCGACCGCCGCGACGGCGGCTCCGGGCGCGCAGTGGCCGACCACGGGGATCTGCGCGAGTTCCGCGCAGGTGACCAGGCTGGGCACCATCCGCCGTTCGCCCTGCTGGAACGCGCCGATCCGGGCCGGGTTGTCGTGGATCAGGGCGATCCCCTGGAAGCCGGGGACGGCCCGGGCCTGTGCCGGCACCCGGTCGGGCACGGAGGGCAGCGTGACCGCGTCCTCCTTGTTGCCGAACGGGACGTCCACGATCGCCTTGCGCACCTCGGGGGCGCCGTTCAGCGTGCTCTGGTTGGCGTTGATGGTGCCCATGATGGCCAGGGTTCCGGTGGCCACGAACAGCGCCAGCACCAGACCTGAGACCGAGCGGAAGCCCGCCCTCGGATCGTCCGAGAGTCGGCGCATCGCGATCAGCGAGGCCGACCGGCTGGTCCGCCGGGCCACCGCCTGGGCGGTCGCCATGGTGAGCCACGGACCGGCGGTCATCAGGCCGAGCATCACCAGCACGAAGCCGGTCAGGTACGCCGCGGACTGCCCGTTGGTGGTCGCCGGCTTGCCGCCGACGAAGTAGCCGAGCTCGGCGAGGCCGGCCACCAGCGGGATCAGCCGCCAGGGACTCGGCGGCTTCGGGGTGACCCGGCGGGACACCCCGAGCGGCGAGATGGTGACCCGGCGCAGGGCGAACCGGGCGGCGAGCGCCGCCGCCGCCGGCACGCCCAGCACCGTCACCGCGACCTGCGGCAGGGTCAGGCTCAGGTCGGAGGCGAAGAAGCGCTCGCCGGTGAACGGCACGTCCGCCACCACCGGTTTCAGCACGAGGTACAGGCCGAAGCCGGCCACCGTACCGATCACCGCGGCCACGGTGGACTCCACCGCCGACATCACCGACACCTGCCCCGGCGTCGCGCCGACCAGGCGCATCGCGGCGTAGCGCTGCTCCCGGGTGGCGGCGGACAGCCGGGTCGCGGTGCCGATGAAGATCAGCACCGGGAAGATCAGCGCGGCGGCCACCACCGTGAGCACCAGGACCATCCGGTCCCCGTGCACGCCCGCGCCGTAGCAGGCGCTCTCGCAGTCGGCGGGCAGCGCGGTGGCGATGCCGGTGACGGCGGTGGCCCGCGGCAGCGCCTTGACCTCGTCCACGGTCCTCCCGACGATCACGGCCAGGCTGTCCGGGGAGGGCAGCCCGTCGTCGCCGAGGGTCCCGGCCAGTCGCCCCGGGAAGCGGTCCCCGAGTTCGACGGCCGGGGTGTCGCGCATCAGCTTCTCCAGCGCGGGCGAGGCGTAGTACTCGCCGGGCGCGGGCGGTCGGCTCAGGCCGGGCACCACCGGCGAGTTGGGCCCGGCCTCGGCGAGGTCGGCCCGGAACACGCTCTTCCCGCGGTAGTAGTCCACCCGGGCGCCCCACCAGAGCGGGTCCGCCGAGGTGGCCGCCGTCGCGCCCTGGACGCCCGTGTTCATCCAGACCTGCCGCTCGTTGGCGCGGTCGATCGCGTTCATGCTGGAGAAGGTGGACAGCAGCAGCCCTACCCCGATCGCGACCGCCGCCGCGATCATCAGCAGCCGGGCCACGGCCTCCCGGCCGCCGCTGAAGGCCAGTCGGAGCGAGAAGGGGATCACGGGGCCACCGATCCGGCGGAGAGCGTACGGGCCCGGCCGTCGCGGACGATCGCCTCGCGGTCGGCGTAGGCGGCGACCCTCGGCTCGTGGGTGACCAGGATGACGGTGGTGCCCTGCTCCCTGGCCGCGGCGACCATCAGTTCCATCACCTGCTCGCCGGTCAGCGAGTCCAGCGCGCCGGTCGGCTCGTCGGCGAACAGCACCTGCGGACGGGCCACCAGACCGCGGGCGAGCGCCACGCGTTGGGCCTGACCGCCGGACAGCTCACCGGAGCGGCGGTTCTCCATGCCGTCCAGGCCGAGCCGGGCGAACCAGCGACGGGCCTGGGCCAGCGCGGCGCCGCGGCGCACGCCGTTCAGCAGCAGCGGCAGGGCGACGTTCTCCTCGGCCGTCAACTCCGGTACCAGCTGGCCGAACTGGAAGACGAAGCCGAACTGCTCCCGGCGCAGGGCGCTGCGCCGGGCCTCGCTCAGGCTGTCCAGGCGCTGCCCGTTGAACAGCACCTCGCCCGCGTCCGGCACCAGGATGCCCGCCAGGCAGTGCAGTAACGTCGACTTGCCCGAGCCGCTGGGGCCCATGACGGCGAGCACCTCGCCCGCTCCGACGGACAGGCTGGCCCCGCGCAGCGCGGGCGTCTCGCCGAAGGCGAGGGCGAGGTCGCGGGCCTCGATCACCGGGGTCATGCGCGCACCTCCGCGGCGAGCGCGTCGAGCCGGGCGACGGTCAGGTCGATCCAGCGCAGGTCGGCCTCCAGGTGGAACAGGCCGTGGTCGGCGAGCAGGGCGTCCACCAGCGGTCCGCCGCGGCGCAGTTCGGTGAGTTCGCGCATCCGGCGCAGGTGGGCGGCGCGCTGGGTGTCCAGGTACCGCTCGGCGTCGCGGCCGAGCATCAGGGCCAGCACCACCTTGGTGAACAGCACGGACTGGAGGTTGGGTTCGGGGGCCACCGGGTCCTGGAGCCAGGTCTCGAACTCGGTGGCCCCGGCTTCGGTGATGACGTAGCGCTTGCGCTCGGGCCCGTCGCCGGGCTCGGCCTCACCTGCCATCACCTTGCCGTCGCGGGCCAGTCGGCCGAGGGTCGCGTACACCTGGCCGTACGGGAGGGGCTTGCCCCGGCCGAAGAGTGAGTCGTAGTCGCGCTTGAGGTCGTAGCCGTGGCTCGGCTCCCGCTCCAGCAGCCCGAGGAGGGTCAAGGGAACACTCATGGGAGGACCATACACCAGGGATATACACCGAGTGTATATCTGGGAAGAATACGGCTCTTACCTGGCGGAACGTCAACTCCCGGCAGGGGGCGGGCAGGAGGCGGCCGCACGACCGCCCCCTGCTCCGCACCACCGGCCGGAACCCCCACGGTCCGACCGGGCCGGCACCGCACCCAGGCACGGGGGCGCGGTCCGACCCCAGCCTGCCCGAACCGGGGGCGGCTGCCGAGGGCCGAACGTCCCGGGTGATCGGGCCCTGCGGTGCTACGAACGCGCACCACTCTTGTGCCAGGGGGGCGGTCGGGTGGAAATTGGGTGACGAAACCCCGTACGTGCCCGCGTCCTTGAGGAGACCTCAGCGTGTCCAGCACACCCCGCCCGGCCACGCCCGCGTCGCTCCCGCGGCGAACCGGCCGTCGGCTGCGGCGGGCCTTCGGTGCCCGGCACGAACCGTTGGCCCGCCCCGTCGACCGGTCCCGCGACCGCGCCTGGCTGCTCACCGTCCTCGGCGGCTTCCTCGCCACCGCCCTCGCCGTCGGCGGCGCGCTACTGCTGTACCGCTCCACCGCACCACAGGCCGACACCGACCGGCTTCGGCTGCACCGGGTCGACGCCGTGGTGACGGCGGCCGCCGAACACGACGCCGTCAGCGGCAGCCGCTTCTCCGCCGGCTACGGCAACCGGGTCGACGCCGAGGCCTCCTGGACCTACCCCGGGACCACCCCGCACACCGGCATCGTCCGGGCCCCGCGCCCGGCCACCGCGGGCACCGTCGTCCCCATCTGGGTCGACCCCGCCGGGAACGCCAGCACTCCCCCGGTCAACCGCGCCAGCCTCGCCGTCTCAGCCGCCTGCACCGGCGTCGGCACCCTCCTCATCCTGCTCGCCGTCCTCGGCTCCGCCCTGCGGCTGCGCCTGAACGTGCTCGACCGCCGCGCCGAGGACGAGTGGACCGCCGACTGGGCCCGCCTGGAACCGCT
>NZ_JBVJLM010000011.1:78435-267442 GCF_055584725.1 Kitasatospora sp. NPDC101108
TGTGGAGCGGGCGCGCCGGGAACCGCCTGGAGGACTGAGCCGCTCGGCGGGGCCGGGACCGGCTTTCACCTCGCCCGGAGGGCTGACCGCCCTGCGGCTGCGCCTGAACGTGCTCGACCGCCGCGCCGAGGACGAGTGGACCGCCGACTGGGCCCGCCTGGAACCGCTGTGGAGCGGGCGCGCCGGGAACCGCCTGGAGGACTGAGCCGCTCGGCGGGGCCGGGACCGGCTTTCACCTCGCCCGGAGGGCTGACCGCCCTGCGCCTCAGCGCCGGTGCGTCCAGGCCGGGGCCGGGGTGGACCGGCCCGCGAGGTGGGTGAGGCCGGCGACGGCGACCAGCAGGGCGAAGGCCAGGGCCAGGGCGACGGGCACGGAGGCGTGGAGGACGAGGGCTGCGCCCAGGAGGGCACCCGCGAACATCCAGACGGCCGAGGCCAGTCGGCGCGAGCCGGTGAGGTCCGCGGCGAGGGCGGTGATGGTCATGGTGAGCACGGTGGTGGTCAGATCGGGGACCTTGAGCGAGCGGACCACCGCGTTCTGCCCGCCCATGGCGAGGGCGAGCAGCCCGATCAGGGTGTAGCGGGCCGTCTCCGAGCTGTGGCCGATCGCGGCCGCCAGGAGGATGCTCACCGCGACGAACACCGACTGGACGGCGACGGCGACGGTCAGCAGGCGCCCCCGGTGGCCGGACAGCCGCCGGAAGAGGTGGCCGCCGGCCAGGGCGCCGAGCAGGAAGGCGGCGAGGGCGGCCAGCGAGGCGGTGGCGGACAGCCCGGGGGCGCCGGCCAGGGCGAAGCCGAGGAACACCACGTTGCCGGTCATGTTGGCGACGAAGACGCGCCCGAGCGCCAGGTAGCTGACCGCGTCCACCACCCCGGTGACCACGGTCAGCACCAGCAGCATCGGCACCAGCGGCCCGTGCTCGGGGTCGGGTTTCGGCATCGGGCCTCCCGGAGGGTTCGTGTGACGGTCTTTCCGTTCTACATCAGCGCCGTCAGGCCAGCGCCGGGTTGCCCGGCTCGTCCGTCTCGTCGTCCAGGTGCCAGTGGAGGTCCCGCACGCCGGGCTCCAGGGACAGCCGGGTGACGACCTGTTCGAGGGCCGGGGCGACCTGGCCGCTGATCGCCACGGTGGCCCGCAGGCTGGTGGCGTCGCCCTGGTCGGTGCGGCGGGCGCGCAGGCCGGTGGGGGCGAGGCCGGAGGCGGTCAGGGCCTGGAGCAGCAGGGCGCGAATGTGGCTCTCGGCCTTGCGGTCGCACTCCAGGTGGACGGTGGCCCGGGAGGTGGAGTCCGGGTCGCTGCCGGACTGCGGGGCCCGGTCGAGCAGCCGCCCGGCCGGGCGCAGCACCAGGTGGACGGCGAGCACGGCGAGGGTGCCGAGGACGGCGAGGTCCAGCTTGCCGGAGGCGGCCAGCACCCCGACGGCGGCCGAGCACCACAGGGTGGCGGCGGTGTTGAGGCCGCGCACGCCCGCGCCGTCGCGCAGGATGACGCCACCGCCGAGGAAGCCGATGCCGGAGACGACGTAGGAGGCGACCCGGGTGGGGCTGCCGGTGTCGCCGACGGCCTCGCTGTACAGGACGAACAGGGTGGCCCCGGCGGCGACCAGGGCGTTGGTGCGCAGACCGGCCATCCGGGCGCGCCACTGGCGCTCGACGCCGATCAGCGCGCCGCAGGCGACGCCGGCGGCGAGCCGGACCAGGAACTCGACGGTGGTCAGGGTGTGCACGACGGCACCTCCTCCGGAGGATCCGCTGGACCCACGGGAGCCGCTGCGCTCACGGGAGTCGCTGCGCTCAGGGGAGTCGCGGGGAAGGCGGGCAAAGGGAACGGACGGGTGGCGAGCCGCTGCCCACCGCCCGTCCGTACGGGTCGCGACCGGTGGCTCAGTGGTTCAGAGCGGTCTGCACGATCTTGATGATGACCATGACCATCGCGATCAGCAGGTAGGCGCGCAGGGCCCCCATGCCGACCTTGCGGGCGGTGGACATCACCGGACGGCTCAGCGTCTCCAGCGGGGGCATCCGCCAGTCCTCGCGGCCGGTGCGGTCGATCGGGTCCTCCTTGGTGCCCCGCCGGCCGACGGTGAAGAAGTACCCGGCGACCAGGACGCCCGCGACCCCGCAGCCGCTCATGATCCACAGGATCGCACCGGAGCTGATGTCCGGCCAGACCACCGAGGCGGTGAGGATCAGCGAGAGCATCACCAGCACGCCGACCACCGTCGAGGTGAAGGCGTTGGTCCTCGGCCCGTTGGTCCACGGGCCGAGCACGGCCCGGTCGTTGCAGAGCAGCAGCAGGAAGACGGTGGCGGAGGGCAGCAGCACCCCGGCGAGCACCTGGACGAACTGGGTGATCAGGCCCTGGGTGTAGCCGTTGGAGAGCAGGGTGATCGCCGCCGCGACCACCACCAGGCCCGCGTACACCGCGTAGAAGCCCTTGGCGCCCTTGACCCCGCGGTGCAGCGAGTGCTTGATGCCGAAGACGTCGCCGATGGCGTAGGCGGTGGACAGCGAGACCGCGAAGGCGCCGATGATCGAGGCGTCCAGCAGGGCGATGGCGAACAGCACGCCCGCCAGGTGTCCGGCCTTGTCCTCGATGCCCTTGGCCACGGCGGCGGTGTCGGAGAACTGCCCGAAGCCGTCGGTGCCCGCGAAGGCCGCCGCCGTGAGGCCGATCAGCGCGGCCGCGCCGACGATGACCACGACGATCCCGATCCACAGGTCGACCTTCTCGTACTTCATGAAACGCGGGGTGATCCGCTTGTCGATGACGTACGACTGCTGGAAGAACAGCTGCCAGGGGGCGACGGTGGTGCCGACGATCGAGATGATGACCAGCATCACGGCGGCCAGCTGGCCGGCGCCGCCGGGCATGCTGGGCGTCACGAAGTCGTGGGCCATCTGCGAGGTCCTGGGGTGGACCATGAAGTAGATCGGGACCAGCAGCAGCGAGCCGACGCACAGCGTGATGGCGACCCGCTCGAAGCGCTGGAAGGAGCCGGTGAAGGCCGAGGCGATGATGATCGCCGCCGCCAGCACCACCGAGACGACCTTCGGCAGTCCGAGGTACCCGGCCGCCATGGTGACGCCGATGAACTCGGTGACCAGGGTGAGGGCGTTGAGCAGGAAGAGGTCGATGACGCTGAACGCGCCCCAGAACCTGCCGAAGCGCTCCAGGATGAGCCGGGCGTGGCCGACGCCGGTGACGGCGCCGAGGCGCAGCACCATCTCCTGGTTGACGTACAGCACGGGGACGAGCATCAGCAGGGTCCACAGCAGCTGGGTGCCGTAGTTCTGCCCGGCCTGGCCGTAGGTGGAGAAGGCGCCGGCGTCGTTGTCGCCGACCATCACGATCAGGCCGGGGCCGACGATCGCCAGCAGGGTCTTGAGCCGGGCGGAGAGTCCGCTGCGGGGGGTGGTGTCGTCGAGCCGGATGGTGCCGAGCGCGCCCTTGATGTCGCCGACGTGGGCGTCGTCGAGCACGGCGGACGGGACGGCGGGAGCGGTGTGGACCGTGGGGACCTTCGGGTCCAGCATCACGTTGGTCATGGCGGAGCCTCCCTGCCCTCTTCCTTGAGAGGGCGACAGGGGGCACGCAGCAGCGATCCTCCCTGCGGGCGCACGCCGTCCGCTCCGTACGGCGACGCTGAGCGGCGGCGGCCGTGCGGGCATGACGAAGCGTCAGGCGGCTTGCGTCCGGGCATGGTTGAGCACAGGACGAAGCGCCGGGTGAACGCGCAGGGAAGGTTGTTACCGCGTGCCGGAGGTGTTCGAGAGCATGCGAGGGTAGGGGCTACTGTGGCCCGGACTATTGCAGTCCATGTCTCTCGCCTCCTCCCGGTCGGGGGCGCACCGACTGTGCGCCGCGTCGCGACACGGCAAGGAGCACACCGGTCGACGAGGGACCGGTACACCCCAACTCGTCAGAGCTTTGGCACTCCACGGCGTGTCCAGCCGGATCGGCCGGAAGCCACTTGGGGTCAACCCTTAACTCGGGAAGACCTGTCCTGAACCTGGGCGTCTCTCGACGTCGTCGGGTCAGTGGCCTGTGTCCGTGAAGACGCCTCACCGAACGAGGTGCCTTTTCAAACCTCCAAAAGCATAGACCCGCCACAGCCGCCGCACGTCACCTTTTCGGCTGATCTTCGACAGCTTTGTAGAACCTTGACCGAACCGGGCCGGCTTGTGCATCCGCGCACGACATATATAGTTCACCGACATATACAGCTGACCAGCTCACGTGGGGGAACTGTGTCCCATATCGATCCGAGCCGGCCCGCACCCGTCCTGCAGCTGTCCGGGGTCTCCCGGGTGCACGGGCGCGGAGCCGCCGAGGTCCACGCCCTGCGCGGGATCGACCTGACCGTCCACCCGGGCGAGTTCGTCGCCGTGATGGGCCCGTCCGGCTCCGGGAAGTCGACCCTGCTGACCCTGGCCGGCGGGCTGGACCTGCCCAGCGACGGCCAGGTGCTCGTCGAAGGCGTGGCCCTCGGCGGGCTCGGCCGGGGCCGGCTCGCCGACCTGCGGCGGCGCTCCGTCGGGTACGTCTTCCAGGACTACAACCTGATCCCGGCGCTCACCGCCGCCGAAAACATCGCCCTGCCGCGCGAGCTCGACGGGGTCTCCGGCCGCACCGCCCGCCGGGAGGCGCTGGCCGCCCTGGAGGAACTGGGCATCGGCGGGCTCGCCGACCGGTTCCCGGACGACATGTCCGGCGGCCAGCAGCAGCGCGTCGCCATCGCCCGCGCCCTGATCGGCGAGCGCCGGCTCGTCCTCGCCGACGAGCCGACCGGCGCGCTGGACTCGGCCACCGGCGACGCCGTGCTCGCCGTGCTGCGCGCCCGCTGCGACGCCGGGGCGGCCGCCGTGATGGTCACCCACGAGGCCTCGCACGCCGGTTGGGCGGACCGGGTGGTCCACCTGCGGGACGGCGCGGTCGCCTCGGAGAGCACCGGGCGCCGCTCCGGCGGCTGCCAGGCCGCCGTCCACCGGCCCAACCACCTGGGCCAGGTGGTCCGGTGAGGTTCGGAGCGTGGAGGGTCGCGCTGCGGCTCGCCCGGCGCGACGCGCTGCGGGCCAAGGGGCGCAGCGCCCTGATCCTGGCCATGGTGGCACTGCCCGTCCTCGGGGTCACCGGCGCCGACGTGGTCCACCGCAGCGGTCAACTGACCCCGGCCGAACGGGTCGAGCGGGTGGTGGGCGGCGCTGACGCGCTGGTCACCGCGCTCAGCCCGGGCCGGAGCGTCGAACAGGCCCCGGTCGCCGAGGACGGCGCCTTCGCCGTCCAGCCCCGGCCCGGCGGGCAGCCGACGCCCGAGCAGCTGAAGGCCGCGGGCACCGATCCGGCCGCCCTGGTCACCTCGCTGCTGCCGCCCGGCAGCACCCTCACTCCCGCCCGGACCGGTCCGGAGACCGGCGCCAGCTCGCCCGAGGGCCTGGTCCGCACCCTGACCGCCGAGGCCGACCTCGGCGACCCGGTCTGGCGCGGCCGGCTGGACCTGGTCAAGGGCCGCGCCCCGGGCGCACCGCACGAACTGGCCGCCACCCAGGCCTTCCTGGACCACGCCGGGCTCTCGCTCGGCGGCACCACCACCGTCCAGGGGCTGGAAGGGAGCACCTTCACCGTCACCGGTGTGGTGGAGCACCCCGGCGACCTCGGCCGGGTCGAACTCGTCGCCAGGCCGGGCGAGTTGCTCGACCAACTGGCCGCCGCCGCGGAGCCCGGCAGCCCGGCTGCCGAGCGGGCGCGGGGCGAGCACCCGTCCTGGCTGGTGCACCTGCCGGGCGGGGGCGCCCTCGACTGGGCGCAGGTCCAGTGGTTCAACGCCCACGGCTACACCCTCACCGCGCGCTCGGTCGCGCTCGACCCGCCGCCGTACGGGGCCGTCCCCTACTTCCGGGACTCCACCACCTACCGCGACCCGGCCATCGGCAACAGCACCAGGGTCGTGGTCGCCACCGTCACCGGGATGGCGCTGCTGGAGGTCGCCCTGCTCGCCGGGCCGGCCTTCGCGGTCGGCGCCCGGCGCTCCCGCCGCCAGCTCGCGCTGCTGGGCGCGGCCGGCGGCCGGCGCTCGCACATCGGCGCGGTGGTGCTCGGCGGCGGACTGGTGCTGGGCCTGGCCGGAGCGGCGCTCGGCGTGGCCGTCGGCACCGGGCTGGTCGCGGCGCTGCGGCCGGTGATCGAGGAGGTCGGCGGCGCGCGCTTCGGACACTTCGCGCTGCCGGTCGCCGACCTGCTGGCGATCGCCGGGATCGGCCTGCTCACCGCGCTGCTCGCGGCCGCGCTGCCCGCCTGGCAGGCCGCCCGGCGCAGCGTCACCGCCGGACTCACCGGGCGGGACACCGTCCGCACGCCCAGCCGCCTGGTCACCGTGCTCGGCGTGGCGCTGGTCCTCGGGGGCGGTGCGATCGCGGTGTACGGCGCCGGCGCGGTGCAGCGCGGCCTGCCCGTGGTGAGCACCTACGACGCCCGTACGCTCACCGTGCTCGGCGGCTCGATCACCGCCGAACTCGGCCTGCTCGCCTGCACCCCGGTGCTGGTCGCCCTGTTCGGCCGGTTCGCCGGACGGCTGCCGCTCGGCCCCCGGCTGGCGCTGCGGGACTCCGCCCGCAACCGCTCGCGCACCGCGCCGGCCGTCGCCGCGGTGATGGCCGCGGTGGCCGGAGCCGTCGCCATCGGGGTGTACGGCACCAGTACGGACGCCGAGAACCGGCGCGACTACCGGCCGCAGGCCCCGTTCGGCGCCGTCCAGCTGATCAGCCACGACGACGGACCGAAGGCCGCCCAGCTGCCGGCCGAGGTGGAGAAGCAGCTGACCGGGCTCGGCGGGCGGGCCGACGTCGGCCAGCTGGTCTACCGGTTCTGCGACAACTGCTCCAGCACCGTCGTGCTCAAGGGACCGGCCGAGCCGCACCGGCTCGCCGACCCGCCGCGCGTCGCCACCGGGGACGCCTCCGTGCTGCACAACCTGTTCGACGTCCGCGATCCGGCGGCCGAACGAGCCCTGGCAGCCGGGAAGTTGCTGGTCTTCGACCGCTCGCTGATCGGCGCCGACGGCAAGGCCGTGCTGCTGCTGCGCGGGGGCGGCGGTGCGCCGCTGCAGCCCGGGCAGATCCCCGGGCCCGACCTCCGGGAAGTGCCGGTGGACGCGGTGCTGGTCGACGACCCGAACGCGGCCCGCTTCGCCCAGGGGCTGATGCCGACCGGCGCGCTGGCCGGGCTGGGCCTCGGCTCGGCGCCCCAGGGCTCGGTGTGGCGGCCGGCCACCCCGCCCGACCGCAAGGCGCAGCAGCGGGCCGCGGCCGCCGCCGCCCGGCTGGACCACTACGCCGAACTGACCGTCGAGCGCGGCTACCGGCCCAGGAGCGACGCGATCACCCTCGCCCTCACCGGCTTCGCCGGACTGGTCGTGCTCGGCGCGGCCGGGATCGCCACCGGGCTCGCGGCCGCCGACTCCCGGCAGGACCAGGCCACTCTGGCGGCCGTCGGCGCGCCGCCGCGGATCCGCCGGACCATGGCGGGCCTGCAGTGCGCGCTGATCGCCCTGCTCGGCGCGGTGCTCGGGGCGGCGAACGGGTTCGTCCCGGCGGTGGGGCTGCTGAAGTCCCGCGTCGGTGGGGCCGGTTCGCAGCCGGCGCTGATCACCGCGCCCTGGGGGGAACTGCTGCTGGTCGTGCTGGTGCTGCCGGTGGTGGCGGGGCTGCTCGCGGCGCTGTTCACCCGCTCGCGGGTGGCGCTCGGGCGGCGGCTGTCCTGATCGCCGTTCGAGCACGTCAGGCACTCCTTGACCACCGGGTGGCCACCACTGCCCGGACTCCGTGGGCGCCCGCTCCCCTCACCCGGGGGCGGGCGCCCGGCGCGGCGCCGTAGCATGGGCCGCGTTCCAGCGGGCGAAGGGCGCCGGCGGAGGGTTCGGCGAGGGAGACGAGGGCGGTGCTACGGGGTTTCGGCGATCTCGAAGCCGAGATCATGGACCGGCTCTGGACCTGGGGCCGTCCGGCCACGGTGCGCGAGGTGGTCGACGACCTCCAGCAGCAGCGGGCGGTCGCGTACACCACCGTCACCACCGTCGCCGACATCCTGCACACCAAGGGCTGGCTGCGCCGGGACAAGGTCGGCCGCGCCTGGGTGTACGAGCCGACCTGCACCCGGGAGGCATACACCGCCCAGCTGATGCACCAGGCGCTGGAGACCAGCCCGGACCGGGCCGGCGCGCTGCTGCACTTCGTCGACCGGATCAGCGGGGACGAGGCGTCCGCGCTGATCGCCGCCCTCGAACAGGTGAAGGCCCGGGACGCCGGGTGACGCTCGCCCTGCTCGGCCTCCACCTGGCCGTGACCGGCGTGCTGCTGCCCCGCCGGCTGGCCGGCTCCGCCCGGCTCCAGGCCCGCCCCACGCTCGGCGCGGCCCTGTGGCTGGCGCTGATGGCCTCCTTCACCGTCGCCCTGGTCCTGGCCGGGCACCACGCCGTCGAGCCCGCCGCGCACGAGCCGGCCGGGCTGATCGGGCTGATCGGGCTGATCTCCCACCTCGAACCGACCGGGCCGGTGCTGCCCCACACCCATGACTGGTGGCTGCTGGCTACGGCCGGGGCGGTGCTCACCGCACTGGTGGCCGTCGTCGGCGTGCGGACCGGGCGGGCCCGGCGGCGGCACCGGGCGGTGCTGGACGTGGTCGCCGTACCGGACCGCCGCTGGGGTGCGCTGGTGCTGGAGCACGCCCACCCGACCGTCTACTGCCTGCCGGGGCGCCGCTCCCGGGTCGTGCTGTCGCGCGGCGCGCTGCGCCTGCTGGACGAGCGGCAACTGGCCGCGGCCGTCGCCCACGAGCACGGGCACATCCGCGGCCGCCACCACCTCTTCCGGTTGCCCGCCGACACCTTCGCCCTGCTGTTCGGGCCGCTGCCGCTGGCCCGGCTGGGGCGCTCGGAGGTCGCACTGCTGCTGGAGATGGCGGCGGACGACGCGGCGCTGGCGAAGGTGTCCCGCAGCGAACTGGCGTCGGCGCTCTGCGCGTTGGCCACCTCGGCGTCCGGGGCGGCGTCGGGGTCCGGGGCGGCATCGGGCGGGACGTCGTTCGGAGTCGCCTCCACCGGGGTGCTCCCCAGGGTCCGCCGGCTGGCCCGGCCGGGCAACGGCCGGCGGCACCGACTGGCGTGGTGGGTCGGGCTGTTGGTGCTCCCCGCACTGCCGTACCTGCTGGCCTGCGCGCCGCGTCCGTGAGCCGTCCGGCGCCGGCGAACCGGCAGCGGACGGGATGGCTCCCGCAGTGCGGGCCGGACAGGCCCTGGCGCCTTCGATGCACGCAGTCGTCCGGTCGTCAGGCCGGGTGGAAGGTCCGCCGGTAGGCCTGCGGGCTCACGCCGATGGCGGCGCGCAGGTGCTGGCGCAGCGAGGCACCGGTGCCCAGGCCGGAGCGCTGGGCGACCAACGGGACGGTCCAGTCCGTCGTCTCCAGGTAGTGCCGGGCGAGGTCGAGGCGCTGGGCGGTGAGCCACTGGGCGGGGGTCGTACCGGTCTCCTCACGGAAGCGGCGGGAGAAGGTGCGCACGCTGGTGTGGGCATGGGCGGCCAGGTCGGCGAGGGTGAGCGGTTCGGCGAGGCTTTCCAGGGCCCAGGCCTGGGTGGCGGCCGTGGTGGCGGAGGAGGGTTCGGGGACGGGGCGGCGGATGTACTGTGCCTGGCCGCCGTCGCGCCAGGGCGGGACGATGCAGGAGCGGGCGACCTCGTTGGCGACCCGGCTGCCGTGGTCACGGCGGACCAGGTGCAGGCACAGGTCGATGCCGGCGGCGACCCCGGCCGAGGTCAGCACGTCGCCGTCGTCGACGAACAGGACGTCCGGGTCGATCCGGGCGGTGGTGAACATCCGTTGCAGCCGGTCGGCCTCCCGCCAGTGGGTGGTGGCCCGGCGCCGGTCGAGCAGGCCGGCCGCGGCCAGCACGTAGCTCGCGGTGCAGATGCCGACGATCCGGGTGCCGGGGCGGATCGCGGCCAGCGCGGTGCGCAGCGGCTCCGGCAGGGTGCCGTGTTCGCGGATGTCGCCGAGCGAATCCGAGGGCGGGATGACGACGGTGTCGACCTCGGCCAGCAGCCCGGCGTCCCGGCCGACCGCCAGGTGGAAGTCGGCGGCGGTGCGGACCGGCCCGCCGTCCAGGCCGCAGGTGGTGACGGTGTAGAGCGGACTGTCCGTCTCGTCCCGGGCGGTGCCGAAGATCCGGGCCGGGATGCCGAGTTCGAAGGGGAAGACGCCGTCCAGGGCGAGTACGCCGACGTGGTGCATGGCCGGATCCTTTCACCATGTGGCCATCGCGCCACCACCGGGGGCGGCCGCGTCCCGGCACGCTGGCGGCACCACCCCCGGTCAGCAGGCCGGGCCGACGACCACGAGGAGCCCCGATGCCCGACACCATGCGCGCGATCTCGCAGGACACCGCCGGAGGCCCGGAGGTGCTGCGGTGGGTGGAGACCGCCCGCCCCGAGCCGGGCCGCGGGGAGATCCTGGTCCGGGTGCACGCGGCCGGCGTCAACCCGGCCGACTGGAAGACCCGTTCGCGCGGCACCACGCCCACCGGCGGCACCACGCCGTTCATCCTCGGCTGGGACGTCTCGGGCGTGGTCGAGGCGGTCGGCTACGGGGTGACGGTCTTCCGGCCCGGTGACGAGGTGTACGGGATGCCGCGTTTCCCGCACGCCGCGGGCGGCTACGCCGAGTACCTGGCGGCCCCTGCCAGGCATTTCGCGCCCAAGCCCCGCGGTCTGAGCCACCACGAGGCGGCCGCCCTGCCGCTCGCCGCGCTCACCGCCTGGCAGGCCCTGGTGGACACCGCCGGGCTGCGCCCCGGGCAGCGGGTGCTGGTGCACGCGGCCGCGGGGGGCGTCGGCCACCTCGCCGTCCAGATCGCCAAGGACCGCGGCGCGTACGTGATCGGCACCGCGCGCGCCGCCAAGCACGGCCTGCTGCGCGAGCTGGGCGCGGACGAACTGGTCGACTACCGCACCCAGGACGTCGCCGAGGCCGTCCGGGAGGTCGACGTGGTGCTGGACCCGATCGGCGGACTGAACTGGGCCCGCTCCCTGCGCTCGCTGCGGCCGGGCGGCACCCTGGTCTCCATCACGCCGCCGACCGACGCCTTCCCGCCGGCCGAGGCCGAGGCCGCGGGCGTCCGGGCCGTCTTCATGCTGGTCGAGCCGGACCGGCAGGGCCTGCTGGAGGTCTCCCGGCTGGTCGAGTCCGGCCGGCTGCGGGTCTTGCTCGACACCGTCCTGCCGCTGGAGCGGGCCGCCGACGCCCACCGCCTCGGCGAACGGGGCCGCACCACCGGCAAGATCGTCCTGTCCGTGGCCGGCGGGTGAGGCGCGCGGGCTGGGGCGCCCGCCACGGAGCCACCGGCCCCCGGGCGCCTTCAGGGCCTGCTGATGCCGATGACGACGTGGTGGAACGGAATCGGCCCGCCGACCGCGTCCCGCACCCGTCCGGGAGCCGACCACGGCCCCCCGGACCGGCCAAGTCGCCGCCGTCAGCCCGCCGTTGTGGCGGCCGGGCGCCACTGTCGGCGGGCCGGTGTCACGGGCGGACGGCGCCCATGTAGGGCATCGCGGAGATCGGCAGGACCTCGACGTTCTTGCCGGTGCGCGGGGCGTGGATCATCTTGCCGTCGCCGATGTAGAGGCCGACGTGGTGGATGTCGCTGTAGAAGAAGACCAGGTCGCCGGGCTGGAGGGCGTCGCGGGAGATGCGCGGGCCGTCGTTCCACTGGTCCTGCGACATCCGGGAGATCGTCACGCCGGCCGCCTTGTACGCCTGACTGGTGAGACCGGAGCAGTCGAAGGTGTCCGGGCCGCTCTTGCCCCAGCCGTACGGCTTGCCCAGCTGGGCCTGGGCGAACGCGATGATGGTGGCGGCGCGGCCGCTGGCGGGCGGGGCCGGGGTGCTCAGGTCCTGGCGGGCCGAGGAGCGGGAGGCGCGGTCGGTGGCGGCCGCCTGCTGGGCCTCGGCCTTGGCCTTGTCGGCGGCCTGCTGGGCGTTGACCTTGGCGCGGTCCTCGGCTCCCAGCTTGTTGAGCATGGCCTGCGCCTCGGACAGCTTGGTCTGGATCTGCTGCTTCTTCGCCGCCAGCTCGGTGCCGACCGAGTCGAGCTGGGCGAGCGTGGCGGTGGCCTCGGCGCGGTCCTGGTCGAGCTTGCGCTGCTCGTCCTGGGCCTGCTTGAGCAGGGACGCCTGGCCGTCGGTGACCTGGTTCTGCACCGCGGCGCGCTCCAGGTAGGCCGCCGGGTCGGAGTCGAGCATCAGCTGGACGGACGGGTCGATGCCGTTGTTGCGGTACTGGTCGGCCGCGACCGCGCCGAGCCGGGTCCGCAGCTCGTTCATCGCCTCCTGGCCGCGGGCGACCTTCTCCTGGATCGTGTTGGCCGCGCTCTGCAGCTTCTGCTGCTTGTCCTGGAAGCCGTTGTACTGCTCGACGGACTGCTCGGCCTCCTCGTTGAGCTTGTCCACCTGCTCCTTGACGGAGGCGAGGGTCGGGGTCGGCTCGGCCTGGGCGGTGCCGGCGGCGAGCACCGCTCCGCCGGCCATCGCCGTGGTGAGGACCGCCATGCGGGCCCGGCTCGGGGGGCTGGGCTTGCGGCGCTTTCCCATCGCGGTGGGCTCCTTCGAGGGGCTTAGGACTGCGTCGGGGACGTCCTGGGGCAGCTCGGGGACGTCTTCGGAGGGCGCCGGACGGCGCCGGGGGACGGCGAAGGACGGCGTCGGGGGATGGCGAAGGACGGGCGGAGCCGTACGGGGGATGCCAGCCCCGCCCGCCTTCTTCGAAGTAACTTAATAGATGAGTGGCCCGGTTCCGCAATCCCCCCGTCGCAACGCCGTTGACCCCGTGATGGAGAGTTGGTGCGGCACCCCTCTTGACACTCCACGGCGGAAGGAGTGCAAAAGGTTCGCCAAAGCGAGAACAAGCTCACACGCGCCGCCCCTCCTGCGGGCATGCAAACGGGCGCTAACCTGCGCACATGAAGGTCCCGCCCGAAAGGCTCCCCCTCGCCGCCGAGTTCCCGGCCGCGCACCGTGAGCAGTGGCAGCAGCTCGTCGAGGGTGTGCTGCGCAAGTCCGGTGCCCAGCCCGAGGACGGCGCCGCCGCCGAGCAGGCGCTCACCACCGCGCTCCCGGACGGGCTGCGCGCCCGACCGCTGTACACCGCCGAGGACACCTCGGCCGAGCCCGGATTCCCCGGCTTCCCGCCGTTCGTCCGCGGCGGCCGCCCGCAGGGCTCCGCGGCCTCCGGGTGGGACGTACGCCAGCGGCACGCCGACCCGGACCGCCGGCGCACCAACGAGGCCGTGCTGGCCGACCTGGAGCACGGCGTCGGCTCGCTCTGGCTGGAGCTGGGCGGTACCGGCCTGCCGGTCGCCGCCCTGCCCGAGGCGCTCACCGGGGTGTACCTGGACCTGGCCGCCGTCGCGCTCGACGCCGGGGCCGAATTCACCGAAGCCGCCGAGCAGTTGTTCAAGCTGTACGAGGAGCGCGAGGTCTCCCCCGGCTCCGCCGCCGGCAACCTCGGCGCCGACCCGCTCGGCCTCCAGGCCCGCACCGGCGAGGCGGACGGCACCGGGGCGCTGCTCGCCGAGGCCACCGCGCTCGCCGCCCGCTGCGCCGAGGGCTACCCGAACGTCCGGGCGCTCACCGTCGACGCCCTGCCGTACCACGAGGCCGGCGCCTCCCCCGCCCAGGAGCTGGGCTGCGCGCTCGCCACCGGCGTCGCCTACCTGCGCGCGCTGACCGCCGCCGGACTGTCCGTGGACGCCGCGCTCGGCCAGCTGGAGTTCCGCTTCGCCGCGGACGCCGACCAGTTCCTGACCATCGCCAAGTTCCGTGCCGCCCGCCGCCTGTGGGCCCGGGTCGCCGAGGTGTCCGGCGCCTCCGCCGAGGCCTCGGCGCAGCGTCAGCACGCCGTCACCTCCACGGTGATGATGACCGCCCGCGACCCGTGGGTGAACATGCTGCGCACCACCGTGGCCTGCCTGGCCGCCGGGGTCGGCGGCGCCGACGCCGTCACCGTGCTGCCCTTCGACAGCGCGCTCGGCCTGCCCGACGCCTTCGCCCGCCGGATCGCCCGCAACACCCAGTCGATCCTGCTGGAGGAGTCCCACCTGGCCCGGGTGATCGACCCGGCCGGCGGCTCCTGGTACGTCGAGCAGCTGGGCGAGGAGCTGGCGCAGGCCGCCTGGGCCTGGTTCCAGGAGATCGAGCGGGCCGGCGGCCAGCAGGCCGCCCTCGGCTCCGGCCTGGTCGGCGAGCGGATCGCCGCGACCTGGGCGGAGCGCTCCACGAAGCTCGCCAAGCGGCGCGAACCGGTCACCGGCGTCAGCGAGTTCCCCCACCTGGACGAGCAGCCGCTGGTCCGCGAGCCGGCCCCGGCGGCGCCGGGCGGCGGCCTGCCGCGGGTGCGCCGCGCCGAGGCGTACGAGGCGCTGCGGGACCGCTCGGACGCCTTCCTGGCGGAGCACGGCCACCGCCCGAAGCTGTTCCTGGCCTCGGTCGGCACCGCCGCCGCGCACACCGCGCGCACCACCTTCGCGGCCAACCTGTTCCAGGCCGGCGGCATCGCCACCGTCGCCGCCGAGGGCGTCGACCCGGCCGCGTTCGCGTCGGCCTTCGCCGAGTCCGGTGCCACCGTCGCCTGCCTGTGCTCCAGCGACGCCCTGTACGGCGAGCACGCCGCGGCGGTCGCCGGCGCCCTGAGGGCGGTCGGCGCCCAGCGGGTGCTGCTGGCCGGGCGGCTCGGCGAACTTCCCGCCGGAGTGGACGAGTTCATCTACGCGGGCGGGGACGCGATCGCCGTCCTGACCTCCCTGCTGGACCAGATCGGAGTTGCTCGATGATCCCCGACTTCACCGGAATCGAGCTGGACGGCGGCACCGCCGGGGGCGACGGCGACAGCGCGGTCTCCGACGCCCAGTGGCAGGCCGCCTGGCGCCGGGTCACCGGCAAGGACGTCGACGAGCTGGTCTGGGAAACCCCCGAGGGCATCGGCGTCAAGCCGCTGTACACCGCGGCCGACCTGGCCGGACTGGACTTCCTGGAGACGTACCCCGGCATCGCTCCGTACCTGCGCGGGCCGTACCCGACCATGTACGTCAACCAGCCGTGGACCGTCCGCCAGTACGCGGGCTTCTCCACCGCCGAGGAGTCCAACGCCTTCTACCGCCGCAACCTGGCCGCCGGTCAGAAGGGCCTCTCGGTCGCCTTCGACCTGCCGACCCACCGCGGGTACGACAGCGACCACCCGCGCGTCACCGGCGACGTCGGCATGGCGGGCGTCGCCATCGACTCGATCTACGACATGCGCCAGCTGTTCGACGGCATCCCGCTGGACAGGATGTCGGTGTCGATGACCATGAACGGCGCGGTGCTGCCCGTCCTGGCGCTGTACATCGTCGCGGCCGAGGAGCAGGGCGTACCGCCGGAGAAGCTCGCGGGGACCATCCAGAACGACATCCTCAAGGAGTTCATGGTCCGCAACACGTACATCTACCCGCCGCAGCCGTCGATGCGGATCATCTCGGACATCTTCGCGTACACCTCGCAGAAGATGCCGCGGTACAACTCGATCTCCATCTCCGGTTACCACATCCAGGAGGCCGGGGCCACGGCCGACCTGGAGCTGGCCTACACTCTGGCCGACGGGGTGGAGTACCTGCGCGCGGGCCTGGACGTGGGCCTGGACGTGGACGCCTTCGCGCCACGGCTGTCGTTCTTCTGGGCGATCGGCATGAACTTCTTCATGGAGGTCGCCAAGCTGCGCGCGGCCAGGCTGCTGTGGGCCAAGCTGGTCAGGCAGTTCGACCCGAAGAACGCCAAGTCCCTTTCGCTGCGCACCCATTCGCAGACCTCGGGCTGGTCGCTGACCGCCCAGGACGTGTTCAACAACGTCACGCGGACCTGCGTCGAGGCGATGGCCGCCACCCAGGGCCACACCCAGTCGCTGCACACCAACGCCCTCGACGAGGCGCTGGCGCTGCCCACCGACTTCTCCGCCCGCATCGCCCGCAACACCCAGCTGCTGCTCCAGCAGGAGTCCGGCACCTGCCGGGTGATCGACCCGTGGGGCGGCTCGGCGTACGTCGAGAAGCTGACCCACGACCTCGCCGCCAGGGCCTGGCAGCACATCCAGGAGGTCGAGGCGGCCGGCGGCATGGCCAAGGCCATCGACGCGGGCATCCCGAAGATGCGCGTCGAGGAGGCCGCCGCCCGCACCCAGGCGCGGATCGACTCCGGCCGCCAGCCGGTGATCGGCGTCAACAAGTACCGGGTCGAGAGCGACGAGCAGATCGACGTCCTCAAGGTCGACAACTCCGCGGTGCGCGCCCGGCAGATCGAGAAGCTCCGGCGGCTGCGCGAGGAGCGCGACGAGGCGGTGTGCCAGGACGCGCTGCGCGCGCTGACGGCGGCCGCCGAGGCCGGCCCGCAGCGCGGCGGCTCGCTGGACGGCAACCTGCTGCACCTGGCCGTCAACGCGGCCCGGGCCAAGGCCACCGTCGGCGAGATCTCGGACGCCCTGGAGAAGGTGTACGGCCGCCACTCCGGCCAGATCCGTACCATCTCCGGTGTGTACCGAGACGAAGCGGGCCCGTCGGCTCCCCTCCAGCGCACCCGCGACCTGGTCGAGCGGTTCGAGCAGGCCGAGGGCCGCCGTCCGCGCATCCTGGTCGCCAAGATGGGCCAGGACGGCCACGACCGCGGCCAGAAGGTGATCGCCACCGCGTTCGCGGACCTGGGCTTCACGGTCGACGTCGGCCCGCTGTTCCAGACCCCGGCCGAGGTCGCCCGCCAGGCCGTCGAGGCCGACGTGCACATCGTGGGTGTCTCGTCGCTGGCCGCCGGTCATCTGACGTTGGTTCCCGCGCTGCGCGCCGAGCTCGCCGAGGCGGGGCGCGCGGACATCACCATCGTGGTCGGCGGGGTCATCCCCCCGCAGGACTTCGACGCGCTGTACGAGGCGGGCGCCGCGGCCGTGTTCGGCCCGGGCACGGTGATCCCGGACGCGGCGTACGACCTGCTGACGGCACTGGCGGCCGACCTCGGCCACGAGCTGTGATCGCCTGATCGTATGCCTCCGCGGACGATCGACCTCGACAGCTACGTGACGGGTGTCCTCGACGGCTCGCGCGCCTGGATCGCGCGCGCCGTCACCCTCGTCGAGTCCACCCGGCCCGACCACCGCGCGCTCGCGCAGCAGCTGCTGCAGCGGCTGCTGCCGCACGCGGGCGGGGCGGTCCGGGTGGGCATCACGGGGGTGCCCGGAGTCGGCAAGTCGACCTTCATCGACTCCTTCGGGACGATGCTGACCGGGCTGGGCCACCGGGTCGCGGTGCTCGCCGTCGACCCGACGTCCAGCCGGACGGGCGGGTCCATCCTGGGCGACAAGACCCGGATGGAGCGGCTGGCGGTGGATCCCGCCGCCTTCGTCCGGCCGTCGCCGACCTCCGGGACGCTCGGCGGGGTCGCCAAGGCCACCCGGGAGTCGATGGTGGTCATGGAGGCGGCCGGGTACGACGTGGTGCTCATCGAGACGGTGGGCGTCGGGCAGTCGGAGACGGCGGTGGCGGGAATGGTGGACACCTTCCTGCTGCTCAGCCTGGCCCGGACCGGGGACCAGCTGCAGGGCATCAAGAAGGGCGTGCTGGAGCTGGCGGACGTCATCGCGGTCAACAAGGCGGACGGCCCGCACGAGCGGGACGCCCGCGCCGCTGCCCGCGAACTGGCCGGTGCCCTGCGGCTGTTGCAGGCCCCGGACGCGGCGTGGACACCGCCGGTGCTCACCTGCAGCGGGCTCGACGGGGCCGGGCTGGACGTGCTGTGGGAGCGGTTGCAGCAGCACAGGAAGGTGCTGGACGCGACGGGCGCGCTGGCGGCCAAGCGGCGGGAGCAGCAGGTCGAGTGGACGTGGTCGATGGTCCACGACCAGCTGTACGCCCGGCTGCACGAGCACCCGGAGGTGCGGCGGCTCGCCCCGTCACTGGAGGCCGAGGTGCGCGCCGGTACGCTGCCGGCGGGGCTGGCGGCGCAGCGGATCCTGGACAGCTTCTTCGGTACGTCCTGAGGGGCGCGCGGAGGACCGGTGGACGCGGCACCCCCGGTGGATCATGCCCGGTGGAACGGTGACCCGGGTGCCACTACGCCACCTCACAGAGCGAGTTGAGGCCCTGCGCCGTGTCCCACCCATGGGTGGGACACGGCGCATACGGCGTGGCTGGACCACCCGTCGAACTCCTGGCCCTTGCGATAGCCGGCCGGGAACGGGGGCGATCAGCCGTGGCGGCGCCGGATCCGCAGGGCGAGGGCGGGGCACTGGTTCACGGCTCGGCGGGCTCCGTGTTCCTGCCAGGCGGCGACGGGCATGCCGGCCGACACCGGGTAGCCGTGCGGGCCGAGGCGGATCAGGTCCGGGGCGAGCACGGCGCACAGTCCGTGGCCCGCGCAGCGGGACCAGTCGACTTCCAGCGTGGTCCCGTTCCGGCGCGGTAGGGGCAGCGCCCCGTTCACCGGGCGGCCGCAGCCGGCCCCGGAGGTGTGCAGGCCGACGTCCTCGGCGAACACGTCGAGCGCGGACAGGACGAACCGGGCCGTACCGTCCGGGTGGGAGCAGGCGCCACCGCCCTGGGTCGTGGTGACGGCGTGGCGTGCGGTCTCCAGGGCGTCCAGGGCGGCGGACCCGCCGCCCGCGGCCGCCAGCGCGGCGAGGGCGTCGGCGGCGGCCGGCAGGCCGCGCTTGCAGGGCCCGCACTGGCCGGCCGACTCGGCCGCCAGCCAGGCCGCGACCCGGGCGATCTCGCCGACCGGGCAGACCTCAGCGGGGAGCACCGCGATCGCACCCGCGCCGAGCGTGCCGCCGACGGCTGCGAGTCCGGCGTTCGACAGCGGCGCTTCCACCGCCCTGCGCGGGTCCAGCCAGGCACCGTGGTAGCCGCCCACCAGCACGCCGGCACCCGGTGCGACACCGCAGGCCTCCAGCACCGTTCCCAGCCGGATCCCGGCCGGGGCCTCGACCACCAGCTGATCGGTGCCGGTCCGGTTGACCGTCAGCAGAACGGTCCCGGGCTCGTGGATGCCGACGGAGGCGTAGGCGTCCGGTCCGATCCGGGCCGCGACGGCGAGCTGCGCCCAGGTCTCGGCGTTGGCCAGCAGGGTCGGACGGCGGCGCACTCCCCCGTCTCCGCCGTCGGCCGCCCGGGCCTTCACGGTCGGCGGCAGGACGGGCTGGCCGTTGATGCCCCGGATCAGGGCGCCGGACTCTCCGGAGACGAAGCGTTCGGGCAGGCAGACGGTCCGGGCCGGGCACGGGAGGTCGGTCCGCTCCGCGAGGGCGGCGGGGACCGAGATCTCCCCGGGGCCGCCCGCGGCGACGCCGATCACCAGTTCCTCGGCCCCGAGGGCGGCGGCGGCGAGGCGGGCGCCGTCGATGACGAGGTGCGGCGCGCGGGTGAGCAGCATCCGGTCCTTGGCGCTGGGCGGTTCGCCCTCGGCGCCGTTCACCACGACGACCGGCGGGGTGCCGGTGCGGTCGGCGGCGGCCAGGGTGGCCCGTGCCTTGCGGGCGAAGGGGAAGCCGGCGCCGCCTCGGCCGCGCAGTTCGATGCGGTCGGCCACGGCCAGCAGGGCGTCCCGGTCGAGGTGGGGCAGCCGCCCGTGGACGTCGGTGTGGGCGGCCAGATCGAGCCGCCGTCGGTGGTCGAGACCGGCGGTCAGCAGGGCCGGACCCAGCCGGTGCACCCGAGGCAGGTCCAGGGCGGCGCTCATCGGGCACCGCCCGATCGGGCGAGGCCGTGCAGCGGGGGCGCGGGTGGTCCGGCTGCGCGGGTGGCCTGCCCGGGCCGACGGGATGCCTTTCCGCGCGGTGCCGGGACGGACAGGTGGGCGAGAGTGGCGAAGGGCTGGGTGGTGGGCCGGTGCGCCTTCACCGCGCGTCGGTGCCGGGCGCCGGTCCGCCGACGGCCGGCGAAGGCCAGGGCACGGACCAGGAGCGCGAGCGCCACCACGGCGGCGCACAGCCCGTAGCTCCACACCACCCAGGCGTGTGCCGGTCGGCCCGCCGCCAGCCCGTGGGCCAGGGCGATCGGCCAGCAGGCGTACGCCGTCGCGTGCAGGACTCGCCACAGCCACGGACGGCGGCTGCCCGCGAACCGCCCCCGTACCGCGCCGGTCGCGGCGACCAGCACGAGCAGATCGGCGGCGATGGTGCCCAGGCCGACCGCGAACGTCGCGCCGCCGCTGAACGGGAGCAGCGCGGTCTGCGGCGCGGCGTGGCGCTCCATGACCTTGACCGCGATGTGCGTCGCCAGGAAGCCCAGCGCCGCGACGGCGGTCGCCCGGTGCACGGACTGTACGGCGACGCGCAGGCGGGGAGTCAGCACCAGCCGGTCGGTGGCCACGAGCCCGCCCACCACGGCGCCGGTCAGCGTGAGGAGGGTGAAGACGCCGGCGAAGTAGTCCAGGAAGCCCGTCACCCGGCCGACCGCCGCGGCCGCCGGAGCCCCCACGGCCGGAAGGCGGCCGCCGGCCGTGAGCACGGCCGCGCCGATCACGGCCGACGCACAGCACAGCAGCAGCACGATCACCGCCGTGGGGCGCACGGACCGCCGGGTGCGGCGCGGTGGCGTGCGGCGGTGCTTGAATCGCGGGCCAAGGGCTGTCACGGGGTACCTCTGAACGTCGGCCCCCCGAGTTCTGCCGGTTGTCTTACGGGTGCCACGTATTGTTAGCGGCCGATCGAATCCGTGACAAGCCTCGAACTACGGCGCTGTGTAGTAGCAGTCGGCCCGCCCGGAGGGTCCTCGCGCGGCTGAAAGGGCGGAAGCTTCCACGACCGGCCGTAGTGGAGACCGGGACCGCCGTGACCCGGCTCACGCTCCCGGCCCCGGGGGAGCCGGACCCCGGTTCAGCTCGCGGGCGAGGCGCGCGCCCGGTGTGAGAGGCGCGCACCCGGTATGAGGCGCCGGCCGCGGCGCACCGCGCCGCCGAGGACGGAGACGACGCCGAGGACGAGGACGAGGACGGGGACGACGCCGAGGACGAGGACGAGGACGGGGACGACGCCGAGGACGGGGCGGTCAAGGCCCAGGCGGAGCCACGGCTCGGCGGCGGCGAGGTGCTTCCGGCTTCAGCGGGTCGCCCACTCGGGGATGCGGAGGTCGGTGGGGTGGGTGGTGGCAGCGGTGAGGAGGGCGCGGAGGGCCTGGGCGGCGGCGGAGGCCGGGAGGGAGGGCTTGGAGCCGTCGAGGGCCTGTTCGGGGAGGGCGGGTAGGTGGACGAACCCGCCGCGGACGTCGGGGAGTTCGGTGGCGAGCAGGTGCATCAGGGCGTAGAAGACGTGGTTGCAGACGAAGGTCCCGGCGCTGTTCGACACGGAGGCGGGGACGCCCGCCTCGCGGACGGCGGCCACGCATTCCTTGACGGGCAGGGTCGAGAAGTAGGCAGCGGGGCCGTCGGGCACGATGGGCCGGTCGACCGGCTTCCGGCCCGCGTTGTCGAAGGTGCGGGCGTCGTCGACGTTGATGGCGACGCGCTCGACGCAGACGTCCGGCCGGCCGGACCACAATCCGAGCGAGACCACCACGTCCGGGGCGAACTCCCTTACGGCTGTGCGCAGTTCCTCGGCTGCCCGGCCGAAGACGCAGCTCAGCCGGGTGGCGGTGATCAGCAGCCCCTCGGGCGGGGTGGCGGCGACGAGGCGGGCGACCTCCCAGGACGGGTTGACGTCGGCGCCGTCGAAGGGTTCGAAGCCGGTGAGCAGGACCCTGGTCACGGGACCACCTTTCCGAGAGGAGTCAGAACGCGAAGAGTGACATGATCGCGATATTGCAGACCAACAGTGCTCCCGCGGTGGGGAGTTGGGCCTTGATCGGACCGTACTGGTCCTTGAGTTCGAGCAGGGCCGCCGGGACGAGGTTGAAGTTGGCCGCCATCGGGGTGACCAGGGTGCCGCAGAAGCCGGCCAGCATGCCCACCGCCAGGACCACGGCCGGGCTGCCGTGCAACTGGGTGACCAGGATCGGCCAGCCGATGGCGGCGGTCATCACCGGGAAGGCGGCGAAGGCGTTGCCCATGATGATCGTGAACAGGGCCATGCCCAGGCAGTAGACCGCCACCGCCGCGTACTTGCTGCCGTCCGGCAGGAAGTGGGTGGTGAGCTTGCCGACCTGGGTGCCGACGCCGGCGCTCTGGAAGATCGAGCCCAGAACGGCGAGGAGTTGGGGCAGCAGCAGCGCCCAGCCCATCGCCTCCAGCAGGCCGCGGCCGGAGCGCAGGGCGACGGCCGGGTTGCGCTCGCGGGTGAGCAGCAGTCCGACGCCCAGGGCGACGACCGTGCCGATGCCCAGCCCGAGCAGGGTCTCGCTGCCGGTCTGCAGCAGCACCTGACCGCCGCTGCCGAGGTGCACGCCCTTGAGCAGCGTGCCGCAGGCCAGCGCGACCAGCGGGAGCGCCAGCGCGGGGACGAACAACCGGTTGCCCAGGCGTGCGGCGGAGGCGGCCCGTTGTTCGGGGGCGGCGGCCGTGGGGGTGCCGCGGCCGGTGAAGCCGAAGCCGGCCAGACAGATCATGGCCAGGACGGCGACGCCCAGGGGCGCGGCGGGGGCGCTCTTGTCGGCGACCCAGCTGCCGTAGACGAAGCTCGCGCCGAGCAGGCCCCAGAAGGCGGCGCTGCCGTGGCGCCTGGGGTTGCCGCGGTCCACCGCCATCTGTGCGGCCGTCGCGATGAAGACGGCTCCGACCAGCCAGTACAGCCATTCG
The DNA here is from genome assembly GCF_055584725.1 of Kitasatospora sp. NPDC101108. Lineage (NCBI taxonomy): Bacteria > Bacillati > Actinomycetota > Actinomycetes > Kitasatosporales > Streptomycetaceae > Kitasatospora > Kitasatospora sp. NPDC101108. The sequence continues at coordinate 101,222 of NZ_JBVJLM010000011.1, forward strand.
ACCTTGATCACTTGCTCGGCTCCTCGATGCGGACGGCGGTGGTGGACGGGCCGGCGGCGGCGGAGAGGTCCCGGGCGAGGGTGTGGTCCAGGCGCAGCAGGCGCGCGCCGTGGACGAGGGTGGCGCAGACCGCGGTGGGAATGGCCCACAGCGCGAGCTGCACCGGCTCCAGGGCCGTGTGGTAGGTCGCGTTGACGAAGCCGGTGATGAGGAGGATCGAGCCGACGGCGAGGAAGCAGTCCTCGCCGAAGAACAGGCCGACGTTGTCGGCGCTCGCGGCGAAGGAGCGCAGGCGTTCGCGGGCCTTGTCGGTCAGCGTGCCGTGGCGGCGTTCGGCGGCGGCCTCGGCCATCGGTACGACCATGGGCCGCACGGCGGGGGCGGGCCCGCCGAGGCCGGTGAGGCCGAAGGCGGCGGTGAGCTGACGGAGCACCAGGTAGACGGCGAGCACGCGTCCGGCGCTGGCCCTGGCGAGCTTGTTCATCAGGGTGCGGGCCTGTTCCTGCAGGCCGTGGCGCTCCAGCAGGCCGATCACGGGGAGGGTGACGGCGAAGACGGTCACCGAGCGGCTGGAGGCGAACCCGGTCCCGAAGGCCTCCAGGACCTTCAGCGGGCTCATCCCACCGAGCAGTCCGGTGAGGACGCCGGCCACGCCGACCACGAGGAGCGGATTTCGCCGGGTGGCGAACCCGGCCACCACGACGAGGATGCCGAGCAGAACGATCATGTTCCTGACCGCCTTTCGAAGGGACCTCCACCCCGGACACGGCCGTCTGGGGCACCCATGGGCGGAGGAGGTCGCGACCGGGTGGGCCGCGACCCTGCGGGGGTTGCCGAGAGGCTAGGGGATTGTGGAACAATCCGACAAGAGTTCAGGAGGTGGAACGTGACCGGGGTTTTCGACGCGCTCGCGGCCGACCGTGGCCGGCTCGAACGCGCCAGCGCCGCCCAACGCGTGGCCGAGGTGCTGCGCGACCACATCACCGAGGGCAGGCTCGCCCCGGGCACCCGGCTGTCGGAGGAGGCGCTCGGCGAGGCGCTCACCGTCTCGCGCAACACGCTCCGCGAGGCGTTCCGGCTGCTGGCCGACGAACGGCTGGTCGTCCACGAGCTGAACCGCGGCGTGTTCGTCCGGATCCTCGAACCGGCCGACGTCGCCGACATCTACACCCTGCGCCTCGCCCTGGAGACGGCCGGGGTGCGCGCCCTGCGCAGCGCGGCGCCCGAGCGCCTGGCCGCCCTGCGGGCAGCGCTGGAGCGGGCGGAGGCCGCCGAGGCGGTCGACGACTGGGTCACCGTCGGCACCGCCGACCTGCACTTCCACCAGGCCGTCGCGGGGATCGCGGACAGCCGTCGGATCGACGAGTGCATGGCCCGGCTGATGGCCGAACTGCGCCTGGCCTTCGCGGCCGTACCCTCCGCCCGGGGGCTCCACGCGCCGTTCCTGCGCCGCAACCAGACGCTCACCGGGCTGCTGGAGTCGGGTCAGATCGACGACGCCGAGGTCGAGCTGACCAGCTATCTGAACGACGCGCGCGCGGTGATCGTCCGCGCGATGACGGACGCGGCGCCGGCGAACGGCGCGGCTGTGAACGGCGGCGCAGGGACGTACGGCGGCGCGGGGACGTACGGCGCGACGGACGGCGGCGCGACGGACGGCGGCGCGGTGAACAGCGCTGGAGCGTACGGTGCGACGGTCGACGGCTCGATGACGGACGGCACGAGATGAGACCCGTCGAGCCGCCTCCCCTGACGGTCGTCGACCTCAACGCCGACCTCGGCGAGGGCTTCGGCCGCTGGACGCTCACCGAGGACGACGCCCTGCTGTCCGTGGTCACCAGCGCCAACGTCGCCTGCGGCTTCCACGCCGGGGACCCGAGCACCATGCGGCGGGTCTGCGAGCTGGCCGCAGCACGGGGCGTGCGGATCGGCGCGCAGGTCTCCTACCGGGACCTCGCCGGGTTCGGGAGGCGTGCGATGGACGTCCCGCCGGACGAGCTCGCGAACGAAGTCGCCTACCAGATCGGCGCGTTGCAGGCGTTCGCGCGGGCGTCCGGGGCGCGGGTGGCGTACGTCAAGCCGCACGGCGCGCTGTACAACCGGACGGTGCACGACGAGGAGCAGGCGGAGGCGGTGGTCCGCGGCATCGGGCTGGCCGCACCGGGCCTCCCCGTCCTCGGGCTGCCCGGTTCGCGGTTGCACGAGGCCGCCGGGCGGGCCGAACTGCCGGTGGTCGCCGAGGCGTTCGCCGACCGTTCCTACACCCCGCAGGGCACGCTCGTCCCCCGCCGCGAGCCCGACGCCGTCGTCCACGACCCCGAGGCCGTCGTCCACCGCTCGGTCGCCATCGCCCGGGACGGCGAGGTCACCGCGCGCACCGGCGACCGGATCCGGCTGCGGGCCCGCTCGCTGTGCGTGCACGGCGACACCCCGGGCGCCGCGGGCCTCGCCCGGCGGGTCCGAACCGCCCTGCTGGCGGCCGGTGTTCGGGTCGAGGCGTTCGCGTGAGCGGCATCGAGCACGGCGGGAGACGGACGAGGTGGACGGGATGAACATCCGGGTCCTGCGGGTCGGCCTGGACGCGCTGCTGGTCGAACTCGACGGCGCCGACGAGACGATCGCCTTCCACGCCGAACTCGTGCGCCGCCGCGCGGCCGCCGAACTCCCGCCCGTCACCGAGGTCGTGCCCGCCGAGCGGACCGTGCTGCTCGACGGCGTGGCCGACCCCGAGGCCCTGGCCGCCGAACTGGCGGGGTGGCGCGTGCCACCGCTGCGGGCGACCAGCGAGGAGACCGTGACCGTCCCGGTGCGCTACGACGGCGCCGATGTCGCGGAGGTCGCCGCGCTGTGGGGCGTCGCCGAGGAGGAGGTCGCGCGCATCCACTCGGCGACCGAGTTCCGGGTCGCCTTCAGCGGGTTCGCCCCCGGCTTCGGCTACCTGACCGGCCTGCCCGAGCGCTACCGGGTGCCCCGGCGGGCCGTCCCGCGCCCCGCCGTCCCGGCCGGGTCGATCGCCCTCGCCGGCCCGTACACCGGCGCCTACCCGCGCTCCTCCCCGGGCGGCTGGCAGCTCATCGGGCACACCGACGCCGTGCTGTGGGACCCGTCCCGGGAACCGGCGGCCCTGTTCAGCCCGGGGACCCGGGTCCGGTTCGTGATCGAGGAAGCGTGATCGAGAGCCCATGACCGTCACCGTGATGAACGCAGGCCTGCTGACGACCGTCCAGGACCTCGGCCGGCCCGGCCACGCGCATCTGGGCGTGCCGCGCTCCGGGGCGCTCGACCAGCCCGCCCACCGGCTCGCCAACCGCCTGGTCGGCAACCCCTCGACGGCGGCCACCCTGGAGACCACCCTGCTCGGCTGCGCGGTGCGGGTGGACCACGCGGTGACCGTCGCCGTGGCCGGCGCGCCGTGCGCCGTGCGGGTCGACGGGCGGCCCGCCGCCTGGACCGCCCCGGTGCGGCTGCCCGCCGGGGCGCTGCTGGAGGTGGGGCCGGCGACCCGGGGAGTGCGCAGCTACGTCGCCTTCGCGGGCGGGATCGCCGCCGCGCCCGTCCTCGGCAGCCGTTCGACGGACCTGCTCTCGGGCCTGGGCCCGGCTCCGCTGGCCCCAGGGGACACGCTGCCGCTCGGCGAGCCGGTCGGCCCGGCGGCCGGGGCGGACGTGGTGCCGGCCCCCGCGCCGCCCGACCCGCTGCTCCTGCCCGTGCTGTTCGGACCGCGGGACGACTGGTTCACTGCCCGTTCGCTCGCCGTCCTGACCGGCTCCGGCTACCGGGTCTCCCCCACCAGCAACCGGATCGGCCTGCGCCTGGACGGCCCACCGCTGGAGCGCGCCCGCGAGGGCGAACTCCCCAGCGAGGGCATGGTCCTGGGCGCGGTGCAGGTCCCGCCCGACGGCCGTCCGGTGGTGTTCCTCGCCGACCACCCCACCACGGGCGGCTACCCCGTCATCGGTGTCGTCCCCGCCACCGCCCTCCCGGCCGTCGCCCAGGCGGCGCCCGGCACGCCGGTCCGCTTCACCCCGGTGGGACGGCGGTAACACCCCTCGGCGGTGACCCCCCGGCTCAGCAGGCTCAGTGGCTCAGCAGGCTCAGCGGTTCAGGTGGCTCAGCGGTTCAGCGGCGCAAGGGGCTCAGCGGTTCAGCGCCGCACGGCGGCAGCGCGCCGGGCGGCGGCCTGGCGGGTGCGGCGGACGGCGCGGTGGAGGCGCTGGACGGCGACGAAGCGGTTCATCGCGTCGGTCAGGGTGAGGTGGTACTTGAGCCGGAGCTGGGCGTTGAGGTCGGCGACCCGCTCGGGCCCGATGGCGTTCAGGAGCCGGCTGACGTGCCGCTGGTAGACCTCCCAGTAGTTGCGGTCGCCGTCCGGGATCGACCAGAAGAACATCGGGATCTCCTCGACCAGGCAGTTGCGGTCGTAGGCGCCCAGGTACGAGGCGAACTGCGGCTCGGGGCGGGCGAGGAGCCACTCCCGGACGAGTTCCATCGAGCGGACCCGGTCGATCAGCCCGCGCGGGTCGGTCTTCTTCTGGGTGATGGAGAGGGCGCCGTCCTCCCGGACCCGCCAGTGGTAGATCGGGTCGGCGAGGACGTCGACCCGCTCGGCGAGGAAGTGGTGGGGGACGCTGACCGGGGCGTCCTCGTACAGGATGCCCTCGGGGTACCGGATGCCCGCGGCGTCGAAGAAGGAGCGCCGGTAGACCTTGTTCCAGGCGGTGCGGTCGGTGACCAGCGCGGGCAGCTCGCTGACGTGGGTGCGCAGCCGGGTCTCGCGGAACGGGCGGCGGTGGGCGTGCGAGGGGCTGAGGCCGGTGGTGCGCAGGCGCATGGCGTTGCCGGCGGCGAAGTCGGAGCCGGTCTCGTCGAGCGTGCCGATCATCAGTTGGTAGGCGTGCGGCGGCAGGGTGTCGTCGCTGTCGACGAAGGCCAGGTACTCGGTGCCGGGGGTGAGGTGGCGCCAGCCGGTGTTGCGGGCGGCGCCGAGGCCCTTGTTCTCCTGCTGGACGAGCCGGAAGCGGCCGTCCCGGGCGGCGTACGCCTTGGCGATGCCGGGGCCGTCGTCGGTCGAGCCGTCGTCGACCATGACGCACTCGAAGTCCTCGAAGGTCTGTGCCGCGATCGAGTCCAGGCACTGGCCGAGGTAGCGCTCGACGTTGTAGATCGGGACCACGACGGACAGGCGCGGAGCCATCGAACGACCTTTCGCTCAGGAGCGGGCGGTCCGGTCGGCGGGCCGGGCGGCCGGTCGGCCACCGACCGTCGGTGACCGGCGGTGGTCCGAGCGTAGCGACCGCGCGGCGGTCCCGGGCGAACAACGGGTGGCGGCGAGTCTTCGGTTCGGTGTGACTGGTGTGGCCGGTGACAACGGGCGGCGACAGGGGTCAACGGCCGTGACGGGCAGGAGCGGTGGAAGCGCGGGGCAGGACCCCGGACCGCCCGACCGGTCCGGGGCCCTCCTGCTCGACCGGCGCTCAGGCGCCCTTGACGGCGGCGAACCGGGTCGAGACGTCCTGCCAGTTGACGACGTCCCACAGACGGGTGACGTAGTCGGGCCGGACGTTGCGGTACTGCAGGTAGTACGCGTGCTCCCAGGCGTCGAAGGCCAGCAGCGGGGTGGTGTTCTGGCCCACGTTGCCGTGGTGGTCGTAGACCTGCTCGACGATCAGGCGCTGCCCGAGCGGCTCCCAGGAGAGGATGCCCCAACCGGAGCCCTGGACACCCGTGGTGGCGGTGGTGAGCTGCTTCTTGAAGGCCTCGAAGCTGCCGAAGTGCTCGGTGATGGCGTCGGCCAGCTCGCCCTCGGGGCGGTCGCCGCCCTCCGGGGAGAGGTTCTGCCAGAACAGCGAGTGCAGCACGTGGCCGGACAGGTGGAACGCGAAGGTCTTCTGCAGCCCGACCAGGCCGCCGAACTGCTCCTTGTCGCGCGCCTCGGCGAGCTGCTCCAGGGTGTCGTTCGCACCCTTCACGTACGCGGCGTGGTGCTTGGAGTGGTGCAGTTCCAGGATCTCGGCGGACATGGCCCGCTCAAGCGCGGAGTAGTCGTACGGCAGGTCGGGAAGCTGGTAGGTGCCCATCAGGACACGGCCCCTTTCGGCGGGTTGAGCGATGACGATCGTGCCGGGACAACACTATTGCGCATCAGTTGCAGAAGCGCAGCATGGGCTCCTGCTTATTCCTCACATCCCGTTGGGCACAATGGTCATCTGATCGTGTAATGACCGATGAGAGTGAGTGGGTATGACAGGAGTGGCGGCGGCACCGGGGGCGCCGGTGGTGGTGCTGGGCATCGAGTCCTCCTGCGACGAGACCGGCGCGGGACTGGTCAGCGACGGCGTGCTGCTCGGGCAGGCGGTGGCGTCGTCGATGGACGAGCACGCCCGCTACGGCGGGGTGGTGCCCGAGATCGCCGCCCGGGCCCACGTCCACGCGATGGCGCCGGTGGTCCGGGAGGCCCTGGACCGGGCCGGGCTGACCCTGGCGGACGTCGGGGCCGTCGCCGTGACGACCGGTCCGGGGCTGGCCGGGGCCCTGCAGGTCGGGGTCGCCGCCGCCAAGGCCTACGCCTTCTCGCTCGGCGTCCCGCTGTACGGGGTGCACCACCTCGCCGGGCACGTCGCCGCCGCGACCCTCGACGGCGGGCCGCTGCCCGACCCGTGCGTCGTGCTGATCGTCTCCGGCGGGCACACCTCGCTGCTGCTGGTCCGCGACCTCGCCCGGGACCCGATCGTCCACCTCGGCGACACCCTGGACGACGCGGCCGGTGAGTGCTTCGACAAGGTCGCCCGGATCCTGGGCCTCCCCTACCCCGGCGGGCCGGCCGTCGACCGCGCCGCCCGCACCGGCGACCCGGCGGCGGTACGGCTGCCGCGCCCGCTCACCGGGCCGCGCGACGACCCGTACGCCTTCTCCTTCTCCGGCCTCAAGACCGCCGCCGCCCGCTGGGTCGAGTCCCGGTCCGAACCGAACGTCCCGGACGCGGCGGCCGCACTGCAGGAGGCGATCGCGGACGTGCTGACCCGCAAGGCGGTGCGGGCCTGCACCGACCACGGGATCGGCACCCTGGTGGTGGTCGGCGGGGTCGCGGCCAACTCCCGGGTGCGGGCGCTCGCCGAACAGCGCTGCGCCGCGGCCGGCATCACCCTGCGGGTGCCGCCGCTGCGGCTGTGCACCGACAACGGCGCGATGGTCGCGGCGATCGGGGACCTGCTGGTCCGCGCGGGAACCGAGCCTGCGCCCGCCGCCGGGCTGTCGGTGGACCCGTCGGCGCCGCTGGAGTTCGCGGCGCTCAGTCCGGTGCCGCAACCGGTGCCGTAGCCGTAGCCGTGGGCCGGACCTGCCGGTTCGCGGGGTCAGTGCTGCTTCGGCGGTTCGAGGGTGAGGACGGCGGGGGTGGTGGCGGGGGCGGCTAGGCGGAGGAGGCCGTGGCCGATGCCGGCCAGGCCGACCATCAGGGAGGGGCTGTGGACACCGTGCGGCAGGCCGCAGGTCCAGCCCTGGTCGTCCAGGGCGTCCAGGGCGGCGCGGGCCCGGTGCCGGGTGGCGGTCCGTCGGCGGTCACCGGCGAGGTGGAGGGCTTCCAGGTTGCCGAGATCGCCGTGGCAGAGCGAGGAGTTGTGGCCGAAGCCGTCCCGGAGGACGGTGTCGAGGGCGGTGTCGCGTTCGGCGAGGAGCAAGTCCCGGTGGTCCGGGAGGAGTTCGGCGAGGGAGGTACGGGCCAGGGCGATGCCCGAGGCGCCGTGGCACCACAGCGCGGGGTAGGAGGGGGCGCCGTCGTCCTCGCGGACGTCGCGCCAGTTGCCCTCGGCGGCGTCGAACAGGGTGCGCTCGTACTCGACTGCGGCGAGCGCGAGTTGGGGAAGGCGGGGGTCGCCGAGGCGGTGTCCGGCGCGGGCCAGGGCCCAGGCGATGCCGGAGCCGCCGTGGGCGAAGCCGGCCAGGGGGCGGGTCGCGGTCCCGGCGAGGGCGGCGGGCAACCAGCCGGTGCCGCCCTCGGGGTGCGGGGTGGCGGTCCGGCGGAGCCGTTCGGCGCAGGCGGCCAGGGCGCCGGTGACGGCGGGGCCGGGGCGGACGGCCTCCCAGGCGAGCAGGCCGCCGATGGTGCCGGCGCTTCCGGCGAGCAGGTCGTACTGGGTGTCCTCGGCGGCGGTGGCGGTGACGCGGTCGAGTACGAGGGCGCCGAGCGCGTCGAGTTCGGGGTCCGGGTGGTGGGCGGCGAACTGGGCGAGCGCGTACAGTACGCCGCCGGTTCCGGACAGGCCGCCGCCGAGCCGGTCGGCACGCCGCCGGATCTGGTGACGGAGTGTCAGTTCTGCTGCCCCCGCAGCCTCCCGGTGCGACCGGTCACCGGTGGCCAGGGCCAGCTGGTGGAGGAAGAGGGTGATGCCCGCGGTGCCGCTGTAGAGGTCCGGGCCGAGTTCGGCGGGGGCCCAGCGGCCGGGCGGCGCCCAGTTGGGACCGGCCCAGGCGAGGTCGGCGCTGCCGCGGTAGGCCTCGCGGAGCAGCTGTTCGCCGGCTTCGACGGCCTTGGCGAGGGCGCGGTCGGCCAGGCCCTCCCTCGGTTCGGCGGGCGCGTCGGAACGGCCGGTGGCGACCGCCCGGCCGGGTTCGCGCGCTCCGTCCGCGGTGGTCACCGAGAGCCGCAGCAGCTGGAGTTGGCGGCTGAGGTCGTCCTCGCCGAGGGTGTCCGCCTTGGCGAGCGCGAGTTCGAGCGCGGGCCGGTCGGTGACGTCCGGGATCAGTGCGCCGGCGGACGAGCGGGCGTCGACGCTGTCGGGGCGGATGGTGAAGACGGGGACGTCGCCGCGCCAGAGGTCGGCGCGCTCGTGTTCGACGAAGGCGAGCGTCTGCTCCTCCCAGCCGACCAGCGCCCACAGCCGGTCGAGGTGGCGGTCCTGGTCGAGGGCGTCGCGGAGCAGGTCGGGGTGGCACGCGGTGTTGAGCAGGGTGCGGTACTCGAAGGTGTCGCGGCGCAGCAGACGGGTTTCGTCCGCCGCGAACGCGCCGATCAGTGAATGGAGTTGGGGCTTGTCGGCGGCGAGCAGCCGGTAGGCCTCGGTGAAGCCGGCCTCCAGTTCGGCCAGGTGGTCGGCCGGTCGCAGCGGCTGCCCGGCCGGCACGGGCCGGCTGCCGGGGGCTTCGACGGGCATCCGCCGGTATTCCAGCCGGAGTTCGTCCGTCCCCTGGCCGACCAGGACGGGCACGGGGCGGGGCGGCAGGTTGGCCGGGTCCCAGCCGAGGGCGGAGATGTCGGCGCCGCCGTTGCCCTCGTCCCACATGCGTTCGGGGAGCAGGCCGGAGCGCAGCACCGAGTGCCGGGCCTGGTGGCGGGCGAGCCGTTCGGATTCGGAGAGGTCCTTGGCGGGCTCGTGGAGGTCGGGGTGGAGGAGGGCCTCCAGGTCGATGAGGACGGGCTGGTCCCGGACGGCGAGCAGGTTCTGGGCGTGGCAGTCGACCGCGTCGAGGACGTACATCAGCGCGGCGAGGGTGCCGGCCCGGTGGTAGAAGTCGCTCAACTCGCGCTCGTTCGCGGCCGGTTCGGCGGTGAGGTGGGCGACCCAGCCGTAGCCGTCGCCGGCCAGGTGGGCGAGGTCGCGCAGGGGCAGCCGCAGCTGGGGGTTGAGCCAGTGCAGGATCTGCTGGAAGTGGGTCTCGGCGCCGAGCGGCCGGGGCTTGTAGACCAGTCGGACGCCGTGCTCGAAGCGCAGCGAGCTGACCGTGGCGCCGCCGCGGTGCGGGTCGCCGAGGCCGGTGGTGAGTTCGGTGAGCCGGCCGAGCGGTCGGCCGTCGGCGAAGGTATTGGCGAGGGCCGGGAGGTCGGCGGCGAGGCGGCCGAACAGGGTGAGGGTGGTGCTGGTCCACTGTTCGGCGAGGGTGGTGAGGCGCAGGGCCAGGACCGGGTACTCGGCGAGGAGGCGGAGCGCCTGTTCGGGTCGGGTGAGCCGGTCGAGGAAGTCGCGGTAGCGCCGCTCGGGGGTGTCGGCGGTCAACTCACCGCTCAGCCGGGCGACATGGAGTTCGGTGATGACGGTCCGGGTGGCCATCCCGTGGGCGGTGGCGGTGAGCGCGGGCAGGGCGAGGGCGGCCAGTTCCTCGGGGGTGCCGAGGGACGGGGCGTCCAGCGCGGCGAGTCCGGCGTGCAGGCGGTCGCGGGCGGCGGCGAGCAGCGGGGCGACGAGCCGGGCGAACTCGTGCTCCTCGGGGACGTCCAGGGTGCCGGGCCGCTCGAACGCGGCGGCGAGCCGCTCGGCCCACGGGTGGGGGCCCAGGCGGGCGGCGAGTGCGTCGGGGTGCTCGGCGAGGAGGGCGTGCACGGCGTCCGGGTCGAGGCCGTCGGACGCCAGGCGGCGGGCGAACCAGTCGGCGCGGTCGAACGGCGACTGGGTCCGCCAGCGTTCCAGCTTCCGGGCGGCGCGTTCGGTGCGGTCCTCGTCACCGGTGCCGGCGCCCGCCGGGTGGAGGCCTTCCGGCGCCCGGCCCCGGGCGTTCAACGGGACGGCCCGGGCGGCAGCCCGTAGGAATTCGGACGTGTCGACCACGGGGCGGTGCTGCCTCTCTGGAATGCACGGTTGCACTGGTTGCGCCGGTAGTCCTGGTTGCGCCGGTAGACCTGGTAGCGCCGGTAACCCTGGTAGCGCCGGTAGCACCGAAGGCGGCGCGTCCGGCACGGGCCCCGAACCGGCCGTACGACCGGTTCGGGGCCGGCGCCGGACCCGGGCTCAGTAGCTGCAGACGCGACCGCAGCTGGACCAGCCGTCACAGGTGCTGTTGAGCACTGCGGCGGTGACGTACAGCTCGTCCGCGAGCTCCCCGGCCGGGTGGACCTGGTGGCCCTGGCCGAGGGTGAGCCGGAAGTCCTCGTCCTTGAGTGCGCGAACCTGCTCAGCCGTGGGCTGCATGCTGCCTCCTCCAAGCGTTCGGGTCTGGCACGGGTGTGCCGATTTCCGGATCTTGGCAGCGCCGCCCGGCGGCACACCATAGGCATGCGCACCACCGGCCCTTCTTTCGGCCAGGGTCGAAATAGCGCTCGCCCGACCGCCCCGACCCCGTTCTCCCAGGCCGCGTCCGGTACCGGCCCCGTGCGGCCCGCCGTCCGATCGTTCGGGCGATCCCACACCTGGCCGGAATACGGGTGGTGCACCCGAGGTGAACCGCGGCGGTGGTTTGAACCGGTCGCTCCTGTGGCAGCAGCTCGCACCCAGGGGTCACGATGGACTCCCCGGCTCCCAGGACGGCCATGCCCCGACCCCCGACCCCTGACTGCCGACCCCTGACTCCCGACCCCCAGCCCGATCGGAGTGCGATGAGCGAGCAGCGCAACCTCGTCCTGCTGACCTTCCCCGACACCACCACCTGGCGCTCCGCCTTCGACGCGGCGCAGCACCTGCCGGGCCTGCACGCGGTCGCGGCCCTGGAGCGCAGCTCCGACGGCATGCTGGAGGTGCGGGACACCTTCACCCGCGGCGCCGGCGTCGCCACCGTCGGCTCCGGTGTGCTGGGCGGTCTGGTGGGCCTGCTCGGCGGGCCGGTCGGGGCGCTGCTGGGCTTCGCGGCGGGCGCCGCGCTGGGCAGCGCGGCCGAGGAGCGGTACGCGACGGAGGCCGGCGCCGCGATGATCGTGCTGTCGCCCCGGGTGCCGGACGGCGGGGCGCTGCTCGCCCTCGACCTGCGGGAGTCCTCGCCCGGCCCGGCGGACGGGCTGGCCACCGAGCACGGTGCGACGGTCGAGCGGATCGACGAGCACACCTTCGCCGAGCAGGTCCGGGCAGCCGAGCGGAAGGCCGAGGGGAAGGCCGAAGGGAAGGAGGCCGAGGAGCGCAGGGAGGGCTGAAGGGGTCAGACCCTCCGGCGGAGCACCGGCACCGCGCCCCGCCGACCTGTCCGTCGTCAGGCCGTGCGGCACGGTGTCATCCCTCCGGTGTAGTCGAGCGGTGTACGGGCTGCCGCCGACCGCCGGGCTGTCCCGGGCAGGGGCCGACCGCCACAATGTCCCGGTGATCAACCACCCCGCAGTGCGACGGCTGCTGGGCGGCGGAGCGGGCAGCCCGGCTCCCCCGCCCCGCCCGACCCGGCGCGGCCAGGCCTTCGACCTGGCCCTGGCCCTGTTCCTCTCCTACACCTGCGGCCGTTACGCCACCGTCGCGGCCGGCACGAACGGCGCTCACGGCGCCCAGGCCGCGCCCGGCGCCACCTGGCACGGGCTGTTGCTGCTGGTGCCGCTCGTCCCGCTGCCGCTTGCACTGCGCCGGCGCCACCCGCTGGCGGTGCTGTGGACGGTGCTGCCGGCCGCGCTGCTGGTGCGGGGGCAGCACGAGGACATCGCGTTCTGGGAGGGCGTGGTGGTGATCGTCGCCGCCTACGGCGCGGCCGCGTACGGGCGCCGCTCGAAGGCCCTGCTGCTGAGCCTGTCGGCCGCCGCCGGCACGCTCGTGGTGCTCTTCGACATGGCCAAGCTGCCGCACTTCCCGAACGCGGTGATCGCCCTGATCGTCCTGGTGCCGGTGTTCGCGGTCGCCTACGAACTGCGGATGTGGCGCCGCCGGGTGGAGGAGGAGCGGGAGCGGCTGTCCGCGCTGGAACGCGAGCGGCTGTCCGCGCTCCAGCGCGCGGTGGAGCACGAACGGGCCCGCATCGCCCGGGAGTTGCACGACGTGGTGACCCACAACGTGAGCATGATGACGATCCAGGCCGGAGCCGCCCGCAAGATCCTGGACACCGCCCCGGACAGGGCCCGGGAGGCGATGGCCGCGGTGGAGTCCGGCGGGCGGGCGGCGATGACCGAACTGCGGCAGGTGATGGGTCTGTTGACCATCGACTCGGACACCGGGGAGGACGACCCGGCGGCGAGCGCCGATCTGAGCCCGCAGCCCGGCCTCGGGAGGCTGGACGCCCTGGTCGAGGGCGTCCGCCGGGCCGGGCTGCCCGTGGAGCTGACCGTGCGCGGGGAGCGTCGGGCCGTCCCGCCCGGGGTCGAACTCGCCGCCTACCGGGTCGTCCAGGAGGCGCTGACCAACACCGTCAAGCACGCGGGCGGCGCAGACGCTGAGGTGACCGTCGACTACGCCCCCGACCACCTGCGGGTGGAGGTCACCGACACCGGCGGACGCCCCACCGGAGCGGCCGCCACCGGCAACGGACGCGGCCTGCTCGGGCTGCGCGAACGCCTCGCCGTCCACGGCGGCACCCTGCACAACGGCGCCCGGCCGCACGGCGGTTACCGCGTCACGGCCTGGATACCGCTGGAGCGTCGATGAACGAGCCGATGAACGAGCAGCCCGTGCGCGTGGTGGTCGCCGATGACCAGGCACTGGTCAGGATCGGGTTCCGGCTGATCCTGGAGTCCGAGGGGATCGAGGTGGTCGCCGAGGCCGAGGACGGTGAGCAGGCCGTCGCCGCCGTCCGCCGGAGCAGACCGGACGTGGTGCTGATGGACATCCGGATGCCCGGCCTGGACGGGCTGGAGGCCACCCGGCGGATCCTCGCCGGCGGTTCGGAGACCCCGCCCCGGATCATCATGCTGACCACCTTCGACCTGGACCACTACGTCTACGCGGCGATGGCCGCCGGGGCCAGCGGCTTCCTGCTCAAGGACGTCACCCCGGAGCACCTGGCCGCCGCCGTCCGGCTGGTCCGCACCGGCGACGCGCTGCTCGCCCCCGCGATCACCCGCCGCCTGGTCGAGCGCTTCGCCCGCCCGGCCGCCCCCGAAGCGGCCGCCCCGCACCGGGAGCTGGCCACCCTCACCCCGCGCGAGCTGGAGGTGATGTCGCTGCTCGCCCGGGGCCTGAGCAACGCCGAGCTGGCCGCCCGGCTCCAGCTGTCCGAGGCGACGGTGAAGACCCATGTGGCCCGTATCCTCGGCAAGTTGGGGCTACGGGACCGGGCCCAGGTGGTGGTCGCGGCGTACGAGACGGGCCTGGTCAGCGCGGGGGCGCCCGGGCCGCCGTAGGACGCGACGACGACCGGGAGCCCGGGGGTTCGCACCCCCGGGTTCCCGGTCACCGGTGAAGCGTCACACCAGGTCGAAGCGGTCCGCGTTCATGACCTTGACCCAGGCCGCGACGAAGTCCTCCACGAACTTCTCCTTGGCGTCGTCGGCCGCGTACGCCTCGGCGACGGCGCGCAGTTCGGAGTTGGAGCCGAAGACCAGGTCGGCCCGGGTGCCGGTCCACTTGACCTGCCCCGAGGCGTCCAGGCCCTCGAAGGTGTGGGCGTCCTCCGAGGTGGACCGCCAACTGGTCCCCAGGTCCAGCAGGTTGACGAAGAAGTCGTTCGTCAGCACGCCCGGCGTCTCGGTGAGCACGCCGTACGAGGACTGCTGGTGGTTGGCGCCCAGCACGCGCAACCCGCCGACCAGGACGGTCATTTCGGGAGCGCTGAGGCCCAGCAGGTTGGCCTTGTCGAGCAGCAGGAACTCGGCCGGCAGCCGGTTGCCCTTGCCGACCCAGTTGCGGAAGCCGTCCGCCCTGGGCTCCATCGCGGCGAAGGACTCGGTGTCGGTCAGCTCCTGCGACGCGTCCACCCGGCCGGGCGCGAACGGCACCTCGACGGCCAGACCGCCCGCCCTGGCGGCCTGCTCGATGCCGACGCCGCCGGCCAGCACCACCAGGTCGGCCAGCGAGACCTGCTTGTCGCCCGCCTGGGCGTTGAAGTCCCGCTGCACGCCCTCCAGGGCCCGCAGCACGCCGGCCAGCCGGTCGGGCTCGTTGACCTCCCAGCCGGCCTGCGGCTGGAGCCGGATCCGGCCGCCGTTGGCGCCGCCGCGCTTGTCGCTGTTGCGGTAGGAGGAGGCCGCGGCCCAGGCGGTGGAGACCAGCTCGGAGACCGAGAGGCCGGTCTCGGCGATCCGCCGCTTGAGGTCGGCGACGTCCGCCGCGCCGATCTGCTGGTAGGAGACGGTCGGCAGCGGGTCCTGCCAGAGCAGCTGCTCGCTCGGTACCTCGGGGCCGAGGTAGCGCACGATCGGGCCCATGTCGCGGTGGGTGAGCTTGAACCAGGCGCGGGCGAAGGCGTCGGCGAACTCCGCCGGGTTCTCCAGGAAGCGCCGGGAGATCGGCCCGTACACCGGGTCGAAGCGCAGCGACAGGTCGGTGGTGAGCATGATCGGGACGTGCCGCTTGTTCGGGTCGTGGGCGTCCGGCACGGTGCCCTCGCCGGCGCCGTCCTTCGGCTTCCACTGGTGGGCGCCGGCCGGGCTCTTGGTGAGCTCCCACTCGTAGCCGAACAGCGTCTCGAAGAAGCTGTTGTCCCAGGTGGTCGGGGTGGGGGTCCAGATGCCCTCCAGCCCGCTGGTGATCGCGTCGCCGCCCACGCCGGTGCCGAAGCTGCTCTTCCAGCCGAGGCCCATCTGCTCCATCGGCGCGTCCTCCGGGTCCGGGCCGACGTTGTCCGCCGGGCCGGCGCCGTGGGTCTTGCCGAAGGTGTGGCCGCCGGCGATCAGCGCGACGGTCTCCTCGTCGTTCATCGCCATCCGGTAGAAGGTCTCGCGGATGTCGCGGGCGGCGGCGATCGGGTCCGGGTTGCCGTTGGGGCCCTCGGGGTTGACGTAGATCAGGCCCATCTGGACGGCGGCCAGCGGGCTCTCCAGCTCGCGGTCGCCGGTGTAGCGCTCGTCGCCCAGCCAGGTGGTCTCCGGGCCCCAGTAGACGTCCTCGTCCGGCTCCCACTCGTCGACCCGGCCGCCGCCGAAGCCGAAGGTCTCGAAGCCCATGCCCTCCAGGGCGACGTTGCCGGCCAGCACGATCAGGTCGGCCCAGGAGATGTTGCGCCCGTACTTCTTCTTCACCGGCCAGAGCAGCCGGCGGGCCTTGTCCAGGCTGGCGTTGTCGGGCCAGCTGTTGAGCGGGGCGAAGCGCTGCTGGCCGCCGTCGGCGCCGCCGCGGCCGTCGCTGATCCGGTAGGTGCCGGCGCTGTGCCAGGCCATGCGGATGATGAAGGGGCCGTAGTAGCCGAAGTCGGCCGGCCACCAGGGCTGCGAGGTGGAGAGCACCTCCTGGATGTCCCGCTTGACGGCCGGGAGGTCGAGGGCGTTGAACGCCTCGGCGTAGTCGAAGTCCGCGCCGAAGGGGTTGGCCACGGCGGGGTTCTTGGCGAGGATCTTCAGGTTCAGCCGCTCCGGCCACCACTGGCGGTTCCCGCCGCCCTGGGTGGGGTGGAGCGCGCGCCCGTGGTTGACCGGGCAGCCGCCCGCGCTCGCCTCTACGCCGGTTGCATCGTGGTTCTCAGACATGGGAATCCTTCCCTACAAGGCGGATCACGGTGTCTATCTGCTACCTACGGCACCTACTGCTATTGCCCAGGCTAGCGCCGGAGCCGATCCTACGATGGACGGAATCCAAGTCAAGAAAGACACCAAACCCATATCCGGTCGGGAAGCGGACCGCAGCGGATGTCGATTGGTAAACTCCGGTCTTCCCCGTGACCTGAATAGGTGAACCGTATGAGTGACCTGCTGGAGCGGCTGCGCGAGCGCGGCTGGCGCCTCACCTCCCAGCGGCGTGTCGTGGCGGAGGTCCTGGACGGCGAGCACGTGCACCTGACCGCCGACGAGGTGCACGCCCGCGCGGCCGACCGCCTGCCGGAGATCTCGCGCGCGACGGTCTACAACACCCTCGGCGAACTGGTCACCCTCGGCGAGGTCATCGAGGTGTCCACGGACGGGCGCGCCAAGCGCTACGACCCCAACGCCCACCGCCCGCACCAGCACCTGGTCTGCACCGGCTGCGGCGCCATCCGCGACGTCCACCCCGTCGGCGACCCGCTCGCCGACCTCCCGGCCGAGCAGCGCTTCGGCTTCGCCGTCTCGGGGGCCGAGGTCACCTACCGGGGGCTCTGCCCGGCCTGCGCGGGCTGACCGCTCCCGGAGTCCGGGGGCGCCGGCGGCCTTCCGGCACCCGGCGGCACTGCACGCGCCTGACCGGCTGAAACGAACCCCCTTCCTTCGGGTGTCGCTCAACTCCTCCGCGATCTACGCCGGGATCGGGATCGGCACCCTGCTCGGCGGCGCGACGCTCGGCTCCGGGGCCGGTGCGGTGTACGGGCTGGGCGCGGGGGCCGCCGTTCAGGACCGGGACCCCCCTGCCCCTGCTTCAGGACCGCCCCGCCGGCGCCAGCGGACGCGCAGGTCCTTCAGGCCGGTCTGGAAGTTCGACACCAGGCGCTGCGGGGGCGGGCCCGGGGCGAGTTCCAGGCCGGGGAGTTCCGTCACGATGCGGCGGAGCAGGGCCGTCAGCTGGATCCTGGCCAGCCGGGCGCCGACGCAGAAGTGCGGGCCGAAGCCGAAGCTGACGTGGTCGTTGGGGGTGCGGGCGAGGTCGAGGCGGTCCGGGTCGGGGAAGACCGACTCGTCCCGGTTGGCGGAGGCGTGGTAGACCACCACCTTGTCGCCGGCGCGGATCCGCTGCCCGGCGAGCACCACGTCCCGGGTGGCCGTGCGCCGGAACTCCAGCACCGGCGGCCAGAACCGGAGCAACTCCTCCACCGCCGAGCCGATCAGCTCGGGCCGACGGCACAACTCCCGGTACTGGTCGGGATGCTGGAGCAGGGAGTACAGGGCGCCGGGCAGGCCGTTGCGCAGGGTCTCGTTCCCGGCGACGGCGAACAGGAAGAACATGGTCTCGAACTCGCCGGTGCTCAGGCCCGCTTCCAGCATCCGGGCGACCATGCTGCCCGGCGGGGGCTGTTCGGCGAGCGCGTGGGCGTAGTCGAACATGTCGGCGAGGGCGGCGCGGGAGCGCGGGTTGAGCGGGCGGCCGTCGGCGGTGGTGAGGGCGCCGGGGCGCCGGGCGACCGCGGCGCGGCCCAGGTCGGTGAGCCGGGCCGGGTCGGCGGTGCTGGACCGGGCGTGGTCCGGGTCCTGGTAGCCGATCACCCGGTTCGACCAGTCGACCAGCAGCTGCCGGTCCTGGTCGGGCACCCCCAGGATGCGGGCCAGCGTCCGGACCGGCAGGTCGGCGGCGACCGGTACCAAGTCGGCCTCGCCCAAGGGGCGGACGGCGGCGACGAGTTCGGCCGCGCGCCGCTCGATGGCGGCGGTCAGTTCGTGCAGCGCGCGCGGGGTGAAGGCGGCGGCGACGGCCCGGCGCAGCCGGGAGTGGTCGGGCGGGTCCTGGTTGAGCATCATGGTGCGGGCGAAGGCCAGGTCGTCCGGGGTATCCGGGTCCCGGATCTGGGTCGCGCCGAGGTGCGAGGAGAAGTCCTCCGGGCTGCGCAGCACGTGCTTCACGTCCGGGTGCCGCAGCACCGCCCAGTAGCCGGGCCCGGGCGGCCACTCCCCCACCGCCGGCTCCTCCACCCAGCACACCGGCGCCTGCGCCCGCAGCTCGCGGAACAACCCGTACGGCACACCCTCCGCGTACGTCTCCGGCCGGAAGATCCGGTTCACCCGCGCCTGGTCGAAGCCCATGGCTGCCGACCGTACGCCGCGAGTCGGCGGCCCGCCAGAACCCGGGACGTCGCGGTTGCACCGATCGGCGGCCGGAATCCCGTAAGGTCGGCCAATGGCGAAGTACTTCGACGTGCACCCAGAGTCCCCCCAGCCGCGCACCATCGGCACCGTGGCCGACAGCGTACGGTCCGGGGCGCTCATCGCGTACCCGACCGACTCCTGTTTCGCGCTCGGCTGCCGACTGGACAACCACGAGGGCCTGGAGCGGATCCGCTCGATCCGGCGCCTCGACGAACGCCACCACTTCACCCTGATGTGCGAGGACTTCGCCCAGCTCGGGCAGTTCGTCCAGCTGGACAACTACGTCTTCCGGGCCGTCAAGGCGGCGACACCGGGCAGCTACACCTTCATCCTGCCCGCTACCAAGGAGGTTCCGCGCCGCCTGCTGCACCCGAAGAAGAAGACGGTGGGGGTCCGGATCCCCGACCACGCCGTCACCCGGGCGTTGCTGGCCGAACTCGGTGAGCCGCTGGTGTCCAGCACCCTGATCCTCCCCGGCGAGGAGGAGCCGATGACCCAGGGGTGGGAGATCAAGGAACGGCTGGACCACGTGCTGGACGCGGTGGTGGACTCCGGCGACTGCGGCACCGAGCCGACCACGGTCATCGACTTCTCAAGCGGCGAGGCGGAGATCGTCCGGCGCGGGGCGGGCGACCCGGCGCGCTTCGAGTGAGGGTGGCGGCGCCGGTCTCAGTGGTGGCGGAGGTCGACGAAGGACCCCGCCAGGCCGCCGAGCGAGACGGCCGGGACGACCGACCCGTCCCAGGGCTGACCGGCCGCCGTTCCCGAGATCACCACCAGGACGGCGACGGCGATGCCCGTCGCCCGCGCCGGAGTCGAGCGGGGGACCAGCCGTAAGGGCTTGCCGTTTCGCCGTTGTCGGGCCAGTTTGATGACGAGCAGGAGTACTGCGACCGCGAGCAGCGGCGGCGCCATACCGTGGGTCATGGCGCCAGGATGTCATGGACGGTGAAGAGTTGTTCGAGTTGGGCGGGGTCGTCGGTCCGGAACACGGCCGTCTCTACGGAGAGTTGGAGGTCAGGGCCGCGCAGCCATTCGGCGAAGGCGCGGTACGGGGCGCTCTGTTCGTCCCAGAAGGCGTTCGAAGGGGCGAGTCCCCCGGCGAGGGCGAGCTCGTACAGCCGCTCCACGGACGTCGGGGTCGCCAGGCGGAGCCATTCTGCTAGCCGGTCGCCGGTGCCGTCCGGGTCGGCGGCGGCCAGGGCGCAGAGGACGGACTCGGCGTCCCACCACTCCTCGGCGTTGTGGAGGGCGTCCGACCAGAGCGCGTCCAGGAGTCGGCGCAGGTACCCGGCCTCCGGCCAGTCGTACCAGCCGGCCTGGGCGAGCTTGATGCCGACCACTTCCAGGTCGGGGACGGAGAGTTCGCCGGTCAGCACGAGTTGGAGGATGCGCGGGGCGAAGTAGCGGAAGTCGCCGGGCGAGCCGACGGTGTTCAGCGCCGAGGCGGCGTAGCGCGTCAGCTCGTCCGGCCCCAGCCGCTCGCGCGGGGTGCGCAGGAGGGTGTCGATCCCGTCCGGCGGGTGGCAGCACGGGCAGGCGTCGATGCCGGTAGGGCGCGGGGCCGTTGCGAAGGCGGCGGGGAGCCCGTGGATGAGGTGCTGCAGTGCGGTGCCGTCCATGGTGGACGCCATTCAACACGCCCCCGTCAGGGGCTTGCCGACCAGGTGAGCAGCAGGCGCCGGCCGACCCGAGGTGCGCCAGGGACCACCCTCGCGGACGAATCGGGACCGGATCGGGAACAGAACCGTTCACCGCCGGGTTGGGCCATGGCGACGAGCTTGCGGCACACCCGAAGAGCGAGGGCTTTCCCATGAAGATCGGCATCATCGGTGCGGGCAACATCGGCGGCAACCTGACGCGGCGTCTGACCGCGCTCGGGCACGAGGTCTCGGTGGCCAACTCGCGCGGACCGGAGTCGCTGAAGGCGCTGGCCGAGGAGACGGGCGCGAAGGCGGTGACGGCCGCCGAGGCGGCGAAGGGCGCGCAGGTCGTGGTGGTGACGGTGCCGCTGAAGAACGTGCCGGACCTGCCCGCGGGGCTGCTGGACGGCGCCGCCGAGGGCGTGGCGGTGATCGACACCGGCAACTACTACCCCAAGGAGCGGGACGGCCGGATCGACGCGATCGAGGACGGCGGGCTGACGGAGAGCCGCTGGACGGAGCAGCACCTCGGCCACCGGGTGGTGAAGGTGTTCAACGGCACCTACGCGCAGGACCTGCTGGAGCGGCCCCGCCCGGCGGGTGACCCGGAGCGGCTGGCCGTCCCGGTCGCCTCCGACGACGAGGCCGCGAAGCGGGTCGTCCGGGCACTGGTCGACGAGTTGGGCTTCGACACCGTGGACGCGGGCGGCATCGACGACTCCTGGCGCCAGCAGCCGGCCACCCCGGTGTACGGGCTGCGCGCCGGGGTCGAGGCCGTGGAGCGGGCGCTCGCGGAGGCGTCCCCGGAGCGCCCGGCGGCCCACCGGGCCTGAGGGCCGTTGGACCGGGCTTTGGCCGGCGGCAGCCTGCGCGCCGCCGGGCCCGGGTCAGCGCAGTCGGCGCGCCCCCTCGGCCGGTACGGCGGTGAGGGCGCGCGGCTCGGCGTACCCGGCGGCGCGGAAGGCGGCGGCGACGGCCTCGGTGACGCGGTCGGCGGCGGTGGCGTCGACGAGGGCGATGACGGAGCCGCCGAAGCCTCCGCCGGTCATCCGCGCGCCGTAGGCGCCCGCCGCCACGGCGGCTTCGACGGCGAGGTCGGTCTCCGGACACGAGACCCGGTAGTCGTCGCGCAGCGAGGCGTGCCCGGCGGTGAGGATCGGGCCGAGCGCGGTGAGCTCGCCGGCGTCCAGGGCGGCGACGGCGGCCTCGACCCGCGCGTTCTCGGTCACCACGTGGCGCACCAACGGCCGGAGTTCCGCCGGGAGTCGGTCCAGGGCGGCGGGGAGTCCGGAGGGGTCCAGCGAGCGGAGGGCGGACAGCCCGAGCTGGGCCGCGGCCTTCTCGCAGCCGGCCCGCAGGGCGGCGTACGCGCCGTCGCCCAGGTCGTGCTTGACCCGGGTGTCCAGGACCAGCAGTGCCAGGCCCTGGCCCGCGAGGTCGACCGGCACCTGGCGCATCGTCAGGTCCCGGCTGTCCAGGAACAGGGCGGCGCCCGGACGGCAGCACATCGAGGCCATCTGGTCCATGATCCCGCAGGGCACGCCGACGAAGGCGTTCTCGGCGCGCTGGGCCAGCTGCGCCAGCTCCGGCGCCGAAAGGCCCAGCCCGTACAGGTCGTTGTACGCCGCGGCGGTCGCGCACTCCAGCGCGGCGGAGGAGGACAGCCCGGCGCCGCCGGGCACGTCGCTCTCCAACCGGACGTCCGCCCCGCCGACCGCGTGCCCGGCGTCCCGCAGCGCCCAGACCACCCCGGCCGGGTAGGCGGCCCAGCCCGGCACCGAGCCGGGGGTGAGGTCGTCGAGCCGCAGTTCGGTGACCTCCGGGCCGCCCTGCGCGGAGTACAGCCGCAGCAGCCCGTCGTCGCGGCGCCGGATCTGGGCGCGGACGGCCTGCGGCAGGGCGATCGGCAGGACGAACCCCAGGTTGTAGTCGGTGTGTTCGCCGATCAGGTTCACCCGGCCGGGGGCGGCCCACTCCCCTTCGGGTGCGCGGCCGTAGAGCTCGCCGAAGGCGGTTGCGGTGTTCATGAGGCGACCTCCCGCAGCCGACGGGCCGCGTCCTCGGGGGTGACGTCGTTGACGAAGGCGTCCATGCCGGATTCGACCCCGGCCAGGTACTTGAGCTTGTCGGCGGTGCGCCGGATGGTGAACAGTTCCAGGTGCAGGGCGAGTTCGTCCCGCCGGCCGGCCGGCGCCTGGTGCCAGGCGGAGATGTACGGGGTGCGCCCGGAGCCGCCGGAGCCGCCGGGGCCGGCGAAGAGGCGGTCGAATCGGCGCAGCAACTCCAGGTAGAGGAAGGGGAATTCCTCGCGCTGCGCGCCGTCCAGGCCGGTGAGGTCGGGCACCCGGCGGTGCGGGTAGAGATGGACCTCGTACGGCCAGCGGGCGGCGAACGGGACGAAGGCGGTCCAGTGCTCCCCGGCGAGGACGACCCGTTCGGGGCGGGCCCGCTCGGCGGCGAGCAGGTCGTCGAAGAGGTTGCGGCCGGTGGCGGCGCGGTGTTCGACGGCCCGGACGGCCATCCGGGCCGTGCGCGGCGCGGTGAAGGGCAGGGCGTAGATCTGGCCGTGCGGGTGGGCGAGGGTGACGCCGATCTCGGCGCCCCGGTTCTCGAAGCAGTACACCTGCCGCACGCCCGGGAGGGCGGCGAGTTCGGCGGTGCGGTCGGTCCAGGCGTCCAGGACCAGGCGGGCGCGCTCCGGGGTGAGGTCGGCGAAGGAGGCGTCGTGGTCGGCGGTGAAGCAGACCACCTCGCAGCGCCCGGCGCCGGGCCCGCCGGTCCACAGGCCGCCGGCGTCGGGGGCGAGCTCGCCGGGCGGTCCGGCGAGCGAGGGGAAGCGGTTCTCGAAGACGGCCACCTGGTAGTCGTCGGCCGGGATCTCGCTGAGCCGGCCGTCCCGGGACGGGCAGAGCGGGCACTCGTCGGCCGGGGGCCGGTAGGTACGGGCCTGGCGGTGGGCGGCGATGGTGACCCAGTCGCCGGTGGCGGGGTCGAGCCGTACCTGGGAGCCGTGGGACGGCGGGTCGAGCGGGCGCCGGTCGACGGCGTTCCGGTGGACGGCCTGCCCGGCGTCGTAGTAGAGGAGTTGGCGTCCGTCCGCGAGTGTGGTCACGGTGCGGGCGGGAGGAGCGGTCGGGGTCGGGGCAGGGGTGGGAGCCGGGGCAGGGGTCGGGGGCGGGATCGTCCCGGGCATGGCCTTCTTCCTCTGAGTGATGCCGTTCGAGATCAACAGGAAGCTACAATTCCGAACATTATCCATCATGGTTGGTGGTGGAAAGCGATCGAAGGGGGTCCGATGACCGACAGCGCCCTGCCCCTCGCCGGGCAGCGCCGGATGCTGATCCTGGAGCAGGTCCGCGCCCGCGGCGGGGTGCGGGTGACCGAGCTGGTCCGGGACCTCGGCGTGTCCGACATGACGGTCCGCCGCGACCTGGACGCGCTCGCCCGCCGCGGACTGGTCCGGAAGGTCCACGGCGGCGCGGTGCGGATCGAGGCGCCGGCCAGTCGCGAGCCCGGGTTCGAGGCCAAGGCCGGCTGGGAGCAGCCCGCCAAGGAGGCGATCGCCCGCGCGGCGGCCGCGCTGGTGCCGCCGGGATCGGCGGTCGGACTGGCGGGCGGCACGACCACGTACGCGGTCGCCCGGCAGCTGCGCGGGGTCGAGGGCCTGACCGTGGTCACCAACTCGCTGCGGATCGCCGACCTCCTCGAACAGCCCGCCGCGGACGGCACGCCCACCACCGCGACGGTGATCCGCACCGGGGGCGTCCGGACGCCCTCGGACGCGCTGGTGGGGCCGGTGGCCGACCAGGCGATCCGGTCGCTGCACGTCAACGTGCTGCTCCTGGGCTGCCACGGCCTGTCCGCCGAAGCCGGCCTGACCACCCCGAACCTGGCCGAGGCCGAGACCAACCGCGGCTTCATCCGCTCCGCCCGCCGGGTCGTCGTGGTGGCCGACCACACCAAGTGGGACGCGGTCGGACTGGCCTCCTTCGCGACGCTGGACGAACTGGACGTCCTGGTCACGGACGACGCGCTGCCCGCGGAGCAGCGGGCGGCGGCCGCCCGCCAGGTCGGCGAGCTGATCATCGCACCGGCCGCCGACTGAGAACCGGCCGCGGTTTGAACGTTCAAACCCACAAAACAGCCCACAACCCAACAGGTTCACCCGAGCGGGAGCCGGCAAACGCCCGCCCTCCCCACCCCGCCAACCCCTCCGCCGCCCAACACCCGCCTCCGCAACCGTTCCGTTGTCACCGGACGGCGAGCCCGGCCGGCGACACCGGCTCCGCCCCGGCACCGGACAATCGGGCGGTTGGACAAGTGCGGTCCACGGTCTTCCCGAGGAGGCGCGCGAACGGCAGGGTGAAGCCGTGATCCTCTCTTTCGCGCATGACGACGTGCAGGGCTCGGTGGCGGTGACCGTGGAACAGGTGGCCGACCCCACCGCGATCGGCAAGCACCCCTCGGCCGCCGGCTTCCCGAGCTGCACCGCCGTGGTGGACTATCCCGGCGAGGGTTATCGGGCCCTCTTCGGCTGGGTCCAGCTGGTGCGGTCCACCGACAACTCCTCGGCCGGGGCCGGCTTCGACATGGATCCGCTGTGCCTCTTCGAGGACTCCCCGTCGCCGTACGCCTTCTTCGGTGTCAGGCCCACCCTGTTCGACGCGCCGTCCCGCGCGGAACGGGACCCCCTGCACTGGACGGCCCACAGCTTCCTCGCCCGGACGCCACTGGACGACGGCGAGCGGCGGGTCCGCCCGCTGCTCGGGTTCTCCTGGGGGTTCGGCATCGACACGGACGGCCGCATCACGCTGCAGCCCGTCCGGGAGTTGTCGGCAGCGGACTGGGACGCGCATCTGCCGTTCCTCGGCGCTTCCCACCCTGGCTGGGCCTTCGACGGATGGAGCTCCTCCCCGAGCGAGGACATGCCGTAGGTCAGAGATCGTTCTGAATTCCTGACGAGCCATTGAGGCAGGGCTGGCCCCGCGCCTACACTCGCCCGGCCGTGACCTTGTGTCCCGGAGCCCCCTCGCGTACCCGGTGTCGCACGATCCGGTCCGGGTACCGGCCTTTGTCCCCCAACCAACCCTCGTGGAGGACCACTTGAAGGCTCCAAGCATGCGCCGAACATTCCTGGCAGGGGTGAGCAGCCTGGCCCTCGCGGCCTCCGGCGCGCTCGCCGTGCCGGCGGTCACCAGTGCCGTCGCCGCCGTCGGCTACCCGGTGGTGCACCCCGCGGTGGCCGACTACAGCCAGGTGTCGACGGGTACCACTCCCCCCACCCCGGCGCAGTGCGCGTCGGCGGGCCGCCGGTGCTTCAGCCCGCAGGGCATCCGGGCCGCCTACAACCTGGGCCCGCTGTACGCGGACGGCTTCGACGGCCGGGGCCAGACGATCGCGATCTTCGACTCGTACGGCAGCGACACCATGGCGCACGACCTGCACGTCTTCGACCAGGCCTTCGGCGTCGACGCGATGTGCGGCGAGGAGGGCGTGACCTGCCGGCCGGGCATGCCGACCTTCAGCGAACTGCACGTCCAGGGCGACCCTGGCACCACCGCGCCGCCGTCCACCAGCCAGGGCACCGGCCAGGAGAGCAAGGCCGCCTGGGCGCTGGAGGTCGCGCTCGACGTCGAGACCGCGCACGCCATGGCCCCCGGCGCCAACATCCTGCTGGTCAGCACCCCGACCGCCGAGACGCTGGGCGTCCAGGGCCTGCCCGCCCTGATGAACGCCGAGCAGTACGTGGTCGACCACCACCTGGCGAACGTCATCTCCCAGTCCTTCGCGTCCGCCGAGGGCGCGTTCGCCAGCAGCCAGTCGATCGAGCCGCTGCGGAACGCCTTCAAGTCGGCCGCGCTGAACGGCGTCACGGTGCTCGGCTCCAGCGGTGACAACGGCACGGCCGGCTCCGTGAAGACCCCGGTGAAGTCCGGCGGCTCCACCCTCCCGTACCCGTCCGTGGAGTGGCCCGCCTCCGACCCGCTGGTGACCGCCGTCGGCGGCACCTTCCTGTGCACCGACCCCGGCGCGACCGGCGGCCGGACCACGGACAGCACCGACAACCCGGCCGCCTGCCGGGCCAACGCCGGTGCGGCCGAGGTGGGTTGGAGCGGCTCGGGCGGCGGGTTCAGCCAGGTCTTCGACAGGCCCGCCTACCAGTCGGCGCTGCCCGCCGGCTCCACCGCGATCGGCACCAAGCGTGCCGTCCCCGACGTGGCCCTGCAGGCCTCCCCCGGCACCGGCGCGCTGGTCTACCTGTCCCTGCCGCCGGACGGCTCCTCCGGTCTCAAGTGCGGTAGCACGCCGTGCAGCACGGGCTGGTACGACATCGGCGGAACGTCGCTGTCCTGCCCGCAGTGGGCCGGCCTGGTCTCGATCGCGGACCAGATCAACGGCGGCGGCCTCGGCCAGATCAACCCGGCCCTGTACAAGCTGGCCGCCGACCCGGCCAAGTACGCGGCCGACTTCAACGACGTGACCCTCGGCAACAACACCACCGACCCCACGGTGCCCGGCTACTCGGCCACCACCGGCTGGGACCCGGTCACCGGCCTGGGCACGCCCGACGCGGCGAAGCTGCTGCCCGACCTGGTCGGCGCCGCCCACGCGGGCTGAGCCCGGACTCCTGAGGACGTCGCCCCGCCGAGCCGCTGCCCGGCGGGGCGACGTCGTACCCGGAGGGCGGACCGCGACGGTGGCGGTGCGGCACATGCCGGGGAGACCGAGCGTGGAGGTCCGGTCCATGTCCCCGGCCCCTCCGGGCGCTTCATGCTTCACGGCACGGTCTCCGTCCCCCACCCACCTTGGAGCCCCGCCATGGACCGACCCGTCCGAAGGCCGCGCAGGCGCAGCCCGATGGCCCGCGCCCTTCTCGCCCTCGTTCTCGGCCTCCCCGCCGCCCTCGTCGCCACCCGGGCCCCGGCCTCAGCCGCCCCCACCGCCCCCACCGCCAGCGCCAGCGCCACCGCCGCCTCCCCCGCCGCGGCGACCAGCGGCACCTACCAGCAGGTGAGCGACTTCGGCCCGAACCCCGGCAATCTCGCGATGTACACCTACGTCCCGGCCGGCCTGCCGACCGGAGCACCGCTGGTGGTCGCCCTGCACGGCTGCGGCCAGAGCGCGAACGACTACTACGCCGACTCCGGCTGGCCCAAGTACGCGGACGCGTACCGCTTCGCCGTGGTCCTCCCGCAGACCGGTTCGAGCAACAACCCGCTGTCCTGCTTCAGTTGGTTCGACGCGACCAGGGACACCCGCGGCCAGGGCGAGGCCGCGTCCGTCGTGCAGATGGTGAACAGGGCCGAGTCGCTCTACGGCTCCGACCCCCGCCGGGTGTTCGTGACCGGCCTGTCCGCGGGCGGCGGCCTGACCGCCGACCTGCTGGCCGACTACCCCGACGTGTTCGCCGGTGGCGCCGTCGACTCGGGCCTCCCGGCCCAGTGCGCCACCACCCAGGCCGCCGCGTCCGGCTGTCAGAACGGCAGCCAGAACCTCACCCCGGCCCAGTGGGGCGACAAGGTCCGCAGCTCCGATCCGGGGTACGCCGGCCCGTGGCCGCGGGTGGCGATCTGGCAGGGCACCGCCGACTACACCGTCCGTCCGGTCAACGGCACCGAGCTGCGCGACCAGTGGACCGACGTCTGGGGCATCGGCCAGACCCCGTCCGCGACCCGGAGCCTGCCCGGCGGCACCACCCTGACGACGTACGACGACGCCAGCGGCAACCCGGCCGTCGAGCTGTACTCCGTCTCCGGCATGGGCCACGGCCTGGCCGTCGCCCCGGGCTCGGGCCCCGACCAGTGCGGCACGGCGGGCGCCTACTTCCTGGACACCGTCTGCTCCAGCTACTACACCGCCCTGTTCTGGGGCCTCGCCACTCCGGTGAGCGGCAGCGGGCTCCCGGCGCCGAGCGGGCTCACCGTCACCGGCACCACGGCCGACTCGGTCTCGCTCTCCTGGAACCCCGTCGACGGCGCGGCCTCGTACCAGGTCTACCGGGGCGGCACGAAGGTCGGCTCCGTCACCGGCACCACCTACACCGACACCGGCCTGACCGCCGGCACCCCGTACGGCTACACCGTCGCCGCCGTCGACTCCTCCGGCACCGTCGGCGCCCGGTCGGCAACGGTACGGGCCACCACCGCCGGCGGCAGCCCGGCGCCGGCCTGCTACACCACCGACAACTACCACCAGACCCTGGCCGGGCGCGCCCACCGGAGCGGCGGCTACACGTACGCCAACGGCTCCGGCCAGAACATGGGCCTGTGGAACCTGCTGATCGCCCACACCCTGGAGGAGACCTCGCCCGGCTACTTCGTGATCGCCGACGCGGGCTGCCCGGCGTGAGCGCGTCCTCCGCATGAGACAGCGCTGCGCGAGAAGTCGGACCGGCCGACTTCTCGCGCGGCGCCCGGCGTCCTCGCGCGGCCCCTCGCGTTCTCCCGGCGTCAGCGTCCGACTTCGCGCAGGCGGAAGTCCTCCACCGTCTCCCGGCGGATCAGCAGGCGGGCGCGGCCGTCGCGCACCGCCGCCACCGCCGGACGGCCGACCAGGTTGTAGCCGGAGGCCATGGACAGCTGGTAGGCGCCGGCGGCCGGTACGGCCAGCAGGTCGCCGGGGCGCAGGTCGGCGGGCAGCACGGCGTCCCGGACCAGCACGTCCCCGGCCTCGCAGTGGCGGCCGACCACGTCGACCCGCATCGCGCCCGCGTCCGACCGGCGGCCCACCAGCCGCACGCCGTACTCCGCCCCGTACAGGGCCGGCCGCGGGTTGTCGCTCATCCCGCCGTCCACGGCGGCGAAGCAGTGGCCGTCGGCGCCGTGCTTGACGGACAGCACCCGGTAGACCGCCACGCCGGCCGGTCCGGCGATCGCGCGGCCGGGCTCGACGATCAGGCGCGGCACTTCCAGGCCCGCCTCGGCGCAGCGCACCGCCAGGCGGTCCGTCACCCGGACGGCGAACTCGGCGAGGTCCAACTCCTCGTCCCCGGGCAGATAGCGGATCCCGTGCCCGCCGCCGAGGTCCAGCTCGGGCAGGTCGAGGCCGTGCCGCTCGCGCACCTGGGCGAGCAGCCCCACCAGCGCGTCCACCGCCCGCAGGTAGGGCTCCAGGTCGGTGATCTGCGAGCCCAAGTGACAGTGCAGACCGGCCAGTTCGAGCCCGGGCTGGCCGAGCACCCGGGCGATCGCGTCCGCCGCGTCGCCGCCCTCGATCGGGAAGCCGAACTTCTGCCCGCCGACCCCGGTCCGCACCGCCGCGTGGTGCCCGGCGGCGATCCCGGGGACGACCCGGACCAGCACCTTCTGCGGGGTGTCGGCCGCCACCAGCGCCGCCAGCCGGGCGATCTCGGCGGGGCCGTCGATCACGATCCGCCCGACCCGCAGCCGGCGCGCCAGCCGCAGCTCCTCCGGGGACTTGGCGTTGCCGTGCAGCAGGATCCGCTGCGCCGGGAAGCCCGCCGAGACCGCCAGCCAGAGTTCGCCGGAGGAGCAGACGTCCAGGCCGAGCCCCTCCTCCGCGACCCAGTCGGCCATCGCGCTGCACAGGAAGGCCTTGGCCGCGTAGAGCACCTCGGCGTGCGGCAGCGCCTGCCGGTAGGCCCGCGCCCGGTTGCGCACCTCGCCCTCGTCCAGCACGTACAGCGGGGTGCCGAACCGCTCGGCCGCCTCGGCCAGCCCCACCCCGCCGACCAGCAGGTCGGCTCCCGGGCCGGGCCGCGCCGAGGCCGGCCAGGGACCGCCGAGCGCGTCGGCGGGGGCGGCGGCGGGGGCGGTGGCGTCGGTGCCGGCGGGGGCGGCGGCGTCAGAAGGCGCGATGAGCTGGGTCATGGTGGCACTCCTCCGGGTCAGTCTTCGAACTGCATCGCGATGCGGCAGCTCGCCGCACGGCCACGGTCGTGGGCAGGAGCGGGAGCGGGAGCGAGGGCGAGGGTGGAGGCCGGCTCCACGGTCCGTACCGTGGCCTCCGGCTGCCCGGTCGGACGGTGCTCGACGAGCCGGACGACCCGGCGTAGCGGAGGTTCGACGGCGAGGGCGGTGTCGTTCATGGCGGGGTCCCTTCGGACGGTGGGCCGAGCGGCCCGGACTCCTCCAGTGGAAACCCTCCGCTCACCGAGCGCACCCGCCCTTGACACAGGCCGTACGCCCCGGCCGCCGTCCTTGACGTCCTCCTGACACGCCCCGGAACGGCCGTTCGAGCCGATCATCCACGGTGTCAGGGGGCCGTCAAGAAGCGTGTGACCGGCGTCATGGTGGTGTCAGCGTCGGTACGGACGCGGTGGTTCCGCGGTTCACTGGAGGCATCCGAAGCAAGGAGCACCCGACCGGCAGAACTCGACCGGAGAGAGCTACCGGAGAGACGGAGGCGAACGGCCATGACCGGGACCACCACCGCGAGCATCACCGGGGAGAACAGCGGAACCGCCCGGGTGATCGTCGGTCTGAGCGGATCACTGAGCAGCCTGGCCGCCCTCTACCACTCCGTCGGCGAGGCGGCCCGGCAGGCGGCCGTGCTGGTGCCCGTCGCCGCCTGGACGCCGAACGACCGGGACGGGCTGCGCCCGCTGTCCGAGCTGGAGCACGCCGCCCGCCGGCGCCTGGACATCGCCTTCGACCAGGCCTACGGCGGCTACCCGACCGGCCTGGTCATCCGCCCGCTGGTGGTGAACTCCGAGCCGGGGCCCGCCCTGGTCGCCGCCGTCACCGGCCCGGACGACCTGCTCGTCCTCGGCGCCGCCACCCGGCGCGGCTTCGACCGGCTGCGCGGTACGTCGGTGGCCCGGTACTGCCGGCACCGGGCGAACTGCCGGGTGGTCGAGGTCTCGCCGTCGGCCCTGCTGACCCGGCTGGAGCTGCCCGCCCGCACGGGGGCACCGCTGCCGTTGCTGGCCCGGTAGGCGGAGGTCACGCCGGGTCCGGCAGGTGTGCGCTGAGCCAGCCGAGCGAGGGCGGGATCAGCCGGTCCCAGGTGGTGAAGTTGTGGCCGCCGGTGTCCACCGTCGCCTGGGCCACCACCAGCGGCGGCCGGGCCTTCGCCGCGAAGGCGGAGGACTCGGCGTACGTGCTGCCGTCCTGCTTGCTGTCGGCGAGCAGCACGGCGAGCGCGGGCATCGGGAGGTGGGCCAGGCGCCAGTTCAGGTCGGCCTCGTTCCGGCGCTGCTGGCTGCCGCCGAAGAGGTCGCCGGTGGTCACGTCCTCCGCGGCCCTGAAGTAGCCGGAGAGCGAGACCGCGGCCGGGAAGGTGCCCGGGTGCACCATGCCGAGTTTGACGGCGCAGTAGCCGCCGGTGGAGTCGCCCATGAGGCCGAGGCTGCCCGCTCCGCCCAGCACCCGGTAGGTGGCGCGCAGGTCGGCGGGTACGTCGGTGGTGAAGTAGCTCTGCGCCTGGGGGCCGTGCGGGACGTCCTCGCACTCGCTGTCCCGGGGCATGCTCGGCGAGGGCCGCATCAGGACCAGGACGGTCGGCTTCATCGTGCCCTTGCGCAGCAGGTCGAGTTCGGTGGCCGGGTAGCGCAGCTTGGTGACCAGGTTGGTGGCGTCCCCGGGGAAGCCGGTCATCACCAGGACGGCCGGGAAGTGCCTGCCCTCGTTGCCGGGCTGGAAGTACTGCGGCGGCAGGTAGACGTAACCGTCGGTGCTCAGCCCGGTGGTGGGGCCGGGCAGCCGGACCTTGTCGAGCCGGCCGATCCGCGCCGGGTCCCGGCTGACCGATCCGGCGCCGGTGATCTCGGCCGTGCCGAGCACCTGCACCCCGGGCGGTCCGCTGGTCGGCCCGGGGCTCCCGGGAGCCGGGCCGGCCCCCTGGATGACGCCGGCGCTGTGCTCGCGCCCGAGCAGGTCGGACCAGCTGCTGTAGAAGACGAAGTAGTCGTTGACGGCGAGCCCGAGCACCGCGAGCAGCGAGAGCTGGGTGACGGCGATGGTGCCGAGCCGCAGGAACACCGCCGGCCAGCTGCGGACGGCGAGCTTCGGCCAGACCCAGAGCGTGCCGAGCACCGTGAACACGGCGAGCAGCGCCGTCAGCGCCAGCAGCTTGTGACTGGTGAGTCCCATCGGTTCCGGCCTCCCCTACCACTGTGGACCACCGGCCGGGGAAGGGACTCATCTCACTCACGGTAGCCGCCGCCGTTCGGCCAGCGCCTGCCGCATCTGGAGGTACGTCCCTCCGCCGAGCCAGGCGTCGCCGGGCCGCCGGGCGCCGCCGAGGCGGGCGTCCGAGTGGCTCCGGGCACCGTTCGCACCGCCCGGGTGCTGTTGATCCTCCGGGACGTCCATGGGGCCGAACCCTCCGCATGCCAACTTCGACACGGGTGTCGAAGTTGACATGACCGAGTTATGCTGTCGGCGGCCCCGAAGGTGGAATTCGGCCCCCGTTAACAGAACTCCCGCACTTGGTTGAGTTTTTGACGGTACGTCAACCTGGTGCACGAGCCTTCACCGTCCGGCCCGTCCCAGCGTGCCCCTGTCCGCCCGCCGCCGTTGTACGGAAGGTGAGTCGCCGCGCCCGCCCCCGCCCCCCGGCACCCCCGCCGAGGAAGAGGTTTCCCATGACGACGTCCCGGCTCTTCCCTCGCCCCGGCCGGGCGGCGGTGCTGCTCACCGCGCTCGGCCTGCTCGTCCTGGAGGAGATCGCCCTCGGCCTCGCCGAGGAGGAGGACCGCCCGGTCATCGGCGGCGCCCTGATCGGCGTCTCCTGTTCCGGTCTCCTGGTCGTCGGGGCGGTCCTGTTCGGCAGATGGCTCGACGCCCGCCGCCCGCTCCCGCTGCCACCGCCCGGCCCGAACGGGCGCGAGTACAGCGCCCGAGCCCTGGAGGGCTTCCCGATGGAGGCCGTCCGCCCGCTGCTGCTCGCCGAACACGCGCCGCAGCTGGGGCAGTTGTACTCGGCCTGGATGCTCGCCAGGACCGGCCGCCCGGCCGCCTGGATCGCCCGTCGGCTCGATCTCCCGCTCGACGCCGTCCAACTGCTGGTCGAAGCGGCCCGGTTGAACGCCGACACCCGGTAGCGGGTGGAACGGCTCCGGCCCCGGAACCGCGACGCGCGGTTCCGGGGCCGGAGTTCGGGTGCCGGGTCAGCTCTCGCGGGCCGAGGCGTCGTCGATCAGGAACGCGGTGCCCGGAGTCGTCCCGGTCTCGTGCGAGACCAGCTTGAGGCCGATGGTGGTCCCCCAGCCGACCTGCCCGATGAACGGGGAGAGGTCCACCGACTGGTACTGGTAACCGCCGGTGGCGTTCTGGCTGGACCAGGTCCGCACCGTGCCGAGCGGCTGCCCGGTGTACTGGTCGATCGCCACCAGCGACAGCGTGTCGGGCGCGGCGGCCGAGGTGTTGGTCGACTCGGTGTCGAGCCAGAAGGAGAAGGTCGCCCG
Source organism: Kitasatospora sp. NPDC101108 (assembly GCF_055584725.1). Taxonomy (NCBI): domain Bacteria; kingdom Bacillati; phylum Actinomycetota; class Actinomycetes; order Kitasatosporales; family Streptomycetaceae; genus Kitasatospora; species Kitasatospora sp. NPDC101108. Next base: position 134,700 of record NZ_JBVJLM010000011.1, read on the forward strand.
CCCGTAGCCCGGGTAGGTGTTCAGGTAGGTGGTGATGGAGTCGTCCGTCCCGGTGTTCTGGCCGAGCCAGGCGTACCAGGAGCCGGAGTGCGGCGCGTGCAGGCTGGACGGGGTGATGACGTTGTACCCCGACGGGCCCCAGGAGTCCGTCATCACCGTGTGGTTGACGTCCGCCGAGCCGTTCTCGAAGCCGGGGTCGATGAGCTGCTCGATCCCGCCGCAGCCCGTTCCGCCGCCCGCGCCGACGCTCTCCCAGAAGCCGGTGGACGCCGACCTGCCCGCCGGGTCCGTCGCCGTCACGTTGATCCGCTGATAGCCGTTGGTCGCGGCCGCCGTGCCGGAGATCACCCCACTCCTCGCGTCGATCGACAGCCCCTGCGGCAGCCCGGTGGCACTGTAGCTGAGGGCCGAACCGGTGCTGGAGACGCCCACCGCGGGGATCGACAACGGCTGCCCGGCCTTGTCGGTCCGGTCGCACATCGTGCTCACCGACACCGGCGGGTCGGCCACCACCGGGTCGGAGGCCATGCACAGGTGGTCGGCGTTGGACCACAGGGTCTGCAGCGGGAAGCTGCCTGTCGCCAGGTCCTCGAAGAACAGCCCGCCGTTGGACCCCTTGGGGATCCAGGCGCACTTGTCGCCGATCTCCTGGCCGGTGGCGTCCGTCCAGCCGCCGGGGGTGTTCGGGTCGCTCACCGTCTCCGCGTACTCGTGGCCGCCGATGATGCCGTAGCCGTCCAGCCGGCCCCTCGGGGTGTTCTCACCGAACCAGTTGGTGCCGCAGCCGGCCACGTCCGTCAGGTACGGCATGTTGGTGTAGGCGAGCTGGCCGTACGGCGAGCGCTGGAAGTCGTGCCAGGCGCAGTAGCCCAGCTCCTTCCACTTGTCCGGGTCGGTGCCCTGCGGCGAGTCGATGACGTACTGGACGTTGCGGTTCTGCGCCTCGGTCAGGTTGCCGAAGTGCTTGGCGGCGGCCAGCGCCTCGGCGCCGAGCTGCGGCTCGGTCGCGGCCTGCGGGGCGGGGGCGCCGTTGTCCACCCAGACGCCCGCGAGCACGCTGCCCTGCCGCGGGTACGGGATGTGCGCGGACCCGGCCGGGCACTGGACGGAACCGGCGGCTATGCCCTCGCAGTACTGGGTCAGGACGGCGCTCCAGCCGTCGCCGGAGCTGCCGAGGCCCTTGAAGAAGTCCTGCTGGTAGGGGGCGGCCTGGTCCGGGTCGCCGGTCACCACGGTGTCGCCGGAGGCGTTGGTGGAGGCGGTGCCCCACTGGGAGCCCCAGAGCACCAGGTAGACCTTGGGCGCGCCGATCACCACGCCGGTCGACTCCTGGCCGCCCTTGTAGGTGACCTGGAGGTCGTACTGGTTCGCGACGTTGCCGTCGCCGTCCTTGCCGCCGGTGCCCGGGTCGGCGCCGTCCACCAGCTGGGGCGTCTTCTTGACACCGCCGTTCGCGGCACCGCCGTTCGCGGTGGTGACCGGACCGGTCCTGGCCGCCGCGGCCCGGCGCGGGCCGGACTTCTGCGGGGCCGCGGCGGCGCCCTTCGGCGTGCCCGGCTGGACCGCGACGGTCGTCGTCCGCGGCGCGTGGGAGTCGGCCGTCGCGGACAGCGGACTGCTGAGCGCGGCGCCGGCCAGGGCCGCGGAGAGCGCCACCAGCGCGGTGCGCGGGGCGCGTCGTCCGGGCGGGGAGGTGCGGGATCGGAATCTGAACACGGGTCGGGTTCCGTCTCTCGTGACATGGGGGAAGGGTGCACGGATTGCGGTACGCGTACGGAGCTGACAGCTCGTCAACCGGATGCGGCGGGGGATGGGAACCGGATCTCGCCCGGACCGCTGTGCAATGCGCCATATGATATTTCACTGACTGGCGCACACAAGCCCCAACCACGCGCGGGGGCGCGGATTTTAACCGCGCCTTACCGGAGCCGACCGCGCCTTGACCCGACCGGGCCTTGACGCTCCCTCCGCCGTCAGACCCGCCGGCCGGCGTTCGCCTGCGCCACCAGGAACGGCACCAGCCCGCGCTCCGCGAGCGCCGACCGCCAGGCCTCCCGGGCCCGCACCAACTCTCCCGGCCCGTCCGCCTCCCCCTCGGCCGGCCCCTCCCGTCGGGCCGCCGCCCCCAACAGGCCCACCCCGCCCACCAGTAGCGACACCGCGCCCACCCCGGCCGCCATCCAGCCCGCCTCCACCAGCGAGTGCCCCAGCACCCCCATGTCCTCCGCCAGCCCCAGCAGGTACCCGAGCAGCAGGAGCACGACCGCCGCCGCCACCGCGACGATCGGCACGATGACCCCCAGCACGCCCCACCAGCCCGACACCCGCCCCCGCACCGGTTCGTCCACCGGCAGCCGGGCCTCCGCGTCGGCGTCCGCCCGCAGCAGCGCGTACCGCTCGTACTCCGGCGCCGCCGCGGCCAGCACGTACTCCGCGTTCTCCCGCGCCGTCCGCCGCAGCCGCTCCACTCCCCGCAGCTCGTCCCCGCCGTCCCGCAGCGCCTCCCGCACCTGCGGGGCCGCCAGCGCCCTGCCCAGTTCCGTCTCGAAGTCGGCCCGGTCCTGCTGCGGCAGTCGAAGCGGCCTGTCCATGCTGTTCCCCCGTCGTGCCGTCCACCTTGTTCTACAGAACTGTAGAACAAGCGGCAGGACGGAAACAGCCCTGCTCATCTGTGGAATCGCGGGAAGCCGCGGCGGCCCGGCCGGGTGGCCGGGCCGCTCGCCTCAGCGCCGCCGGAGCCAGACCGTCCAGGTCAGGACCGAGCACAGCACGTAGGCCGCCAGGAAGGCCAGGTAGGCGGTGTCACCGTTGTGACTGGCCTGGAAGGACTGGCGGAAGGCCAGGTTCACCAGGACGCCGCCGAAGGCGCCGATCGCGCCCGCCAGGCCGATCAGGGCCGACGTCCGGCGGCGGGAGTCGGCCTCGGCCGCCGCCGGGTCGGCCCCGGCGGCGATCGCCCGCTGGGCGACGGCCTGGTAGTGGGCCGGGATCATCTTGTAGGTGGAGCCGTTGCCGAGGCCGCTGAGCACGAAGAGCGCGACGAACCCGCCGAGGAACAGCGGCAGCGAACCCGCCCGGGAGGCCGTCAGCACCACCGCGGTACCGGCGCCCATCGCGGCGAAGGTCGCCAGCGTCACCTTGGCGCCGCCGTACCGGTCGGCGAGCCGGCCGCCCACCGGGCGCAGCAGGGAGCCGAGCAGCGGGCCGAGGAAGGTGAGGGCGGCGGCCTTGACCGGGGTGTCGAAGCGGTCGTGGAACTGCACCTGCAGCACCTGCCCGAAGGCGAAGCCGAAGCCGATGAAGGAGCCGAAGGTGCCGATGTAGAGGGTGGACACCGCCCAGCCGTACGGGTCGCGGGCGACCTCGCGCAGCGCCCGGTCCTTGCCGCTGGTGGCCACCGGGAGGTTGTCCATCCGCCACCAGGCCCCGGCCGCGGCGAGCACGATCAGCGGCAGGTAGACCAGCGGCAGCAGCCGGGGGTGGGCGGCGCCCGCGGTGGCCAGCACCAGCAGGCCGAGGAGCTGGACGGCCGGGACGCCGAGGTTGCCGCCGCCCGCGTTGACGCCCAGCGCCCAGCCCTTGAGCCGGTGCGGGTAGAAGGCGTTGATGTTGGCCATCGAGGAGGCGAAGTTGCCGCCGCCGACCCCGGCCGCGCAGGCCACCGCGAGCAGGGTGCCGTACCGGACGCCGGGTTCCAGCACCACCGCGGCGAGCGCGGTCGGCACCAGCAGCAGCAGGGCGCTGATCACCGTCCAGGTGCGGCCGCCGAAGCGGGCGACGGCGAAGGTGTACGGCAGCCGCAGCAGGGCGCCGAGCGCGGTCGGCAGGGCGGTGAGGGTGAACTTGCCCGCGGTGTCGATGTGGTACTCGGGGCCGAGGAAGAGCACCAGTACCGACCACAGGCTCCACACCGAGAAGCCGATGTGCTCGGAGAGGACGGAGAGGACCAGGTTGCGCCGGGCGATCCGGGCCCCCTCGCGGGCCCAGAACTCCTCGTCCTCGGGGTCCCAGACGGCCGGCGGAGCGGGTCTTCCCGTTTCCAGGACGGCCGTCACGCCGCCGCCTCCGCGTCGAGGGCCCGGACCGGCCAGCGGCGCAGTACGGCGGGGGCGCCGTCGGGGGCGGTGTCCTCGTCCAGGCAGCGCCCGTCGGTGAGGTCGTACACCTGCTTGTACATCGGCGAGATGAGGGTCGGCCGGTCGCCGCGGCTGCCGAGCAGGCCGCGGGAGAGGACGGGGGCGCCGCTGAACGGGTCGAGGTTGTCGACGGCGTACAGCTGTCCGGAGCTGTCGCGGAACAGCGCGACCTGCTCCGCCTCGGCGAGCAGCACCGCCACGCCGCGGCCGGGCTGGAGGTCGGTGAGGGCGCAGACGGTCTGCCAGCGGGCGCCGTCGTGGATCTGTACGGTCACGGGGTGAGCACCTCCGGTCGGGCCCCGGCGACCAGCACCGGGGAGTTGAGGGTGTGGCCGGCCTCGCCGGGGCGGGCGGGGCGGATCTGGCCGCGTTCGGGGACGAAGGTCACGGCGGGGTCGGGGGTTCCGGGCGCGTTGACGAAGGAGGCGAAGCGGCGCATCCGGTCGGGGTCGGCCAGGGTCTCGGCCCATTCGTCGCGGTAGCAAGTGATGTGACGTTCCATCAGTTCGTCCAGTTCGGCGGCGATGCCGAGCGAGTCGTCGAGGACGACGGCCCGCAGGTGGTCGAGCCCGCCCTCCAGCCGCTCCAGCCAGACCGAGGTGCGCTCCAGCCGGTCGGCGGTGCGGATGTAGAACATCAGGTAGCGGTCGATGGTGCGGATGAGGGTGTCGCGGTCGAGGTCGGCGGCCAGCAGGTCGGCATGCCGCGGGGTCATGCCGCCGTTGCCGCCGACGTAGAGGTTCCAGCCGGCCGAGGTGGCGATGACGCCGAAGTCCTTGCTCTGCGCCTCGGCGCACTCGCGGGCGCAGCCGGAGACGGCGGCCTTGAGCTTGTGCGGGGAGCGCAACCCCCGGTAGCGCAGTTCGAGTTCGATGGCGAGGGTGGTGGAGTCCTGGACGCCGAAGCGGCACCAGGTCTCGCCGACGCAGGACTTCACGGTGCGCAGCGACTTGCCGTAGGCGTGCCCGGACTCGAACCCGGCGTCGACCAACTTTCGCCAGATCACCGGGAGTTGGTCGACGGTGGCGCCGAACATGTCGATCCGCTGGCCGCCGGTGATCTTGGTGTAGAGGCCGTGGTCGCGGGCGATCTCGCCGATGGTGATCAGCCCCTCGGGGGTGATCTCGCCGCCGGGCACCCGGGGGACCACCGAGTAGGAGCCGTTGCGCTGGAGGTTGGCGAGGAAGTGGTCGTTGGAGTCCTGGAGGGCGCCCTGTTCGCCGTCCAGGATGTGGCCGTTGCCGAGGCTGGCCAGGATGGAGGCGACGGTCGGCTTGCAGATCTCGCAGCCCTCGCCGCCGGTGCCGTGCTCGGCGAGCAGTTCGGAGAAGCTCGCCAGGCCCGTCACCCGGACGATCTCGTACAACTCGGCGCGGCTGTGGGCGAAGTGCTCGCACAGGCCCTGGACGGTGGAGACCCCGGCGGCCTCCAGCTCCTCGGTGACGACGGTGCCGAGCTGCTTGAGGCAGCTGCCGCAGCCGGTGCCGGCCCGGGTGCACTTCTTGACGGCGGCGACGCTGTCGGCACCCTGCTCCCGGACGGCGGCCCGGACGGCGCCCTGGGTGACGTTGTGGCAGGAGCAGAGCACCGCCTCGTCGGGCAGCGCGACCGGCCCGCCGGCCCCCGCGAACCCGGCCGGCAGCACCAGCTGTTCGGGCGCGACGGTCAGCGGCTTCCCGGCGACGGCCAGCGGGCGCAGCGCGCCGTAGCCCTCGGTGTCGCCGACCAGGACGCCGCCGAGCAGCACGCCGTCGGCACCGATCACCAGCTTGCGGTAGACGCCGCTGCGGCTGTCGCTGTAGAGCACGTCGAGCGCTCCCTCGGCGCTGCCGTGCGGGTCGCCGAAGCTGGCGACGTCGACGCCGAGCAGTTTGAGCTTGGTGGAGGTGTCGGCGCCCGTGAACCCCTGGCCCTGCTGCTCCGCGATGGTGCGGGCGGCCGTCTCGGCCATCTGGTAGCCGGGGGCGACCAGCCCGTAGACCCGTCCGTCGGCGGCCTGGGCGCACTCGCCGATGGCCAGCACCGCCGGGTCCTCGGTGCGGCAGTGGGCGTCGACCACGATGCCGCCGCGCTCGCCGACCGGGAGTCCGCAGTCCCGGGCGAGCTGGTCGCGGGCGCGCACCCCGGCGGAGAAGACCACCAGGTCGGCGGGCAGCTCCCGGCCGTCGGACAGCGCGAGGCCGCGGACCCGGCCGTCCGGGCCGGTGAGCACGCCGCTGGCACCGGCGCCGGTGTGGACGGTGACGCCGAGCGCCTCGATCTTGCGGCGCAGCGCGGCGCCGCCGCCCTCGTCCACCTGGACGGCCATCAGCCGGGGCGCGAACTCGACCACGTGGGTGGCCAGGCCCCCGGCCCGCAGGGCGCCGGCCGCCTCCAGGCCGAGCAGTCCGCCGCCGACCACCACGCCGGTGCCGGCGGTGGCGGCCCCGGCGCGGATGGCGTCGACGTCCTCGATGGTGCGGTAGACGTGGCAGCCGGGCGCGTCCGTCCCGGGCACCGGGGGCACGAAGGGCACCGAGCCGGTGGCCAGCACCAGGACGTCGTAGCGGACCCCGGCACCGGACCGGGTGGTGACGGTCCGCCCGGCCCGGTCGATCGCGCTGACCGGGTCGCCCAGGCGCAGGTCGATGCCGTGCTCGGCGAGGAAGCCGGACGGGCAGAGCGTGAGGTCCTCCGGCGTGCTGCCGGAGAACAGCGAGCTGAGGTGGACCCGGTCGTAGGCGGGCCGGGGCTCCTCGGCGAGCACGGTGACCCGCCAGCCGCGGGCGGCCGGCTGCTCGCTCCAGGCCTCCAGGAAGCGCTGGCCCACCATGCCGTGGCCGACCAGGACGAGGTCGCGGACCGTGCGGTCGTCTGCGGTCATCGAGGGACTCCTTGGGTGAGCAGGTGCAGGGGGTGGCCGGCGAGGGCGCCGCCGTCGGCGAAGGCGCCGGCCAGCGCGTCCACGGTGGCCAGGTCGCCGAGCAGGATGGCGCCGACCAGCCGGTCGCCGCGCAGGACGAGCTTCTTGTAGCTGCCGCGGGTGGCGTCGGTGAGCCGCAGTACGTCGAGTCCGGGGTCGAGGGTCTCGTCGACGGTGCCGAAGGCCGCGTACTCCAGGTCGCCGGTGCTGAGCCGGGCGCGCGGGCTGGTGCCGGGGTAGCGGGCGTCTGGTTCGGCCCCGGAGAGGCGGCGGGCCAGGACGTCGGCCTGTTCCCAGGCGGGGCCGGCCAGGCCGTGGACGGTGCCGCGGTGCTCGGCGCAGTCGCCGATGGCGGCGACGTGCGGGGCGGCGGCCAGCCGGTCGTCCACCAGGATCCCGGTGTTGACGGGCAGCCCGGCCGTGTGGGCGAGCGCGGTGCGCGGGCGGGTGCCGCAGGCGAGGACGACCAGGTCGCAGTCGAGCCGGTAGCCGCCGGCCAGCTCCACGGATCCGACCCTGCCGCCGCCGTGCACGGCCCGGGCGCGGTTGCCGGTGTAGCAGTCGACGCCCAGTGCCCGGAGGCGTTCGCGCAGCACGGCGGCCGCCTCCGGGTCGAGCTGGCGCTCGATCAGGTGCGGCGCCTGGTGGACGATCTCGGTGCGGACACCGAGCGCCGCCAGCGCCCGGGCGGCGCTCACGCCGAGCACCCCGCCGCCGATCACCACCGCCCGCTTCGCCCCGACGGCCTCCTCGGCGAGCCGGGCGCAGTCCTCCAGGGTGCGCAGCGTGTGCACGCCCTCGGCCAGCCCGTACCCGTCGGGCCGGCGCAGCCCGCGCACCGGCGGGAGCACCGGGTTGGCGCCGGTGGCGAGCACCAGCTCGTCCCAGGCCTCCACGGTGCCGTCGGCCAGCCCCAGGGTGCGGGCCGCCACGTCGAGGGCGACGACCTCGCAGCCGGGCCGGGCCGAGGCCCCGCCGAGCGGCAGGGCGATCGACTCGGCGTCGTAGCGGCCGGTCAGCACCTCGGCGAGCAGCACCCGGTTGTACGGGGCGCGCGGCTCCGCGCCGTACACGGTCACCGCACCGGCCCCGCCGAGGGCGGCGTACCGCTCGGCGAAGCGCGCGGCCGCCATGCCGCCGCCGACCACGGCGATCCTCATGTCGTCACCTCCAGGTGGGCGCGCTCCACCCGGACGGCGCAGAGCTTGAACTCCGGCATCCGGGAGACCGGGTCGAGCGCCGGGTTGGTGAGGCTGTTGGCGCGGCCCGCGCCCGCCCAGTGGAAGGGCATGAACACGGTGTCCGGCCGGATGGCGTCGCTGATCCGTGCCGGGGCGACGGCCCGCCCGCGCCGGCTGGTGACCGCGAGCGGCTCGCCGTCCGCGATCCCGAGCCGCTCGGCCAGCCGCGGGTGCAGCTCGACGTACGGGCCGGGCGCGGCCGAGTTGAGCTCGGCGACCCGGCGGGTCTGGGCGCCGCTCTGGTACTGGGCGAGGACCCGGCCGGTGGTCAGGTACAGCGGGTACGCCTCGTCCGGCTCCTCGGCGGCCGGGCGGTGGGTGACCTCGGCGAAGCGGGCCCGGCCGTCCGGGGTGGCGAAGCGGTCCAGGAACAGCCGCGGGGTGCCGGGGTGGTCCTCGGACGGGCAGGGCCAGAACACCCCGTCCTCGGCGGCGATCCGCCGGTAGCTGATGCCCGCGTAGTCGGCGTCGCCGCCGGCCGAGGCGCGGCGCAGCTCGGCGAAGGCCTGCTCGGCCTCGACCGGGAAGCCCTCCGGCACGCCCAGCCGGGCGGCCAACTCGCGCAGCAGCCACAGCTCGCCGCGCACCCCCTCCGGCGGGTCGAGGGCGCGGCGGCGCAGGATCACCCGGCCCTCCAGGTTGGTGGTGGTTCCGTCCTCCTCGGCCCACTGGGTGACCGGCAGCACGACGTCGGCGAGCCGGGCGGTCTCGGAGAGGACCAGGTCGGCGACCACCAGCAGGTCCAGCGCGCGCAGCCGTTCGGTGACGTGCCCGGCGTCGGGCGCGGAGACCGCCGGGTTGGAGCCGGCCAGCAGCAGCGCCCGGACGCCGCCGGGCCGCCCGAGGCCGTCCAGCAGCTCGTACGCGGACCGGCCCGGGCCGGGGATCGACTCGGGGGCCACCCCCCAGACGGCGGCGACGTGGGCACGCGCCGCCGGGTCCTCGATCGAGCGGTAGCCGGGCAGCTGGTCGGCCTTCTGGCCGTGCTCGCGCCCGCCCTGGCCGTTGCCCTGGCCGGTCAGGCAGCCGTAACCGGCGTACGGGCGGCCCGCGTTGCCGGTGGCCAGGCACAGGTTGATCCAGGCGCCGACGGTGTCGGTGCCCTTGCTCTGCTGCTCGGGGCCGCGCGCGGTGAGCACCATGCCGGTGGCGGCCTCACCGAACATCCTTGCCGCCTGGCGGAGTCGGTGGACGGGCACGCCGGTGATCCGCTCCACCCGGTCCGGCCAGTGGGCCATCGCCGACGCGCGGGCCGCCTCGAAGCCGGTGGTCCGCGCGTCGACGAACTCGCGGTCCACCAGGCCGTCCGCGATCACCAGGTGGAGCAGGCCCAGGGCCAGCGCCAGGTCCCCGCCGGGGCGGGGCTGGAGGTGCAGGTCGGCCAGCTCGGCGGTCCGGGTGCGGCGCGGGTCGACCACGATCAACTTCCCGCCGTTGTCCCGCAGTTCTCGGAAGTAGCGGACGGCCGGCGGCATCGTCTCGGCCGGGTTGCCGCCGACCAGGATCAGACAGCCGGTGTGCGGTATGTCGGCCAGCGGGAACGGCAGGCCGCGGTCCAGGCCGAAGGCCCGGCGGTGCGCGGCGGCGGCCGAGGACATGCAGAACCGGCCGTTGTAGTCGATGTTGGCGGTGCCCAGCACGACCCGGGCGAACTTGCCCAGCAGGTAGGCCTTCTCGTTGGTCAGCCCGCCGCCGCCGAACACGCCCACCGCGTCCGCGCCGTGCTCGGCCCGGGTCCGGGCCAGTCCTGCGGCCACCCGGTCCAGCGCCTCCGGCCAGCTCGCCGAGCGCAGCGGGCCACCGGGCCGGTCCCGCAGCAGCGGACCGGTCAGCCGGGCGCTGCGGGCCAGCAGCGCGGGCGCCGTGCGGCCCTTGCCGCACAGCGCGCCCCGGTTCACCGGGAAGTCCGGGCGCTCCAGCACCTCGACGGGAGGAGCGTCGCCCTCCGGGGCCCCCGCGTCCGCCCGGGCCGGGGCGGGCGACAGCCGCATCCCGCACTGCAGCGAGCAGTACGGGCAGTGGGTGTCGGTGGCCGCGGCGAGGGCGGCGGGGCTGGTCGGCGTCATGCCGAGAAAGGTCGCCGTCCGCTGTTTCGCGGCCGCTTCGCCCGTGTTGCGGGCGCGGTACGCCTCGCTCACACCGCCCGGCCGCCAGGGTGCGTTCCCGGACATCTGCCGTAACCGCGGCGGCACTTTCGCTTACCGGCGGGTGACGGCCGGGCAATGCCCCCGTAACACCCGCGGCGGAGGCTGGCCCGCATGGCAGCGACCCCCACCCCGCCAGGACCGCTCACCGGCTTCACCGTCGGCGTCACCGCCGCGCGGCGCCGCGAGGAGCTCACCGCCCTGCTCGCCCGGCGCGGCGCCCAGGTGGTCGAGGCACCCGTGCTGCGCATCCTGCCGCTGGCCGACGACCTCGCGCTGCGCGAGGCCACCGACCGCTGCCTGGCCGCCCCGCTCGACTACGTGGTCGCCACCACCGGCGTCGGCTGGCGCGGCTGGATGAGCGCCGCCGAGGGCTGGGGCCGGGGCACGGCCCTCGCCGAGGCCTGCCGGGGCGCGGTGGTGCTCAGCCGCGGCCCCAAGGCCACCGGGGCGGTCCGGGCCAGCGGCCTGGACGAGCGCTACTCCCCCGCCACCGAGGCCACGGACGAACTGCTCACCTGGCTGCTCGCCCGCCCGCTGGCCGGGTGCCGGATCGCCGTCCAGGAGCACGGCGTCCGCCTCGACGCCTTCGCGGCGGCGCTGCGCGAACGCGGCGCCGAGGTGATCTCCGTCCCCGTCTACCGCTGGGCCCCGCCGGAGGACCCGGGCGCGGTACGGAAGCTCCTCGACCAGACCGTCCGCCGCCAGGTGCACGCCCTCACCTTCACCAGCGCGCCCGCCATCACCGCCCTGCTCGCCACCGCGCGGCACGAGGGACTGTACGAGGAACTGCTCGACGCGCTGCGCGCGGACGTGCTCGCGGTCTGCGTCGGCGCCCTGTGCGCGCGGCCGCTCACCGACCTCGGCCTGCCCGCCGTCCACCCCGAACGCGGCCGGCTCGGCGCCCTCGTCCGGCTGCTCGCGGACACCCTGCCCGGCCGGACCCGCCGCGAAGTCGACGTCGCCGGGAAGCTGTTGACCCTCCAGGGCAACGCCGCCCTGGTCGACGGCGAGAGCCACTGGCTCAGCCCGCGCGGCGCGGCGGTGCTGCGGGCGCTCGCCGAACGCCCCGGCCGGGTGCTCAGCCGCGCCGACCTGCTGCGTGCCGCCTGGCCGGACGCGGCGGCCGACGAACACGCGGTCGAGGCGGCGGTCGGCCGGCTCCGAGCGGCCCTCGGGCCGCACGCCGCCCTGATCCGCACCGTCCCCAAACGCGGCTACCGGCTGGCGGCGGGCTGATGGCGCCGGTGCTGCTCGCCGTCGCCCACGGCAGCCGCGACCCGGCGGCCGTCACCGCAACTCGCGCCCTGCTGCGCCTGGTTCGCTCGCTCCGCCCGGAACTGACCGTCCGCTGCGCCTTCCTGGACCTCGCGCGGCCGTCCCTCGCCGAGGCGCTCGCCCAACTGTCCGGCGCACGGCCGATCCTGGTCCCCCTCCTCCTCGGCACCGGCTACCACGTCCGGGTCGACCTGCCCGCCGCGCTCGCCGCCGCCGACCTCCCGCCCAGCCATCTCGCCCGCGCGCTCGGCCCCCACCCCCTGCTCGCCGAGGCCCTCGCCAACCGCCTCACCGAGGCCGGCGCCTCCGCCGACGCACCCGTGGTCCTGGCCGGGGCCGGCTCCTCCGACCCCACCGCCCTCGCCGACACCGACCGGATGGCCGAACTCCTCGCCACCCGCCTCGGCCGTCCCGTCACCCCCGCCCACCTCTCGGCCGCCACGCCCACCCCCCACCAGGCGGTGGCCGCCCTCCGGGCGGCCGGCCACCCCGCCGTCGCCCTGGCCACCTACCTCCTCTCCCCCGGCTTCTTCGCCCGCCGCGCCGCCACCACCCCGGCCCGCTGGACCGGCGCCCCCCTGGCCGCCCACCCCGCCGTGGCCCGCCTGATCCTCCACCGCTACGACCTGGCCCGCGCCGCCACCGGGCTCCTGACGGCCGCCTGAGTCGCGGAAGCCGCACCTCGGCTACCGTCTGCCTGATCCCGCACGCGGCCTCGGACCGCAGCACGGGGAGACGACGAGGGGGGAACGGTGCAATCGAACGACGGACCGGGCGCGGGGCTCACCCCGCAGGAGACGGCTGCGCTCCTGCTGGGCAAGATCCGCCAGGGCCACGACTACGCCCGCGGGAAGAAGGAGCAGTTCCGTCGGCGCGCCTCCGTGATCAAGCTGCTGACGCTGGCGTTCTCCGCGGCCTCCACCATCTTGCTGGGCCTGCAACGGTGGACGGACCTGGCGTTCGCCCTGGTCGCCCTGGTGACGGCCCTGGCGGCCGCCGAGCCGTTCTACAACTGGCGCTCCCGGTGGGTGCTGATGGAGGAAGCCCAGTACCGCTTCCGGCGGCTCGCCGACGACCTGGAGTACCTGGTCGCGTCGACCGCCCCCGAGGAGCTGGAACGTCCCCGCCTCGACGCCGTCTTCGACCGGTACCAGGCGGTGTGGGACGACCTGAGCCGCACCTGGCTTGAGCAGCGCCGCGAGGCCGTACCGCCGTCGAGCGCCTGACCGGCCCCCGGCCCCCGGCCCGGCGGACCGGGGGCCGAGCCGGTCGTCAGCCGGTGACGCTCGCGGAGCCCGTCTCGATGTGCCCGGCGGCCTGGCGGATCCACGCCGGGTCGCTGCTGACGGTCACGGTGAAGTCGTACCAGCCCTGCGCGATGGTGACGGCGTTGAAGTAGTCCCTGACGGTGGCGCCGGGGGCGACCTGGTAGGTCCAGCTTCCCGTCCGGTAGTTGCCCGCCGTGATGGTGAAGGTGACGGCACTGGTGCCGCTGTTGGTCATGGTGAACCAGACCGCCGGGTCGCCGGTGTCCGGCGCCGAAGCGTAGGAGGTGGTGGCCTCCGCCGTCCCGCCCGCCGTGGTGGCGTTCCCGGCGAAGCGGCGCAGGGTGCGGTTGGGCCCGAGGACGGTGAAGTCGTACTGCCCGTTGCCGTAGCCGGCGCCGATGTCGAAGGAGTCGCGGGCGCTGCCGTCGGTGCCGGTGGCGGCGTCGTACGGGGCGACGGTGTACTGCCAGGGGCCGCCGTTGCGGTAGGCGTTGGCGTAGACCGCGTAGTGCGCCCAGGCGGTGGCCTGCGGGCCCTGGTTGGCCAGGTCGATCCAGAGCCGGGTCCGGCCGTCGGTGCCGGTCTCGATCCGGTCGACCCAGGCGTTGGGCTGGTAGGGCAGGGCGCGGGCGGGCTTGGTGCCGGGCTCCTGGGTGGGCATGGCGTTGGTGCCGGGGCTCGGGTTGATCTGCAGGTTGGCGGCGGCCTGGCCGAGGGTGGCGCTGGTGTCGGGCAGCGCGGGCAGGCCGAAGACCGGGTTGGTGAAGTCGAAGGCGCCGGTGAGGTCCCCGCAGACCCGGCGGCGCCAGTCGCTGATGTTGGGGCAGACGGCGGGGGTGCCGAGGGCGGCCGTCCAGGTCTCCAGGAAGCGGATGACGCTGGTGTGGTCGTAGACCTGGGAGTCGACCCAGCCGCCGCGGGTCCACGGCGAGACCACGATCATCGGGACGCGGAAGCCGAGGCCGATGTTGGTGCCCTTGCAGAACTCCCCGGGGGTGCCGGCCGGGGCGACCGGCGGGGGCACGTGGTCGAAGAAGCCGTCGTTCTCGTCGTAGTTGAGGAACAGGGCGGTGGAGTTGAAGACGTCCGGGTCGGCCGCCAGCGCCTGGAGCACCAGGTTGACGAAGTGGGCGCCGTTCTCCGGCGGGGCGTCCGGGTGCTCGGAGAACAGCTGGCTGGCCACCACCCAGGAGACCTGGGGCAGCGTGCCCGCGAGCGCGTCGGCCCTGATCGCGGCGGCGATGTCGTCCGGGGTGGAGCCGGTGCTGGGCACCGAGCCCATGCCGCGCCGGGCGAGCGGGCTCGAACTCGGCGCGCCGGTGAACTGGTTGAAGTAGGCCAGGCCGTTGTCGCCGAAGTTGTCGTGGGCGTTCTGGTAGACCTTCCAGCTGACGCCCGCGTTCTGCAGGGTCTCGGCGTACGTCTGCCAGTGCAGGCCCGACTCGGAGCCGCCGTCGTAGGCCGGACCGCCCGCGGTGGCGCCCGGGTCGATCGTGCCGGACCACAGGTAGGTGCGGTTGGGGCCGGTGGCCGAGAGGATCGAGCAGTGGTACGCGTCGCAGATGGTGTAGGCGTCGGCCAGCGCGTAGTGGAACGGTATGTCCTCACGGGCCATGAAGCCCATGGTGCGGTCCGAGCCCTTGGCGGCGACCCAGGAGTCCATCTTCCCGTTGTTCCACGCCTTGTGCTGGGTGGACCACGAGTGGTCGAGCGAGCCGTCGCACTGCGCCAGTTGCTCGGCGCTGACGCCCCACCACCAGGTCTTGGTCTTGCTGAGCTGCCACGGGTACTGCCGCCCGCTGCCGTTGGGCTGCTCGAACACGCTGGTGCCGCCCGCGATCCGGAGGGCGGTCCGGTCGCCGAAGCCGCGCACGCCCTTCAGCATGCCGAAGTAGTGGTCGAAGCTCCGGTTCTCCTGCATCAGCACCACGACGTGCTTGACGTCGCGGATCGTCCCCGTCGTCGTGGCGGACGCGCTCGGCAGCGCTGCGGGCAGGGCGGTGTCCAGCCCGATGGCCGCGCCGAGGGCGGCGGCCGAGCCGAGGAAGGTACGACGGGTGACGGGTGACAAGGTGAGGCCTCCGGGATGTGTGGACAGCTCCGCCTCCGGGCGACCGTTCGGTAGCGGAACGACTACCGAACGGTAGCGGGGTGGCTGAGAAGTTATACCGGACGGCCGGCGGCCGGGAGCCCGCGCCCCCGCCCGGCCACGGACCGCCGGGCCGCGCCCTTCACAGCTCCCGTGGCTCCCGCGCCGTTCACAAATCCCGTGGCTCCCGCGCCGTTCGCGAATCCCGCGCGACGGCGCCGATGAACTCCAGCAGCCGTTCGTTCACCACCTCAGGCTGCTCCAGGTTCAGCCCGTGCCCGGCCCGGTCCACGATCTCCGCCCGCACGCCCGGGATCAGCGCCGTCACCCGCTCCACCACCTGCCGCGGCCGCAGCAGCGCGCTGCGCCTGCCCACCAGCACCAGCGCGGGCAGCCGGACGGAGGCCAACTCCTCGTCGGTGAACGGCCGGGCCGGCGGTCGGCCGCCCGGCTTGTAGCTGCGCATGGCGAGCATCAGCGGCGCGATCATCTCGCGCGGCGCGCTGAGCGCCGGATTGGCCAGCAGCCGGCCGACCGCCGGGCGCAGCGGCGGCGGGGCGAGCATCCCGAACAGGCCGGCGACCATGTGGACGTAGAAGCGCGCGGGCACCTTCTCGATCCCGCCCGGGTCCAGCGAGGTGACGGAGGCGAGCCGTTCGGGCCCGTGGACGGCCTGGTTGAGCGCCAGCCAGCCGCCGTACGAGACGCCGACCAGGTGGACCCGGTCCAGCCCGAGCCCGGCGAGCACCTCCCCGAGCCAGGCCGCGTTCTCCCCCGAACCGGCCGCGACGGCCCGCTGGACGCTGCGGCCGGGGTCGTCGAGGGTGTCGACCGCGTACACGGGGTGGTGCGCGCCGAGGGCGGCGATCTGCGGGTACCAGTTGGACGGGTGCCCGGCGTGGCCGTGCAGCAGCACGATCGGCTCGCCCTCGGTCGGCCCGTAGTGGTGCACGTGAACGGTGCCGTAGCCGGTCTCGACGTCGAGTTCCCGGCGCGGGCCCGGCCACAGCCCCATCGCCCGGTCGTAGGCGTCGAGGAACTTCGCCCTCGCGGCCTCGCTGGTGAAGTGTCCGACGCTGGTCCTGGTCATGATCCCTCCCGGTTTGGTGATATGGTTGTACCACAAAAACATCCGGAAGGAACCGAAGGAACCCGATGCCGAAGCTGGTGGACCACGAGGAGCGGCGGGCCCACATCATCGACGCCCTGCTCCGCTCGGCGGCGAGCAGCGGCCTGCACTCCGTCACCATGCGCTCCGTGGCGGTCGAGGCGGGCGTCTCGGTGCGGCTGGTCCAGTACTACTTCGACACCAAGGAACAACTGCTCCTCGCCGCCATGACCCGCCTGACCGCCCGCATGGGAGAGCGGGTCCAGCGCCGCGTCCGCGCCATGGGCGTCGGCACCGACCCGCGCGGCATCGTCGAGGCCGTCCTGCTCGAAGCCGTCCCCACCGACGAGGAGAGCCGGGCCTTCCACCTCATCCACACCGAGTACGCCGTCCTCTCCGTCACCGACCCCGCACTCGCCGGACAGGAGTTCCTCGCCGCCCCCGACGAGATGGAGGCCTTCTTGGTCGCCCAGCTGACGGCCGCCCGAGGGGCCGGAACCGCCGACCCCCGCCTGGACGCCCGACAGGAGGCCGTCGTCCTGCTCGCCGTCTCCGCCGGCCTCGGACTGAGCGTCCTGCTCGGCCAGCGCACGGCGGACGACGCGGCCGCCGTCCTCCGCTACCACCTCGGCCGGATCTTCCCGGGGTAGGCCACTTCACCCAGGGCAGAACGCCGCACCCTTCCCCCCGCGCCCCGAATCCCTAGGCTGAAGGGGTGAGCACTCAAGCGCCGAACGAAGTCCGCGTCATCCCGCTGCGCCCGCAGACCTCGCCGCCCGGTTCCGGTGCGGCGAGCCCCGCCCCGCAGGCACCCGCGCCGAAGGAACCCCTGTGGCGCGACCTCGTCGGCGACGTCCTGCGCCGCGAACGGCTCGCCCAGGAGCGCACGTTGAAGGACGTCGCGGAGACGGCCCGGATCTCGATGCCGTACCTGTCCGAGCTGGAGCGCGGGCGCAAGGAGGCCTCCTCCGAGGTGCTCGCGGCCGCCGCCAAGGCCCTCGGTCTCGGCCTCGGCGACCTGCTCTCGCTCGCCCAGGACGAGCTGGTCCGGCACAACACCCGCAGCCGGGGCGCCCACCGCCGCACGGCACCGTCGGCGCGGACCAACGGCCTCTGCCTGGCCGCCTGAGGAGGAAGCCGGCGGCCGGTACACCCCCGTCGTACCGGCCGCCGGTCCTGCCACCCGGATCAGGTGAACGCGAGCCGCCGGCTCAGCACCTCGTCCGCCAGCCCGTACGCGACGGCCTCCTCGGCGGTGAGCACCTTCTCCCGGTCCATGTCCGCGCGCAGCGTCGCCACGTCGTGCCCGGTGTGCCGGGACAGCACCTCCTCCACCTGCGCGCGGATCCGGACCATCTCCTTCGCCGCGAGGCTCAGGTCGGAGACCATCCCCCGCCGCCCGCCGCTGGCCGGCTGCCCGAGCAGCACCCGCGCGTGCTGGAGCACGAACCGCCGCCCGGGATCGCCGCCCGCCAGCAGCACCGCCGCCGTCGACGCCGCCTGGCCGACGCAGAAGGTGGAGATCGGCGCCTGCACGAAGGTCATCGTGTCGTAGATCGCCATCAGCGAAGTGAACGATCCGCCGGGCGAGTTGAGGTAGATCGAGATCTCCCGCTCCGGGTTCTCCGACTCCAGGTGCAGCAGCTGCGCGATGACCACGTTCGCCACCCCGTCGTCGATCTCGGTGCCGAGGAAGATGATCCGCTCGTTCAGCAGCCGGCTGAAGACGTCGTAGGAGCGCTCGCCCTGCGCGGTCCGCTGGACGACGTACGGAACCGTGTACGACCCCATGTCACAACCCCATCCGTGGACGCGACGAGGCCGGCCGGATGTCGGCCACCGACTCCACCACCCGGTCCACCAGCCCGTACTCCACGGCCTGCTCCGCCGTGAACCAGCGGTCCCGGTCGCCGTCCCGCCGGATCGTCTCCTCGTTCTGCCCGGTGTGCTCGGCGGTGATCCGCTCGATCGCCCGCTTGGTGAACTCCAGGTTCTCCGCCTGGATCTCGATGTCCGCGGCCGTCCCACCGATGCCCGCCGAGGGCTGGTGCATCATGATCCGCGCATTGGGCAGCGCGAAGCGCTTGCCGCGCGCCCCCACCGTGAGCAGGAACTGCCCCATGCTGGCCGCGAAGCCCATCGCCAGCGTCGACACGTCGTTCGGGATCAGCCGCATGGTGTCGTAGATCGCGAGCCCCGCCGTGACCGCGCCGCCCGGGCTGTTGATGTAGAGGCCGATGTCGCTGCGCGGGTCCTCCGCCGACAGCAGCAACAGCTGCGCGCACACCCGGTTCGCCGACACGTCGTCGACCTGCGTACCGAGCAGCACGATCCGCTGCGCGAGCAGCTGCGCCGCGAGGTGATCGTCGAAGGCGCTGGGCGGGGTGTCACCCTGCTCCGCGCGGGGCGCGTCGAATGGATTCATCTGGTCCCTCCTCGTCGAACCGAAGATGCCGTCCACCCCACTCTCACCCCCGATCGCACCCGCGGCCCGATTTCTCTGCCCGCCGCAGATTCGCCGAGGGCAGAGCCGTCCGGCCCCTGTGCGTGACCCACGACCGTTTGCCGTCCCCGGCGGGCGGCCCGAGTCGGGCCGGGCGGACTCAGCGGTTCTCGCCGACCGACCGTCGACCCCACTCCTCCGATCGGCGCGGGGCGCCGCGGAACACCTCCCGGGCGTGCCACTCCCGGTGCCGGTCCGCGACCGGCGGGTTGCCCGGCTGAGGACCGATCACCGGCCGTCCCGCGAGCGCGAGCACGTGCTGCCGGCTGGCCTCGCTGCGGCCGACGAACCGCTGGGAGACCAGGATCCGGCGCCCCTCCCCCACGCCCAGCACGCCCTTGTCGAAGAGCTTGTGGTGAAGCGAGCACAGGCACAGCCCGTTGTCGACCTCGTCCGGCCCGTCGTGCGACCACCAGCGCACGTGGGCGGCCTCCAGGCCGACCGTGGTCGCGCCGAGGGCGCCGTCGTAGCCGCAGAACGCGCACTGGAACTCGTAGGCGGTGAGTATCAGTTCACGCATCCTCCGGTGCCGCTGCCGCCGGACCGCACCTCGCACCGTCCCGGCCCCGGCCTCCTCCAGGTCGAGCCCGACGGCCTCGCAGAGGTCCTCGTGCAGCGAGGACGGGAAGTGGGCGTCCAGCAGCACCCGGGCCATCCGGCCCAGCAGCGCCGGCTCCCGGCCGAGCGCCGCCCGCAGGTCGGCCGCGAGCCGCCCGGTGGCCCCGCTCGACCGCAGCACCCCGATTCCGGTGCCGGGACTCCCCGGTCCCCGGTCGGTGCGGACCTCCCACACGCCGTCGCTGACCAGGTGGTGGAACGGGTACGCGGGTGTCGTCGCGTGCGCCGGCCCGTACTCGACGAGCAACCGCTTCAACTCCTCCTCGACCGCGCTGTAGCGCAACTCCCCGTCCGCGTCCCGCTGGTAGCTACCGAGCGCGTAGAGCAGCAACAACGGTTTGTGCGGCGCGCGGACGCCGTTGTTCGTCCAACGCCTCAGCCCTGCCACCTGATCAAGCCAGTCCATGCCGGTCAGGGTAGTGGCGGGCGTTGTTAGCCTGATCGACATGCTGATGAGAAGCCCGGATTCCGGTGCCCAACGGGCGCTGATCACCGCCAGTTTCGTCAGCAGGGTCGGCAACGGCCTCTTCAACACCGCGGCAATCCTGTACTTCACGCTGGTCGTGCACCTGCCCGCCGCCCAGGTGGGAGCGGGTCTGACGATCGCCGGCCTCTGCGGCCTGGCGGCCGGCGTACCCGCGGGGAACCTGGCCGACCGGTACGGCCCGCGCACGGTCTGGCTGGCGGCCCTCCTCCTGCAGGCGGCCACCATGGCGGCCTTCGTCCTCATCGACAGCTGGCTCGCCTTCACCCTCGTCGCCGCCCTGGACCGGCTGGCCGCGACGGCGGCCGGCGCCGCGGGCGGTGCGCTCATCGCCCGGGTCGGCGGCGAACGCCCGGCCGCCTTCCGGGCCCGGCTGCGGACGTTCGTCAACCTCGGCGTGGTCGTGGGCACTTCGGGCGCGGCGGTCGCCCTCCAGATCAACACCCGCCCCGCCTACACCGCGCTGATCCTCGCCAACGCCGCCAGCTTCGCCGGAGCCGCACTGATCGCCCTCCTGGGCGTCCCGAACTACCGGCCGCTGCCCCGGCCGAAGGAACACCGCCAGTGGTCCGTGCTGGCCGACCGGCCGTACGTGACCTTCGTCGCGCTCTACAGTGCGATGGGGCTGCAGTACCAGGTCATCTCGCTGCTGCTGCCGATCTGGCTCAGCACCCACACGGATGCGCCGCGCTGGACGGTGGCGGCCGTGTACGCGATCAACAGCGTGGTGTGCGTGCTGCTGCAGAGCAGGCTCGGGTCGAAGGTGGAGACCCCGCAGCAGGGCGGCCGTGCGTTCCGCCGCGCGGGGCTCCTGTTCCTCGCCAGCTGCCCGCTGATGGCGCTGACGGCGGACGTTCCGGCGTGGGTCGCACCGGTGCTCACCGTCCTTGCGGTGTGCATCCACAGCGTCGGAGAGGTGTGGGAGTCCTCCGGCGGCTACGCGCTCGGGTTCGGGCTCGCCCCCGACCACGCCCAGGGCCAGTACCAGGGCTTCGTCGGCATCGGCTTCGACGCGGGCCAGGCCCTGGCACCTCTGGTCCTCACCGGGGCGGCACTCGCACTGGGCCACACCGGCTGGCTCCTCCTGGGCGCCCTGTTCGCGGCCGTGGGCACAGCAGGCCCCCCAGTGGCCGCGTGGGCCGAGCGCACCCGGCTAGGTCGTCAGGTGGTCGAACTCCCCCGCCTTGACCCCGAGTAGGAGCGCACGGAGCGCGCCGGGCGTTGTGTCGATGATGACGTCGGGCTCATCGCTCTCGCGGAGCTTGACACCTCGGCCGGGGGCTATGGCGAGATATACGCAGTTGGCGGTGTCGCCGCTGAATGAGGACTTCTGCCAGCTATGGTCGGCCATGATTGCTCCCGTTTCAAATGTCCTGAGCGATACGGCTGATGAGGTCGCGGGAAGCGTCAGGCATGAGCGCACTCGCCTCCAATCGGTCCAGCACGGCTCGATACTTGATCAGCTGCGGCTCGGTGTCAATGAACTCGAAGCGGTCCCCGTCCACCTGCACGCTGTCCAACCGGGGGATCTCGGCGGCGAAGTACACGATTCCGGCGCCGGAGCTGGGGTAGCTACCGGTGCCGAACGGGATCACTCGCAGGTTGATGTGCGGGTACTCGCTCATTCTCAGCAGGTACTTCAGTTGATCGCGAGCAACCTCTGGCCCACCGAAGCCCATGCGCAAGGCGGTCTCATGGACGACGGCCGACAACGGGACCGGCTGCTCGCCGTACAACACCGCCTGTCGCTTGATCCGATGAGAGACAAGGTGCTCCACTTCGGGCGGCGACAAGGGCGGGACCACATCACGGAAGAGCGCACGAGCGTGCTCGGCGGTCTGGAGAAGTCCGGGGATGTGGATCACTGTGGCGATCCGCATCGAGTGCGCGTGGTGCTCGATCTCCGCCAGGTCGAGCGCTCCGGCCGGCAGGATCTCGCGGTACTCATCCCACCAGCCCCGGGTGCGGCCACCGGTCATGTGGGTCAGCGCCTCGATCAGGGCCTCATCCGCGCAACCGTAGAGACGTGCCAGGCTCCGCACCCGGTCCGCGCTCACCGGGTATCCGCCGGATTCGATGTTGCTGATCCGGGACTGCTGAGTACCGTGCAACTCCCCGGCCCGCGTGACCGACAGCCCAGCCTGCTCGCGCAGCCGGCGCAGCTCCGTGCCGAGTCGCCGCTGCCGGATACTCGGCGGGATCTTGCTGGGCGGCATCCGCTTGTCCCCTTTCCCTGCTCGCCATTCACTCCATGGAGTGGCAGTGCCATGAATTACCCAAGAGCGGTGGACTACATACTACCGACTGGCTACTTTGATTGTGCGTCAGGTCCGCCCCGCTGTGGCGCTCAACTCCCTTGCACGTAGGAGAATTCCATGACTGCTGCGCCCTCGCCAAACCCCCGCATCCCGTTCGACCAGGAGCTGTGCGGGCTCGTCGTCGACACCGCTCCCCGGCTGTTCGCCGTCGTCCAGGTGTGCGACGACGGCCACGCGGATGCCGACGGGTGGGTCGCGGCCTGGGGGCTCGTCGACCACGCCGGGTCGACGCACGTGATCAGCCTCGACGGACGGGCCCGCATGACCCTCCCCTCGCCCGAGCGCGCCCTGCGCCACTTCGCCAGCCGGCCCGGCATCACCGCGCGCCTGGTCTGGCTCGCCCAGCCGGACACTGCCGCCATCGACCGCCCCGCGGCCGCCTGACGCCGGTCCGCCCTCTGCGTAGGAAGTCGGCCCGCCCGACTTCCTGTGCAGAGATCCCGGCCCTTCCCGAGCGAAGAAAACACGTTGTGGCCCAAGAGCCGACGTTGTAGACAGGTGGCGATGACGATCTTTCATTGCGCAGCCTGCGGTGAGGCTCTCACGTCCGCCCTCGAACTCCTTCCGGCCGTTCCTGCTCGGCATCTGTTCGACGGGGTGCTCGTGGACGGTCGGCGGCAGGCCGCGTCCACCGTGTCCCGCGGCCACTACGCCGTCGACCCGGAGCCACACGGGCCGCCGTTCGTGCCCGCCGAGAACCAGGACGGGTCTCCGCCCGCCTATCCCGGCGGCCCGTGCATCAGCAACGTCGACGGAGTCGTGGTCGTTTCGGCCGGACCGCGGAACACCTTCGTCCTGCACCCCCATGACGCGCCCGGCCTCACCTGGCACACGACACCGGGTGGACCCTTCGGCTGCTGCGGAGCCCCCGGCGACGGCCCGCCCAACCAGGCCTGTCGGTGCGGCGCCGTGGTCGGAAGCGTGATGTCGGACTGCTACACACCCTATGAGCTGCACCTGCTGCCCGACGCGGTTCGCGTGGCCTCGTGCCCTGACCCTGCGGGGCTTCCTCCACACCTGCAGCCTGCCGGAGGCCGGCACCCGCGCCCCGCGAGCTGAGGGGGGCTGCGTCCCGGCCACCGACACCCGGCAGGGCCCGCCGCGCCGAGACGGCGCGGCGGGCCAGGCTGATCAGCGCCGGGCGGCGGCGCGCTCGTTCCGGGAGTCGGAGTCCTCGTCGTCCCCGTCCCACCCGTCGCTGCGGTCGCGGTACAGCGTGAAGCGGTCGTACAGCACCGGCGTCGGAACCGGGTTCGCGGCGGTGGCCGGCACGGAGTGGTAGTAGGAGACCGTGATGGTGGTCCGGCCGCCCGGCACCAGCCCCGGGTCGACGTCGAAGACGGCGACGCCGTAGGGGTGGGTGGTGTCGGGGTCGGTGACGGCCGACCAGTGGGCCTTCTCCTTGGCGTCCGGGTCGGCCTTGAAGGTGAGGCGCTGGGTGCGGACGGTGGCCTCGCGCACGCCGTTGCCGTCGGCCGGGAGGTAGACGTCGTCGTGCCCGGCGGTGCCGCCGCCGCCCAGGATGAGGTGGACGGTGCCCTGGGAGGTGTCGATCTGCCGCAGGTCGTCGTCGACGACGGCCGGGGTGAGCAGGCCGCCCGGTTCGGTGCCGCGCACCGGGTGGGTGCGCTCGTAGTCGTGGTCGTGCCCGGCCAGGACGAGGTCGACGGAGTAGCGGTCGAGCAGCGGGAGCAGCTTCTCGCGGATGCCCATGTCGCCGCCGTGGCTGGCGGCGGAGGAGGACATCGCGAACTGGTGCAGGTTGACGACGATCCAGTCGACCGACCGTCCGCCCCTGGCGCGCGACAGGACCCGCTCCAGCCAACGGAGTTGGGCGCCCTCGCTGTAGTCGCTGATGTAGATGGACCGGCCGGTGGCCGGGTCGAGGCTGGCGTCGTCCTCGACGGCGATCTCGTTGCCGTCCAGGCTGACGAACAGCACGGAGCCGACCTGGAAGCTGTACCAGTTGCCGCAGTGGTCGCGGGTGCCGTTGTCGGGCAGTTCGAAGCGGGTCAGGTAGGAGGCGTACCCGAGGTCGCCGCCGCCGGCCTCGACCTCGTGGTTGCCGGGCGCGGGCATCCAGGGCCGGTTGGCGGCCGACGTGGCCATGTTGTTCATGAACGCGTTCCAGGCCTGCGGCTGGAGCTGCGGGTTGTTGTTGGCGTACGCGAGGTCGCCGTTGAGCAGGTGGAACAGCGGGCCGAACTGTTCGACCTGGCGGACGGCGGCGGCGCCGTGGATGGACGACTTGCTGAACGCCTTGTCACCGGTGCCGAGGTCGCCGAAGCTGGTGAACCGGAAGGCGGCCCGGCCGCGGGCGGGGGCGGTGCGGAAGGTGCCGCGCACCGGCTGGGCGCCGTCGTGCAGCACCTCGTAGACGTAGGTGGTGTCGGGGCGCAGCCCGTCCAGGCGGGCGTGGTGGGTGTACGTCTCGACCTTGTTGAGCCCGTCGACGTAGCTGCGGCTGGACGCGTCGACGCTGCGGCCCGCGCCGCCGCGCGGGGTGCCGATCCGCACCCGGGGGCGGCTGACGGAGGCGGCTGTCGCCCAGGAGACGGTCATCTCCCGGGACGGCTCGTTGCCCCACTGGAGGTGGATCTGCTCCGGGCCGGGGGTGCCGGCGACGGCCGGCTGGGTCCACAGCAGGGTGGACGCGGGCAGGGCGGTCAGCGCGCCGACCGCCGTACCCGTCCGAAGGATCGTTCTGCGCGAGGGATGTGCCACCACTGCCGGGCCTCCTGGGCTTCGAGAAACGCCCAGGAGGCTCCCAGCCGGGGGGTACGTCCGGACCACGGTCGAACGTTCGCTCGGTGAACGGAAGCTGAACGCTGGTCCGGACGAGGAGTCAGCCCGCGGCCCGGCCCTCCCCCACCCCTGGCAGCCCGGTGACCACCCCGTCCAGCGCGTGCGAGCAGACGCAGTCCCGCTCGGCGGGCAGCCGCTCCAACGCCTTGAACAGCACCGTGCGCAGCCGGTCGACGTTGCCCGCGAAGACCTCCAGCACCTCCGCGTGGGTCACCCCGTCCCCGCTCTCCACCCCGGCGTCGTGGTCCGTGACCAGCGCCAACGAGGCGTAGCAGAGTCCGAGTTCGCGCGCGAGTACGGCTTCCGGGTGCCCGGTCATGCCGACCGCCGACCAGCCGTTGGCGGTGAACCAGCGGGACTCGGCCCGGGTGGAGAAGCGCGGGCCCTCGATCACCACCAGCGTCCCGCCGTCCACCGGCTCCCAGGCCGACTCGCGCCCCGCCTCCAGGACGGCCCGCCGGCCGGCCGGGCAGTACGGGTCGGCCATCGGCACGTGCACCACCTCGGGCACCGTGCCGTCCGGCAGCGGCTGCCCGTCGTAGTAGGTCTGCACCCGGCCCGAGGTGCGGTCCACGAACTGGTCGGGCACCAGCAGCGTGCCGGGCCCGTACTCCTCCCGCAGCCCGCCCACCGCGCACGGGCCCAGCACCTGCCGCACGCCGACGGAGTGCAGCGCCCACAGGTTGGCCCGGTAGTCGATCCGGTGCGGCGGGAGCCCGTGGCCGCGCCCGTGCCGGGGCAGGAAGGCGACCCGGCGGCCGGCCACCTCACCCACGAACAGCGCGTCGCTGGGCGGCCCGTACGGCGTGTCGACCCGCACCTCGGTCACCTCGTCCAGCAGCGCGTACAGCCCCGAGCCACCGATCACACCCAGCTCGGCCCGTGCCGTTACCTGATCGATCGTCATCGCCCGTTCACACCCTTCGTCGAGAGGCGGTCCCGGCCACTCTAGGAGGAGGCCGTCGAGGAGGGGTACGGCCGGATGGCCGCGGGCCGCCGGGGTGGTCCGGGACGGCCGAGCGGGTGACCTCCCGGACGTGTCGGCGGCGATGCGCCCCACTCGGCGTGCCTGGGTGGGAACGCGCCGCCTCCGGGCGGTGCACGCCCTGTCCCCGGACCTGAGAGCCGCCCATGCCTTCCACCGCCCGTCTCCGCTGCTTCGTTCCGACCGCGCTCTGCGCCCTCGCCGTCGCCCTCGCCGCACCCGCGGCCCACGCCGGTCCCCCGGGCGGCGACAGCGGGACCGACCCCGGCGGGAGGACGGACGGCGGCCGGTACGACTGGGACCGGGTGGCGGCCTGCGAGAGCAGCGGCAACTGGCACATCAACTCCGGCAACGGCTACTACGGCGGGCTCCAGTTCGACCAGCCCACCTGGCGGGAGTACGGCGGCCTCGCCTACGCCCCGCGTGCCGACCTCGCCGGACGCGAGGAGCAGATGGCCGTCGCCCAGCGCCTGGCCGACCGCCGCGGCCTCTCCCCCTGGCCGGTCTGCGGTGCCCGCGCCCTCGGCGGTCACGGCCAAGGCCAGGGCAACGGCCGCGGCCACGGGGCCGTCCGCAACCGCCAGAACGCCTCCGACCAGGAGGCCGCCACCCGTGACCACGAGCGTGACAGCGTCCTGCCCCCGCCCGCCGGCGCCCCGAGCGGGGACGGCGGGAGCGGCGGGGCCGGCGGGGACGGCCAGTGGACCGTCCGGGAGGACGACACCCTGGACGGGCTCGCCACCGCCCTGAACCTCCCCGGCGGCTGGCCCGCGCTCTACGCCCTCAACCGTTCCACCGTCGGCGACGACCCGGACCTCATCCAGCCCGGCCTGGTCCTGCGCCTGCCCTCCTGATCCCACGGGAACGCCTCGGCCCGCCCCATCCGGACGGATGGGGCGGGCCGAGGCGTTCGAGCCGGACTCCGGTCAGCCGACGTGCACGCGCGGGCGCTTGGTACGGTCCGGCTCCGCCTCCCGCAGCACCTCGCGGGTGACCGGGGCGACCTCGCCCTGCCCGAACAGGAAGAACCGCAGGAACTGGGCGAAGGGGTTGCCCTCGGTCCACTCGAAGTACAGGTGCGGCCGCTGCCCGGTGCGGTCCCGGACGGTGAGCGCCAGGGCGGCGATCGCGTTCGGGATGCTGGAGCTCTCCAGGGTGAGCACCCGGTACCGGCCGTGCAGCACCTCGCCGCGCACGGTCAGCTCGGACTCGAAGTCCGAGGCGTCCCGGACCGTCACCTCGACGAAGACCAGGTCGTCCTCGCCGGGGATGTCGTTGTCGGCGCGGATCTGCCGGATCTTGTCGCGGTACTCGGCGACGTCCCGGTTGGTCGGCTCGTTGGCGATCAGGCGCAGCGGCCGGTGGGCGTAGTCGCGGATGAAGCGCTCGGCCGTCTCGTCCAGCACGACGTCCGTGACGCGCAGCTCGAAGGCGCGCTTCAGGCGGGAGAGCAGCGAGACCAGGATGATGCCGGCGATGAAGCAGGCACCGATCTTGACGCCGTCCGGACGCTCCATGGTGTTCAGCACGGTGGTGTACAGGAAGACCGCCGCGATGATCCCGAAGCCGATGGTCCAGCCGCGCTGGCGCTTCTTGTAGGCGGCGATGGTGACGGCGATGGCCGCCGAGCTGATCAGCACCAGCACACCGGTCGCGTACGCGCCGCCCTGGGCGTCGACGTCGGCGTCGAACAGCCAGGTGATCAGGAAGCCGACGACGGTCAGGACGATCACCATCGGGCGCACGGCGCGGGCCCAGTGCGGGGCCATGCCGTAGCGCGGCAGGTAGCGGGGCAGCAGGTTGAGCATGCCCGCCATGGCGGAGGCGCCGGCGAACCACAGGATGGCGATGGTCGACAGGTCGTAGACGCTGCCGAAGCCGCCGCCCAGGTACTGGTGGGCGAGGTAGGCCAGGGCGCGGCCGTTGGCCTGGCCGCCGCTCTCGAACTCATTGGCCGGGATGAGCAGGGTGCAGATGAAGCTGGTCGCGATCAGGAACGTGCTCATGATCACGGCGGCGGTGGTGAGCAGCTTGCGGGTGCCGCGGATCCGGCCGACCGGGTTCGCCTCGGTGTCGCCCGCGTCGCCCTTGATGTGCGGCATCACGGCGACACCGGTCTCGAAGCCGGACATGCCCAGCGCGAGCTTCGGGAAGACGACGAGCGAGACGCCGATCATCACGAAGATGTTGCCGTGCTGGGTGGTCAGCGCGTTGGACCAGTCGGTGACCACGTGCGGCGCCTGGATGATCTTCCAGATGCCGACCGCGACGACCACCACGTTGAGCGCCAGGTAGACCCCGACCAGGCCCACGGCCAGGCCGATCGCCTCGCTGAAGCCCTTGAGGAAGACCGCACCGAGCAGGGCGACCAGGATCAGCGTGATCAGCATCTGCTTGCCGCCGAGGACGCCCGTCAGGTGCGGGTTCTCGACCAGGTGCGCGCTGGCGTCGGCGGCCGAGAGCGTGATCGTGATGATGAAGTCCGTCGCCGCGAAGCCGAGCAGGGCGAGGACGAACAGCTTGCCCTTCCAGAACGACAGCAGCCGCTCCAGCATCGCGATCGAGCCCTCGCCGCGCGGGCTCTCCTGGGCGACCCGCCGGTAGACCGGCAGCGCGCCCAGCAGGGTGACGAGCACCAGCACGATCGTGGCGATCGGCGACAGCAGGCCGGCCGCGAGGGCGGCGATGCCCGGCTGGTAGCCGAGCGTCGAGAAGTAGTCCAGACCGGTCAGGCACATCACGCGCCACCACTGCTGACCCGTGTGCGCAGCGTGACCGAGGTCGGCGGAGTCCCCCGGCTCCTCACCGTCCTGCCGCGCCCGCTCGGCCTCGGCCTTCTTCGCGGCGGCTCGCTCCGGCGACATGTCCTCCAGGAGCCAACTGCGGAGCCGTATTCGCGCCGACGACGGGTCCTCCGTCGTCGTCTCCGTCGAACCCGACGAAACCACCTTGCACCTCTTGTTCAAGACCCCGTAAAAGCGCCGTCGGGCGACGGCAGTGCGCCAGGCTATGCGACGGCCGTTAAGGTCACGTCATCGGCCCGCGTTAAGAAAACGTCATGGATCCGCAGGTCGGGGTGGGTGGCACGGTGCGGCGGGGCATCGGACGGGCTCCGCACAGGCACCCGACGGGCACCGGGCGGGCTCCGCGCGGGCATCGGGCGGGCCTCCGCGCGGGGGCCGGTGCCGGGGCGGGGGTGCGCTCCGCCGCCCCGGCGTCTCGGATCCCGGACGGGGTTACGCCTGGTAACCGAGAACGGTCATCATGCCGGTCTCCGAGTGGTACACGTTGTGGCAGTGCACCATCCACAGCCCCGGGTTGTCGGCGTCGAAGTCGACCGCCAGGGTCGTGCCCGGCAGCACGATCGCGGTGTCCTTGCGCGGGCCGTCGGCGCCCAGCGCGAAGCTGTGCCCGTGCAGGTGGACGGGGTGCCACATGCTCGTGCTGTTGCGGAACTCCAGCCGCACCCGCTCGCCCGCCGCGACCGGGTAGCGCTGCGCCGGGTCGTAGGTGCGGCCGTTGAACGCCCAGTCGGCCTTCGCCATGCCGCCGGTGAGCTCCAGTCCGACCGTGCGGTCCGGCGCCTTGGCGGGCAGCCGGACGCTCGGGTCGGCCTTCAGCTGCCCGGCGGTCAGCAGCCGGCCGTCCAGCTCGGCCGGGCGCACCGCGGCGTCGGGCGCGGCGCCGCCGCCGGTGCGCAGCAGGGCCAGCGCGGTGGCGTTCTTGCCCTCGGCGAGGGCGGTCAGCGGGAAGACGCCGTCCTTGACGGTGACCAGCACGTCGTAACGCTCGCCCATGCCGAGCAACAGCGCCTGGGTGGTGGCCTGTTCGACCGGGAAGCCGTCCGTGTGGGTGACGGTCAGCTCGTGGCCGCCGAGGGCGACCCGGTAGGCGGTGTCACCCCCCGCGTTGATCAGCCGGATCCGGATCCGGTCGCCGGGCTTGGCGGCGAAGGTCTCGGGGGCGCTCGGCAGGCGGCCGTTGACCAGGTGGAAGGGGTAGGAGACGTCGCCCGCGTCGCCGCCCAGCAGCGGACTCACCGCGCCCATCAGCATCCTGGACGGGCCGGTGGCCGGGGTGGCCGTGCCGCCTCCCATGTCCATCCCGGGCATGCCGTGCGACGAGTGGTCCATCCCGCCCATGCCCTTGGCGAGTTCGGCGAGCACGGCGTCCGGGGTGCTGCCGTCGACCCCGTCCACCCAGTCGTCCAGGACGACGACCCACTCCTTGTCGTAGCGCAGCGGCTCCTTCGGGTCCTCGACGATCAGCGGCGCGTACAGGCCGCGGTCCTGCTGGACGCCGGAGTGCGGGTGGAACCAGTAGGTGCCGGGGTGGGAGAGCGCGAAGCGGTAGTCGAAGGAGGCGCCGGGCCTGACCGGCTCCTGGGTCACCCCCGGCACGCCGTCCATGTCGTTGCGCAGGGCGAGGCCGTGCCAGTGCAGCGAGGTGGGCTGCGGCAGGTGGTTGGCGAGGGTGACGGCGAGCGTGTCGCCGAGGGTGGCGCGGACCTCCTGGCCGGGCAGGCGGTCGCCGTACGCCCAGCTGCGGACGGTCCGTCCGCCGAGGTCGAGGGTGGTCTCGGTGGCGGTGAGCGCGACCTTGCGCTCGGGGCCGGGCTTGCGCTTCGCCTCGGCGGCCGAGACCTCGGGGCCGTTCGGGGCGACGAAGCCGGTGGGCGCGGCGGCCGGGCCGGTCGGCCCGTGGTTCATGGCGCCGTGGTCCATGCCCTTCATCGAGTCCGGGTCGGAGCCCGAGCCGGAGCAGGCGGCGATCAGTCCGGTCCCGGCGGCGGCGAGCGCGGAGGCCAGAACGGTACGACGGGTGGGTGTGCGCATGACGGAGTGCACCTCGTGCAGTGGTGTGGGCGTGCGGGACATCGCGTCGGCCGTTCCGTGCACCCGGGCACGGGACGGCGGACGCGCGCCTACTGACGCAGCACCGAGAGTCTGCTGAGGAGTATCCGGCCGCCCCCGGGCGGCGGCAGCGCCCGAACCGCCCGCAGCAGCCGCGCCCGCACCTCGGCGGCGGCGTCCCCACTGCGGCGCACCAGCTGACCGGCGACCAGGAGCACCAGCGTCCAACCGGCCAGCACGGCAAGGCAGACCGCCATCGGGTCCATGGCGTCGGCAGCGGCGGGGTCCACCACTGCGTGCGCGGTCCCGCCGGCCACCGGGTGGTGTCCGGCCACCGGGTGGTGCCCGGCCACCGGGTGGTACCCGGCCACCCCCTGCGCGGCTATCTGCCGCGGACCGTGCCCGCTGTGCCCGCCGTGCCCACTGCCCGGGTGGCCCAGCGTGTGCATCGTCACGATCCCGAACAGCAGCGCCGCGAGCAGCAGCAGCCGCGCCACCGGCGAACCACACGGCCGCTCCTGCGCCATGCCCCGCCTCCCGCGACCGCCTCGCTCCGCCATTTACCCCCACAGGGTATCCCGAGCCACCCCCGACCACCGACCTGGGGCTCCGCGTACGCCGGACCGCGTCCCGCCCGGATCAGGCCGGAGAAGCCCGAGGACAACGACACGGCCGGGCCCCTACGCCTGCCGGGACCCCTGCGAAGGTGCCCCTACACCTGCCGCACCGCCGCCGCCAGGTGCGTACGGAACCAACGCTGGCCCGGATCGGCCGAGTTGCGCGGGTGCCAGGCCATTCCCAGCTCCAGCGGCGGGAGTTCGAGCGGGATCGGAAAGGTCCGCAGGCCCAACGCCTCGAAGGTCCGCGGCAGCCAGTCCCCCGGGCCGAGGGTCACCAGGTCGCTGCCCCCGGCCAGCAGCATCGCGCCGGTGTGGCTGGGCACCACCACCGCGACCCGGCGGCGCAGCCCGCGTTCGGCCAGCGCGGTGTCGATCGGCCCGTGCCGCCGGCCCCG
Organism: Kitasatospora sp. NPDC101108; assembly: GCF_055584725.1. Lineage (NCBI taxonomy): Bacteria > Bacillati > Actinomycetota > Actinomycetes > Kitasatosporales > Streptomycetaceae > Kitasatospora > Kitasatospora sp. NPDC101108. The sequence continues at coordinate 166,447 of NZ_JBVJLM010000011.1, forward strand.
CCGGGAGACCCCGATGTGGTCGGCGGCGGCGAACCGCCGGGCGGTGATCCGCCCCTCGAACAGCGGGTGACCGCTGCGCGCCACGCCCACCACCGGCGCGGTGACCAGGGGCCGGGTGCGGACCTCCGGATCCAACTGCCCGAGCACGCCCACCTCGACGTCCACCACGCCCTGGCGCAGTGCCGGTCCGCCCTCCATGGCCTCGGGCAGGAACACCACGTCCACGCCGGGCGCCTCGGCGCGGATCCGTTCGGTCAGCGGGCCGGCCACCCGGACCAGCACGGCGTCACCGGCCTGCACGGTGAAGGTCCGCTCCAGGTGCGCCGGGTCGAAGCCCGCGCCGGGGCGCAGCAGGTTCTCGCAGCCGCGCAGCAGGTCCGCGACCTCCTCACGCAGTTCGAGCGCCCGCGGGGTCGGCACCAGGCCCTGCCCGGCCCGCACCAGCAACGGGTCGCCGACGGCCCGGCGCAGCCGGGCGAGCGTCCGGCTCACCGCCGCCGGTGAGGTGCCGAGCCGCTCGGCGGCCCGGGTGACGCTGTTCTCCTGGAGCAGGGCGTCCAGGGCCCGTAGCAGGTTGAGGTCCATTCATGGCTCCTGAACTGCGGTTTTGCGCTGTGGTCAATGATCCCGTGCCAATCCTTGCATTGTTCGGCCGCTGCGGGGTGCGGAGAGTGGAACCGTCCGAACCGTTCCCGCGACACGTCATCACTTTCAGGAGCCCACGTGCCGAACGACCTGCGTTCCCACCTCACCGGCGACGTCCTCGCCGTCGTCAGCCAGAGCGGCGCGACCGTCTCGTTCTTCGACGCCGCCACCGACGCCCTGCTCGACACCCTCGAAGTCGCCGCCGAGCCGCACGAGTTGTGCTTCGACCCGACCCGACGCCTGCTCTGGTGCACCACCGCCTACCACTCCGGCTACTACCACGCCCACAGCGGCCGCAGCACCAAGCTGACCGTCATCGACGCCGACACCCGCCGGATCGTCGAGGTGATCGACCTGGCCCCCGAGCACGGCCCGCACGGGCTGGCGCTGGACCTCGACCGCGACCGGCTCTACGTCAGCGTCGAGACCTCGGCGGACCGCCCGGGCGGGGTGGTGGTCATCGACCTCACGACCCGCCGCCCGCTGGGCCGGATCGACACCGACGCCCCCGGCCCGCACTGGTTCGCCATCTCCCCGGACGGGCGCACCGGTTACGCCACCAACAAGGAGGCGCCGTTCGTCTCCGTGGTGGACCTCGGTCGCGGCGTGCTGACCGCCAAGGTGGAGGTCCCCGGCAGCGAGGGCCTCGCCGTCTCCCCCGACGGCGCCCGGGTGTACGTGGCCGCGCCCTACCTCGGCTTCGCCGGGAAGCCGGACGCCGAGCCCGGCATCCACGTCATCGACACCCGTAGCGGCTCCGTGGTCGAGGTGCTGCCCACCGGGTCCCCCGTCATCCCGGTCCACCTGACCTCCACCGGCCGACTGCTGACGGGCGGGATCAGCGCCACCCCCGGCACCGACTCACCCCTCGGCCACCAGGCCCCCGGCCGGCTGACCGTCTTCTCCGCCGCCACCCACCGGCCGCTCGGCTCCGTCGAGGTGGGCCGGTTCCCGCTGACCATCACCTCCTCCCCCGACGGCCGCTTCGGCTACGTCTCCTCCGTCGTCTCCTCCACCGTGGACGTCGTCGACCTCACGACCCTGACCCCCGTCAGCCGCCTCACCGTCCCCAAGCGCACCGAGGCGGGCGCCCACGGTCTGGCCTACCTCCCGCGCCGGGCCTGACACCACCGGGCTCCGGGCGCCGACCGCGCCCGGAGCCCTTGCGTGCCCGAAGCCCTGCCGTGCCCGAAGCCCTGCCCGCGCCCGAAGCCCTGCCCGCGCCCGAAGCCCTGCCCGCGCCCCGAGTCTTGTCGCCGCCCGGAGCGGAGAGCATCCTGAGGCACACCCGTTGTTCCGGGGGTGGGGGGAGGCACGATGAGACGCGGCTTCGGCGTGCTCTGCTCGACGCTGGCGCTGCTGGCGGCGCTGACCGCGGCTACCGGGTGCGAGCCGGTCGTCGACTCCGGCGCGTTCCGGCCCCCGGTGCTCAACCCCGAACCCGCCCCGTCGTCCGCCCAGTGGATCGTGGACCTCGTCGCCGGGCTCAACACCCCACCCCGGTGCCCGAAGCCCACGCTGCCGACCCTCGCGGTCCTCGACACCGACGGCCGGAACCGGGCGGTCGCCTTCTGGCTGGTCGACCACCTCGACGTCTGCTACGCCGTCATCAACCACCGGGGCGAGACACCCACGACCATCTGGTTCTCCCCCGTCGAGGATCTCGTCGCGCGCACCCCCATGCCCGCCGACACCACGCCGGGCGTCGACTCCTACGCCTTCACCGCCTACCGCGGCCGGGTCGACGACATCCAGGTCACCGGCGACCCCGACCACCTCGTCAGCCCCGTCCACCACCTCACCGTCGACCTCGGCATCGGCGACCTCGTCACCTTCGCCGCCTACCACTACCGCATCCCAGCGACCGGCAAGCCGCTCACCCTCACCCTCTGCACCCCGACCGCCCCCTGCCGCGACGCCCACTGACCCGGCCCCTCCGTGACCGAGCCGCTTCCGAGATTTGTCGCGGTCAGACTTCTGGGCAAAGCTGGAGGTGGCTATGAACAAGAGCGAAAAAATCATTTCCCACGCCAGGAAGGGCAACTTCCTTGCCGACCTTCCGTATCTGCTGGAGATCGCGTCCAGGAAGGGCGGGGCTCGGGGGCCGGTGTGGGAGGCCGCGGCCGCGGCGGTGCAGATCCTCTTCTGGACGGGAGAGTTCGCCCGGGCCGCCGATCTGACGCAGAGTTTGATCGAGCGCGATGGCCCGCTCGGAGGAGAGCTGTGCGATCAGTCCACTCCCTTCCGGTCGGCGCTTCTCGCGGGCCAGCTCTACGCGGATGAGCCGGCTGCGCCCCGGCTGGCTGCCTGCGTCGAGCGAATCCCCGACGGCCGCTACCTGCGGAGGGACCTCGAATGGCTCTCCCAGGAACTGCCCCGGCAGGGCGTCGAACCCCTTCTTCCGTGCCACAGCGACTGGGGTGGTGCAGTTCGCCCGCTGGACGGCGTCATCGGGGCGGGGCTCATCGAGCGGAACCACCAGGAACTCGACAGGTCGCAGCGACGGCTGGTGTGGGAGGCGCTGTCCGAGACCAACGACTTCGGGCGGGCGCACCAACTGCTCACCGACACGGGAGATGAGCCCGAGCAGTACTCCGTCTGCCTCTGGATGGCGGGGTGGTACGCGACTCGCGGCGAGGTCGAGCACGGTGAGCGGATGCTGCTGGCCGCGCACGGCCGGTGGTGGCCTTTTGCCACGTGGGACGCCATCCCGGATGCGCCCGTTCTCCAGCCGATCCTTCGTTCGCTCGTCACCGACAAGGTGCGTGACCACTACCTCACCCGGCCGATCGGCCCAGAAGCTCTACCCTCGCCCGCAACCCGAATCGATCCCTGACGAGCGTCCCCTAGGGGAGTGGACACGCCCGGCCGCGGGCAAGGCACGGTCGTAGCTGTGAGTCCGTCGAACATGAGAAGGTACGCCCCATGAAGGTCATCGACTTCGTTCTCAATGTCATCTGGTTGATTTTCTGTGGCATTTGGATGGCCATCGGGTACGCCATCGCCGGCATCATCTGCTGCGTGCTGATCGTGACCATCCCGTTCGGGATCGCGTCGTTCCGGATCGCCGGCTTCATACTGTGGCCGTTCGGGCGGACCACCGTCGAGCGCCGGGACGCCGGGGCGGCGTCCTGCATCGGCAACGTGATCTGGGTCGTCTTCGCCGGGTGGTGGCTGGCGCTCGCGCACCTGCTGACCAGCATCCCGCTGTTCCTGTCGATCATCGGGATCCCGTTCGGCTGGGCCAACCTCAAGATGATCCCGATCTCGCTGATGCCGCTCGGCCGCGAGGTCGTGTCCACCGACCGGCGGTGGGGCACCTACTAGCTCGGAGACCAGCTGGACGGGCTGTGGCGCGACGAGGACTTCAAGGGCCGGTACCCGCGCGATGGACGCCCAGTACCTCGACCGCCCCCCGCTGCACCAGCTCCAGTGTCCACGTCCGAACCGAACGACGCCCCCCGGCCGAAGGCCTGGCGAAGCCATGGCACTTGAGCCCGATCGTCCAAGAGCACCGACACAGAGTCGGGCTAAGGTGCCGTTGGGGGGGAAGCGCCGACCGGCGCGGGACGGGGAGTGGCGGCGATGACGAGGGCTGTGGTGGTCGGCAGCGGGCCCAACGGGCTCGCCGCGGCGATCCGGCTCGCCCAGCGGGGCGTGACGGTGCGGGTGTTGGAGGCGCGGGGCACGATCGGGGGCGGTACCCGGTCCGGTGAGCGGACGCTGCCCGGGCTGCTCCACGACGACTGCTCCGCGATCCACCCCACCGGTGTCGCCTCCCCGTTCCTGCGAACGCTGGGACTGGAGGCGTACGGGCTGTGCTGGCGGTGGCCGAGCGCGGAGCTGGCGCACCCGCTGGACTCGGGGGCCGCAGGGGTGCTGTGGCGCGACGTGGACCGGACGGCCGCTGACCTGCCGCGGGCCGACGGCCGGGCGTGGCGGCGGGTGTTCGGCCCGATGTCCCGGCGTTTCGACCGGCTCGCCGAGGACGTCCTCGGGCCCCCGCTCCAGGTCCCGGCCGCACCGCTGGCCTTCGCCGGGTTCGGCGCCCGGGCCGTGCTGCCCGCGTCCTGGACCGCGCGGTGGTGGCGCGGCGAGCAGGCCCGGGCGCTGTTCGGGGGCGTGGCGGCCCACGCGTTCAGCTCGCTCCGCACGCCGTTCAGCAGTGCCGTCGGCCTCCTGCTGACCGCCGCCGGCCACGCCCACGGCTGGCCGGTGGCCGAGGGCGGCTCGCAGGCGGTCACCACCGCGATGGCGCGGCTGCTCGGGCGGCTCGGCGGCACCGTGGAGACGGGCGTGGAGGTCGCCGACCTCGACCAGCTCGACCGGCCGGACCTGGTGCTGCTCGATGTCGGCCCGCACGCCGCCGCCCGGATCCTCGGCGACCGGCTGCCGCGGCGGACCGCGCGCGCCTACCGCCGGTACCGGTACGGGCCGGCGGCGTTCAAGGTGGACCTGGCGGTCGAGGGCGGCGTTCCGTGGACCAACGAGCACTGCCGCTCGGCGGGGACGGTCCACCTCGGCGGCACCTTCGAGGAGATCGCGGCCGCCGAGGAGGCGACCGTGCGCGGCAGGATGCCCGGTCGGCCGTTCGTGCTGGTCGGCCAGCAGTACCTGGCCGACCCGTCCCGCTCGGCCGGCGACCTGCACCCGGTCTACGCGTACGCCCACGTCCCGCACGGCTACCGGGGCGACGCCACCGAAGCGGTCCTCGACCAGATCGAGCGGTTCGCCCCCGGGTTCCGGGCGCGGGTGCGCGCCCGGTCCGTCCGGACGGTGGAGCGGCTGGCGACGGACAACGCCAACCAGGTCGGCGGGGACATCGTGGGGGGCGCCAACTCCGTGGGCCAGCTGCTGCTGCGGCCCCGCCCCGCGGTGGACCCGTACGCGACCGGGGTGCCCGGCGTGTACCTGTGCTCCGCCGCGACCCCGCCGGGCGCGGGGGTGCACGGGATGGCCGGCTTCCACGCGGCGGAGTCGGCCCTGCGGTACCTGGCGGCGCGCTGACGGACCGGGGCGGCGGCCCGTCGCCGGGAGCGGCCGTCCGGGACAAAGGCGATGAACCGGGGCCGGGCTTGCACGTACCATGATCTGGTCCATGCAGCAGGGCCAGTTGACGCGGCATCAGCGCCGCCGGGCCCTCCCAGGTGTCGAGGAGAGAGCAGCGCACATGACCGACCAGCAGGTTGTCCGACCGGCGGCCATCAGTGGATTTCCCGAGTGGCTCCCTGAGGTGCGGCTCGTCGAGCAGCATTGGCTCGACGTCATCCGGGCGGGCTTCGAGCGGTACGGCTTCTGCTCCGTCGAGACCCCGTCCGTGGAATCCCTCGACGTACTGATGGCCAAGGGCGAGACCTCGCAGGAGGTCTACACGCTGCGCCGCCTCCAGGAGGATCCGAACGACGCGTCGGACGCCAAGCTGGGCCTGCACTTCGACCTGACGGTGCCGTTCGCGCGCTACGTCGCCCAGCACTTCAACGACCTCGTGTTCCCGTTCAAGCGCTACCAGATCCAGCGGGTCTGGCGGGGCGAGCGCGCCCAGGAGGGCCGCTTCCGCGAGTTCACCCAGTGCGACATCGACGTCATCAACGTCGACCGGGTGCCGCTGCACTTCGACGCCGAGCTGCCCCGGATCATCCACGAGGTGATGACCGAGCTCGACCTCCCGGCGTGGACCATCAACGTCAACAACCGGAAGGTCCTGCAGGGCTTCTACCAGGGCCTGGGCGTGGACGACCCGCTGGAGGTGATCCGGACCGTCGACAAGCTCGACAAGATCGGCGTGTCCGGGGTGAGCGAGCTGCTCTCCCGGAAGGTCGGGCTGACGGACCGACAGGTCGGGGCGTGCATGGAGCTCGCGGGCCTGCGCGGCACCGACGCGTCCGTGGTCGAGGACATCACCGGCATCGGCGTCCGCTCGGAGCTGCTGTCCGAGGGGCTGGACGAACTGGCCTTCGTGCTGGACTCGTTGAGCGACCTGCCGACCGGGAGCCTGGTGGCGGACCTGTCCATCGCCCGCGGCCTGGACTACTACACCGGTACGGTCTACGAGGGCAAGTTCACCGACTGGCCGGGCTACGGCAGCATCTGCTCCGGCGGCCGCTACGAGAACCTGGCCGGCTCCTTCATCCGCCGGAACCTGCCCGGCATCGGCATGTCCATCGGGCTGACCCGGATCTTCGCCAAGCTCCTGGCCGAGGGGCTGCTGCCCACCGGTCCGACCTGCCCGAGCGACCTGCTGATGGTGCTCCCGGAGGACGGCGAGCGCGCTTCCGCGGCTGCGGCGACCGCCGGGCTGCTGCGCCGGCGCGGCCTGAAGGTGGAGCTCTACCACCAGCCCGACAAGGTGGCGAAGCAGGTGCGCTACGCCTCCCGCAAGGGCATCCCGTACGTCTGGTTCCCGCCGCTCGGCGACGGCCGGGAGCACGAGGTCAAGGACCTGGTCACCGGAGACCAGTCGGCGGCCGACCCGGAGACCTGGCGGCGCCCCTGAGGGAAGCCGCCGCGCGCGACCGCGCGGGGCGGGACGATGACCGGTGAAGGGCCCGGCGGGCACGGCGACGGCCGCCCGCCGGGCCCGTCGCCGTCCCGAGGACCGAGACGGCGGGTCCGGTTGGCTCGTACCGGACATGGCGACCAGCGGACGGCCGGGGATCTTGAGGCCGCCGAGCCGTTGCGCACACGATGGGAACCGGGCGGGAGACCGTCCGGCACCCGTACGGCACCGGTTCGACGAGACGGAGTTCCCATGGCCACCGCGCCCCACCCGAGCGAGGACGGAGCCCGCGCGGCCGTCGCGTCGGCGCGCCCGCCGCGGATCGAGGCCGCGGGGCTCCACGAGTCCGTCGGGGATCCGGTGCTGACCTCCATGACGTTGCTGAACGAGATCGCCGGTCGCTTCCCGGACGCGGTCTCCTTCGCGGCGGGCCGCCCGTACGAGGGCTTCTACGACACCCGTGCGCTGGCCGGGTACCTGCGCACCTTCGAGGACTACCTGCGGTGGGAGGCCGGGTTGACGGACCAGGAGGTCACCCGGGCGTTCTTCCAGTACGGCAGGACCAAGGGCGTCATCCACGAGCTGATAGCCCGGCACCTGGCGAACGACGAGGGCCTGCGGGCCGATCCCGAGGACATCCTGGTGACCACCGGGTGCCAGGAGGCCATGGTGCTCGTGCTGCGGGCGCTGTGCCGGGACCGGCGCGACGTGGTGCTCACCTCCTACCCGTCCTACGTGGGGTTCCTGGGGGCCGCCCGGCTGGTGGGCATGCCCGTGCACGGGGTCCGCGAGGGCGCCACCGGCATCGACGTCGATGACCTCACCGCCCGGATCAGGCGGGCCCGCGCGAAGGGCCTGCGGCCCCGCGCGTGCTACGTCGTCCCGGACTTCGCCAACCCCAGCGGCGCCACGATGACCACGGCGGACCGGCGGCGGTTGCTGGAGGTGGCGGCGCAGGAGGACATCCTGCTCCTGGAGGACAACCCGTACTCGATGTTCCGCCTCGCGGGGTCGCGCCCGCCGACGCTGAAGTCCCTGGACCGCGACGGGCGCGTGGTGTACCTCGGGTCGTTCGCCAAGACGGCCTTCGCCGGTGCCCGGATCGGCTACGTCGTGGCGGAACAGCCGGTGGCGGACGGCTCGGGCGGCAGCACACGGTTCGTGGACGAGCTCGCGAAGCTCAAGAGCATGCTCACCCTCAACACCTCCACCGTCGCCCAGGCCGTCATCGGCGGCTACCTGCTGGAGCACGGGTGCAGCGTGGAGAAGGCCTCCGTCCGGGAGGCCGCCGTGTACCGGGAGAACCTCCGGCACCTGCTGGGCGGCCTCACCGAACGGTTCGGCGAGGGCGGCGCGGACGGGGCGGCCGGGGCGGCCGGGACGGTCAGCTGGAACACCCCGAACGGGGGGATGTTCGCCGTGCTGAGCGTCCCGTTCCGCGCGGACCGGGCCATGTTGGAGTACTCCGCGAGCCGCTTCGGGGTGCTGTGGACGCCGATGGAGCACTTCTACGCGGGCACCGGCGGTCAGCGGCAGCTCCGGCTCTCCTACAGCGTGCTGTCCCCGGAGCGGATCAGCACCGGCCTGGACCGGCTGGCCGCCCTGGTCCGCGACCGCGCCTGATCAACCGGCCAGCTGCCGGTCGCGGATGTCGCCCAGGTCGAGCACGCCCGACTCGGAGAGCTTGACGGCCGCCTGGAACCGCGTCTGGACCCGCAGCCGGTCCAGGAGCTGGGACACCTTGCGGCTCAGCGTCCGTGTGGAGATGCCGAGTTGGCGGGCGATCGCCTCGTCCTTCGAGCCCATCGCCATCATGTGGACGACCATCCGTTCCGAGGGGCTGAGCATCTCGCCGACGCCGTCCGACCCGTCGGCCGAGGTCAGCGGCGCGGCGACGGCCCAGTGGAAGCCGAAGATGGCCCGCAGCGCCGCGACGACCTGGCGGCTGCGCACCGCGAAGGCGCCGCGCGCCGTCTGCTGCGGATCCATCGGCAGGATGGCGACGTCGTCGTCGATGACGATCATGCGCAGCGGTACCGCCGGGGCGACCCGGATCTCGGCGCCGTGGCGGGACACCTCGGTGAGGTACTCCCCGAGATGGGGCACCGCCACCAGGTGGTGGGCGTAGATGGCCTCCAGGCGGACGCCCTGGGAGAGCGCCGCGAGGTCGCGGTGGATCATCTCGTCGAGCAGTTCCACCGGCGGCACGCCGCCCGGGTGCATGGCCTGTTCCCGGACGCGGGCGTCCAGGGCCCGTTCCTCGATGTACTCGTTGACCGCCGAGGCGGTCGGCAGCATGTCGATGGTCGCGCCCTCGGACGGACCGGACTGCGGGGGGAACTCCCGCAGGAGGGAGAGGATCTGTTCCTGCCGGTACGACCACTCCCGCATCCAGCTTTCGGCGAGTTCGCGTTCCAGGGACACCAGGCGCGAGAGGGCGTGGCCCGGCCGCACGACCTGGTGGCCCGACGGTTGCAGCGGGGCCGGCAGCAGGAGGCCCATTTCCTTCAGGCGCCCGACGGCCTGTTCGGCTTCGAGCGGTGAACACCCCATCTCCGCGGCGATGTCCTCCGGATCCCAGGAACATCGGTCCTGGGCCGTGTGGTACAGCCGCTGGACCAGGTCTGTGGAATCGATTCCGGTTGTCACGAAGCAGTCCCCCATGAATGTCGTTCCCCCGGCCAGGGCGGACCCTGGCGGTCTTCTGACACTACACGACCTTTACGACGGGGCCGCCGGGTTTACCGCCCGGGAACTATACGGAACCATTCCTTCCACCCGGTCTCCGCTTTCCCAGTTAGTTGAGATTTTGACTGGCTCGCAGCCAATTCATCCGGCACCCCGGCTCGACCCATCGGGCGACCCGGGGCGCCGGCCCACAGCGGCCTCACCGGGTCGACAACCCCGCCTACGGGCGGATCGGCCGCACGCCGTCTCAGATGTTGAGACGGCCGATGCGGCTGTCTTCATCCCGTCAAGGCGAGCGGACGAAGCCGGGAACGCTGGACCGGCACCCCCGCGCCGGGAAATGATCTGAATAGCGGGTGAGCCGGTCACGGGGGCCCAGGAATCCCGCCGGACGGAAAGGGGGAATCGTGGAGAAGCTCATCAACGGATGGTGGTGACGAATTCACGGGAAAGCGTCGGGACGCTCTCTGGAATTGATCGGACGGAGGACCGGTGACAGCGCGTCTGGGAAAGCGGTACTGGCTTCTCTGGTCGTCCTCCAGCCTGGCCGCGCTGGGCGACGGGATGCGACTGGTGGCACTGCCGCTGCTCGCGTACTCCGTCACCGACGACCCGGGGAACATCACCCTGATCATGGTCTTCGCCTCACTGCCCGGACTGCTCGTCGGCCCCCTGGCCGGCGTGCTCGTCGACCGGCTCGACCGCCGACGGGTCATCGCCGCCGCCAACCTGCTGCGGGCCGTCCCGGTCCTGGTGTTCGCCGCTTTCGTCCAGTCCGGCGACGTCCGGCTCCCGCTCGTCTACGCCCTGGCGCTGCTGCTTCCGGTCTTCGAGGTCATGGTGGACAGCGCGGTGCAACCGCTGATGTCGGAGCTGCTGCCGGAAGCCCTCCTGGAAAAGGGCAACTCACGGATCTTCATTGCCCGGATGCTCGCCCAGGACGTCCTGGGATCGCCCGTCGCCGGAGCACTGATGGCGGTCTCCGCCAGCCTGCCGTTCCTGGTCAACGGCGCGACGTTCCTCGGCGCGACGGTCCTCGTCCTGCTGCTCGGCGCCCGGTCGGCGGTCCGCGGACCGCTGCCGGCGGCCGTGGCGGCCCCGGGACGGGACGCGCCGGACCGCGGTGCGGCCAGGGTCTGGCGGGACCTCAAGGAGGGCATGGCGGCCATCTGGCACACGCCCATGCTCCGCACCATCGCCCTGACCTCGGCCGTACTGAACTTCGTCCTGCTCGTCGGCTCCTCGCTGCTGGTGATCTACGCCAAGGAGGACCTGCGGCTCACCGACACCCAGTTCGCGCTGCTGTTCTCGGCGGCCGCCGTGGGCAGCGCCCTGGGCGGATGGGCGGCGCCGCACATCGTCGAGCGGCTCGGCACCAGGCTGACCATGACCGTCGGACTGGTCGCGATCGGCGCCTCCCGGGCGGGCTTCGGCCTCGCCCACGGCTTCTGGAGCGCGATCACCGCGTTCTTCGCCATCGGCACGGCCTGGTTCGTCTTCGGCGTGGCCGTCACCTCCTACATGCAGCGGGCCACCCCCAACTCCCTGGTCGGACGGGTGTACGCGACGAGCCAGGCGCTGAGCTACGGCGCAGCCGTTCTCGCCGCCCTCACCGCCGGCGCACTGGCCCGCGTCACCAGCGTCCGCAGCATCATGCTGATCGGCGGCCTGGCCGCGATCGCCTGCGGCCTGGTGGCCTGGCGCACCACCTCCCCCGGGCCGGACCGGGACGGCCGGCCCGCCGCCCAGGACCAGGGCAACGGGCCCGCGGCGGTGGGGCCAAACGCGGACCGGGCGGAACGCCCGGCGCTCGCGGACGACTTGAACACCCAAGCACTCGACTGAAGCAGGGACTGGCCGATGTCAGGATCGTTGGACGTACTCATCCTCTCCAAGAGGTCCGTCGGTGGCGTCCGCCACCTCGCGGAACTGCTCCGGAAGTCGGGCCGCCGGCCCGTCCTGGTCTCGGAGAACCCGGAGGACATGAACCGCGGGGCCTGCGACGCCCACGTGGTGGTCGACTGGAACGCCGACGACCCGGAGCGGGCGGTCGCCGCGATCGACGCGGCTGGCGTGGTGCCGACCGCCGTGGTCAACCTGGTCGACCCGCTGGTGCAGTGGCAGGCGCGGCTCGCCCGGCACTACGGCCTGCCCGGCGGCGAGCCGGCCCGGGAGGTCCTGGTGAGCAAGGCCCGGGTCCGGGAGGAGATGCGCCGCCTCGGCCTCTCCGACCTCTGGTTCGGTCACGGCGCGGCGGGCTCCTACCCCGTCGCGGAGGTCCCGGCGTACCCCGTGATCGTCAAGCCGTGCACCGATTCCGGGGCCTCGCGGCTGGTGCGGCGCGCCGACGACGCGGAGCAGCTCCGGGCGGCCCTGCGGGACATCGGCACGAGCGCCGGAGCCGGGTTCGAGGTGATCGTGGAGGAGTACGTGGACGGCACCGAGGTCTCGATCGACGGGCCGCTGATCGACGGCCGGTTCCACGGCCTGCTCCACGTCGAGAAGAGCGGGCGGGACGAGGTCCGCAACCACGACGTCGGCGTCCTCCACTCGCCGGTGCGCGGCGAGCGGCTCACCCGGGGCGTCGAGCTGGTGGAGCGCCGGATCACCGCGTTCTGCACCGCTCTCGGCCTCGACCGGGGCTGGCTGCACGTCGAGGCCCGGATCGCGGCGGACGGGGGCGCGGAGCTGATCGAGATCAACCCGCGGGTCGCCGGCGGCATGCACCCCGCCGCGATCACCCGCACCTGCGGTCTCGACGCCGTCGAGGAGATGCTCCTGATGGCGCTCGGCCAGGAGGACCCGGATCGGCTCCGCTCGGCGGCCCGCAACGACGAACTCATCGGGATGGTGCACATCGAGCCCGACCGGATGGGCAAGGTCGTCGACGTGACCCCGCTGGAGCGGATGAAGGAGCTCCCGGGGGTGCTGGACGGCTACGTCTGGGACGACTTCGAGGTCTGGTCCCTGGACAACGAGAACTTCTTCGCCGCGTTCATGGTGACCGGAGGCACGGAGGCGGAGCTCGCCGAGGCCGCGGACCGGGTGCACCGCGAGTTCTCCTTCCGGCTCGGGTGAGCCGGCCGCACCTCCCGCCCGCACCCACCACGCCGCCCGCAGCCGTGCCCGAACCCTCCCAAGGCAGGAGCGCCATGTCAGCAGTGCCCGGACCGCCGCAGATCGTCATCTGCAAGTGGAACGTCCACCTCACCAGGTCCATGCTGGACCTGACCCCCCGTGTCATCGTCATCCTCGACGAGTTCGACACCGACTGCATGAACCCCGACTGGGACCTGCTGGCGAAGGCCGAACGGGTCTACCGGATCAAGGACTTCGACTCGATCGAGGAGATCGCCGCGATCGCCGCGGACCTCGCCCTGCGCGGCGCGGAGATCGACCGCATCGTCAGCTTCACCGAGTTCAGCCAGTTCGGCGCCGGCTACCTCGGGGTCCTGCTCGGGCTGTCGGACGACCCGATGCGGCACGTCGCCTTCCGGGACAAGCGGTTGATGAAGGACCGGGTGCGCCGGGCCGGCGTGCCCGCCGCGGCGTGGCACACCCTGGTGGACCCCTCCGACGAGGCGGACGTCGCCGCCGTCCGCGAGCGACTGGCCTTCCCGGTGGTGGTCAAGCCGGTGGCCGGGTCGGGCGCCATCGGGACGGTCAGGGTCGACCGCCCCGAGGAGCTGGACCGGGTGCTGCGCGGCCTCGAACCCGACCCGCACCTGAAGTCCCACCAGCTCACCGTCGAGGAGTTCGTCTCCGGACGCGAGTACCACGTGGACGCCCTGTGGCGGGACGGCGAGGCCCACTACCTCATCATCAGCGCCTACTACCGGCCGCGGATGGCGGTCCTCGACGACGACCCGGGGGCCGACGACACCCCGCGCGACGGCAGCTACGTCGTCAACGAGGCGGACGCCCCGGACCTCTACCGGCGGATGCGCGAACTGCACCGGAAGGTCAACGGCGCCCTCGGCATCACCGACGGCCCCACCCACCTGGAGGTCTTCGAACGGCCCGACGGCGAGCTGGTCTTCTCCGAGATCGCCTCCCGGATGGCCGGCGCCTGGATCGGAGCCGTGATCAGCGCCTGGCTCGGCTACGAGATCCACGAGGCCATCGCGGCCAGCGCCGTCACCGGCACGATCCCCGTGCCCGCGCCGAGCCGCCCCCACCTCGGCGGACTCCACCTGCGCCCCGAGGGGCCCGGCCGGATCACCGCGATCCCCGAGGAGTCCGAGATGCTCGCCGTCGACGGTGTGCTGCGGGCGCAGCGGCTGCGCGCGGTCGGCGACACCGTCGAGCACGCCCACCCGTCCGAGTGGTGCGCCTTCGTGACCCTGGGGGCCGGGAGCCGCGAGGAGTACGACGCGCTGGCCCGCCGGGTGACCGACCTGCTGCGCGTCGAGGTCGAGCCCCTCGGATGACCCGCGGCCGGCGAACGCCGGCCGCTCCCCGAACCGCTCGCGGCCACCGGCCGCGAGGAAGCCAACCGACGTCCACGGCCGACGAACCACGACGGCCCGACCGGAGGAGAGACACGCATGACCACCGTCAGCGACATCGAGAAGATGAACTACAACCAGCTCATCGGCGTGGTGCGCGAGACCAACCGCCCGCCGGGCGGCATCCGCAGCATCGCTCAGATCGCCACCAACGCCTTCCTCACCAAGGACTCCCACGTCCTGGAGATCGGCACCAGCACCGGCATCACCGCCGTCGAGCTGGCCAAGCTCGTCGGCTGCCGGATCACCGCGATCGACATCAACGAGGAGAGCCTCGTCGAGGCCCGCCGCCGCGCCGAGGAGGCGGGCGTGGCCCACCTCATCACCTTCGAGCGCAAGGACGCCACCGACACCGGCTACCCCTCCGGCGCGTTCGACATGGTGTTCTGCGGGAACGTCACCTCGCTGATCCCGGACCGGGACAAGGCCCTCGCCGAGTACACCCGGGTCCTCAAGACCGGCGGCTTCATCGGCGCGATCCCGATGTACTACATCGACACCCCGTCCGACCAGCTGATCGACGACGTGCGGGCCGCCATCCAGGTGGACATCACCCCGCTCTACCGCGACTTCTGGATCGACTTCTTCGTCGGCGGCGAGCGCCACGCCTACTTCGTCCAGGACTACCGCTTCGACGCCGTCCCCGCCGACGAGGTCGACCGCTTCGTGGACGACATCCTGCGCCGCCCCCACCTCGCCGAACTGCCCGACGACGCCCGCAAGCTGGTCCAGGAGCGCTACCGCGAGTACATGCAGCTGTTCCGGGTGAACCTGAGCCACATGGGCTTCACCACCCTGCTGCTCCGCAAGGAGCCGGCGGACGTCGAGCCCGAGCTGTTCGTCTCGACCGCGGTCTGAGGCACGGCCGTGATCACCTGGCCGTCCCCGCTGACCGACGGCGCGACCCTCGCCGTCTGGGCCCCGAGCTCCCCCGCCCCGGTCGCCTTCCCCAGGCGTTTCGCCCGGGGGGTGGAGAGCCTCGGCTCCGAGGGCTTCACCGTGCGGCCGCTGCCCTCCTGCGAGGCGGCCCGGGGCGTGTCGACCCTGGAACCCGAGGCGCTGGCCGAGGAGTTGCACCGCGCGCTGCTCGACCCGGAGGTCGACGGCGTGATGGCGGCGGTCGGCGGCTGGACCCTGCTCAACGTGCTGCCGCACCTCAACTGGCAGCTGATCGGAGAGGCCGGCAAGCCGCTGATCGGCTACAGCGACCTCACCACCCTGCTCAACTCCGTCTCCCGCCGGTCCCGCCTGGTGGCCTTCCACGGGCCGATGCTGGTGTCCGAGTGGGGCGAGGCGGGCGGGGTCTGGGAGTACACCCGGGAGGAGTTCCGCGCCCTGACCGGCGGCGCGGGGCTCCACCCCGGGCGCCCGGTGGCCGAGCCGCCCGAGTGGTCGGACGAGCTGCTCTGGTGGGACAAGGAGGACACCCGGCCGCGCGCTCCCCGCGAGGGCGAGCGGATCCGGACCGTACGGGCCGGAAGCGCGATCGAGGGAACGCTGTGGGGCGGCTCGCTGTCCGTCCTGTCGCTCACCTGCGGCACCCCGTACGCGGACCCGCCGCAGGACGCGCTGGTCTTCCTGGAGGCCGAGGGCCTCGCACCGGACGAGTTCGCGGCCCGGCTGTGCCAGCTGCGGCTGGCCGGGGTGTTCGACCGGGCGGCCGGCGTGCTGGTCGGGCGGATCGGCGGGGCCCGGGCCTGCCTGAGCGGCTTCACCGGATTCGACGACGTGCTGCGCGACCTGCTGCCCGCGCACCTGCCGATCGCGGCGGGATACCCCTTCGGGCACTCGACGCCCATGCTCACCGTCCCGGTCGGCGGCCGGGCCCGGCTGGACTGCGCGCCGGACGGGCCGCCCCGGCTGACCCTCCTCGCGCCGACCGCCTGACGGACGCCGGCCCGGCCGCCGACGGCTCCGCCGTCCGGCGGCCGGACGGACCCGGCGCCCTCCCGGGTGCCTCGCGGGTTCCCCGGTGCCGAGGGCAACCCGCCTTCACCTACACGAGATTGGATCGCTTCATGAGCACCACGACATCCGGTCGTGACGACGCCCCGGTACGGCAGCTCGACATCTCGATGCCCGGCTTCCCGGAGTCCCTGCCCGCCGACGTGATGTTCGAGCAGGACATCATCCGGACGATCGGGAAGGGCTTCGAGGCCCGGGGCTTCCGGCCGCTGGACTCCGCCTGCATCCAGCGGCAGGAGGTCCTGGTCGCCGGCGGCGCCCAGTACCTCGACGGCGGCATCCCGGAGTTCGCCTTCACCGTCCAGGAGCCGCCGGAGTCCTACACCGGGGCCAACTTCGCCCTGCGCTACGACCTGACCGTCCCGGTCTCGCGCTTCATCGCCGAGCATTCGAGCAAGCTCTCCTTCCCGCTGCACGTCTACCAGATCAACAAGGTCTGGCGGGCGGAGCAGATGCCGACCGCCACCCACTGGCGGGAGTTCTACCAGTGCGACGTGGACGTCATCGGCCAGGGCGAGCTCAGCCTGCTCTACGACGCCGAGATCGCCAACGCCCTGGTGGGGGCCTTCCGCAACATCGGCGTGGACGGCTTCACCGTCCGCATCTCCAACCGCAAGGTGCTCGCGGCCCTGCTGGACAGCCACGGCGTGCGGGTCCACCGGGCCCGGGCCATCGTGCAGATCCTCGACAAGGGCAACCGCCAGCCCGTCGAGGAGACGGTGAACCAGCTGGTCGCCTCCGGCATCCCCGAGCACGTCGCCGCGGACCTCGGCCGGCTGGTCTCCTCGCCGACCCTCTCGGACGCCCGGGACCTGCTCAAGCTCCGGGGCGCCGACCAGGTCGGGATCGAGGAGCTGGACACCGTGATCAGCGCCGCCCACGACCTCGGCGTGCCGGAGGACCACCTGGTGCTCGACTTCTCGATCACGCGGGGCCACGACTACTACACCGGAACCGTCTTCGAGACCTTCGCCACCGGGCGCGAGCACTGGGGTGCGATCGGCGCGGGCGGCCGTTACCAGGACCTGCTGAAGCACGTGAACGGGAGCAGCTACCCGGGCGTCGGCATGTCGGTCGGTCTCGCGCGGCTGATGGGCCTGCTGCGCGAGGACGGGGTGCGCAAGCAGCAGGGCCTGCGGCACGAGGCCGTCACCGTCGTCCGCCGCGAGGACGGCGACGCCCAGGCTGTGACCGGGACCGTGCGGCGGCTGCGCGAGGCCGGCCTGTCCGTGCAGGCGGTCTTCGACCCGGTCGGCGCGGACAAGGCGCTGAGCATCGCGACGGAGGCGGAGGTGGGCTTCCTCGTCTCCCTCCAGGCCGCCGGTTCCGCGACGGTGCGGGACATGGCCTCCGGGAACGAGCGCGGCGTGCCGGTCGAGGGTGTCCCGGACGCGATCGCCGAGCTGCGCCGGGCCGGCTGACCGGAACGACCCCTGATGGCCGGCCGGGGGGTGCGGCGCCCGCCGCACGCCCCGGCCCGCCGGGCTGGAGACCACGCCATGCAGCACACCGTCCGTTCGCGGGCCGTACTCCTGGGAGCGGCCGCCTATCTCGGCGTCCAGTTCTGGCACACCTTCCGGAACCGGAACTCCTGGCCGTTCTGCGCGTACAACATGTTCACCTACGAACTCCCGGAGCGCTGGCAGCAGTTCAGGGTCGTCCTGCACGACTCCGCGGGCGGCGTCACCGGACCCGTCGACCCGTGGCCGCTGCTCCCGGTGGAGTTCTTCCGGGTCGTCGCGATCATGAACCGGATGTTCTTCGTCAACGAGGACGACGGACTGCGCACCCGGTTCTGCGCCCGCACCCTCGACCTGCTCAACCGCACGTCCTGGGCGGACTTCGACGAGGTGCGGGCCTCCTTCCGGGCCCCGGCGGGGGCGGAGTTCACCGCCCTCGACGTCTACCTGGTGGAGGTCGACCGGGACTGCGACGCGGTCGACCGCAGCTCGGTGCGCTCGGCCCAGCTGATCCACCGTCACGATCCCACCGGCGCCGCCGCCGGGACCACCCTCCACTGGCCGTACGAGACGAGCAGGTAGCCCCATGAACCTCCCCGGAACAGCCGGCGGACCGCGCGCGGCATGCGCCGTGGGCCGACGGCTGCACGAGATCTACGTCCGCCAGGACCACGCGCTGGACCGGCTGCCGCTGGTCCGCCTCACCACCGGCGCCGCCGTGGTCCGTACGGTGTGGCACCTCCCGCCCGGCCGGTTCCTCGCCGACTACACCCGGCTGGCGGACGAGGCCGGGGAGGAGCCGGTCGAGGGCCGGCCGATGGACCCGCGGGCGTACGAGGCGCTGCGCGCCGTCGCGGCGGTGTCCGCCGGGGCCTGGGCGCTCGGTGCCGGGCACCCGGCCGTCCGGGTCGCGGCGAACGTCTCCTTCGGCCTGTTGCAGCGTCAGGTGGTGCGGCTCGACCGGACCCTGTGGAGCTACAACAGCCACCTGAACGTCTTCCTCGGGCTGCTGTCCCTGGTGGACGACGTCGAGCGCGACGGGGACCGGGACGCCGCGGCCGGGTACGCCACCGCCGTGGTGGCCGCCCTGCAGTCCTACTACGCGGCCATGTACCTCCAGTCGGGCCTGGCCAAGGTGGTCACCGTCGGCTGGAAGTGGACCCGCGGCTCGACGCTGCGCGGCGCCTGGGCGGAGCTCGGCACCCCGCTCGGCAAGCGGCTGTCAGCGGTGGAGCCCAGCCCGGCGCGGGCCGCCTCGACCCTGGCGCTGGTCTACGAACTCGCCTTCGCCCCGCTGATGCTGGTGGCTTGGCGGCACCGGCGGCTGCTGGGACTGTCCTCCGCCGCCTTCCACGGCGCCGTGAAGGCGACCATGGACATCTCCTTCTGGCACCTGTCCTGGTACTCCGTCCCGCTGTTCGCCGCCCCGGACCGGGCGGCCGCCGCCTGCTCCCGGGTCCTGACGGCCGGCCGCCGCAACCGGTGGGCCGGTGCGGGCCTCGCGGTGGCGGGTGCCACCGCGGGTGCCGCTCCACTGATCGCGTCCTGGCTGAAGGGTAGGCGTGCGCGTGTTTGACCCGGAGATCCTGCTGACGCAGGAGACGGCGTTCGACCCGTACCCGGTGTTCGCCCGGATGCGGGCGCTGGACCCGGTGCACTGGAACGAACCGACGAACTCCTGGTACGTCACCACCTACGACGACGTCGCACGGCTGCTGCGGGAGGAGAGCCTCTCCGCCTGCCCGGGCGACTACACCGGGCCGCAGCGCGAGGAGGACCGCCCTGAGGTCGAGGAGGCCATGGCCTTCTTCAACTCCTGGATGGTCTTCAGCGACCCGCCGCACCAGACCCGGCTGCGGGAGACGGTCGCCCCCGCCTTCCCGCGCCGCAGCGCCGAGGCCTGGGCGGGCCACGTCCGCCGGACGGCGCGGGAGTTGCTCGAAGCCGTCGGCGAGGGGGAGACCGACCTCTTCGACGCCTTCGCCGCCCCGCTGGCCGTCCGCCTCACCTGCGCGGTGCTCGGGGTGCCGGAGGAGGACGTCCGGCTGGTCCGGGACTGGTCGACCCGGCTGATCGGCTTCCTCAGCACCCCCACGGCGGACCCGGTGCGGGCCAGGACCGCCCTGCGGGCCCGGGACGACCTGCGGGACTACCTCCGGGGCACCGTCATCCCCCGGCTGCGCGCCACCGACGACGACCGGCTGATCCCCCTGCGCGGGATCGCCGAGCTGGACCCCGAGGACGCGCTCGCCCTGTTCACCCAGCTCCTGACCGGGGGGATCGACCCGGTGGCCAGCGCCCTGGCCACGACCGCCGACGTCCTGGTGCGCCGGGACCCGGCGGCCCGGGCGCAGGCGCTCGCCCGTCCGGAGGCGCTGGAGGCGGTGGTGGAGGAGGCGCTGCGGTACGACGCGCCGTTCCACTTCGTCCCGCGGACCACCACCGTGCCGCTGAAGGTCGGCGGCCGCACGGTGCCGGCCGGGCGGCGCCTGGTCCTGGTGATCGCCTCGGCCAACCGGGACGAGGCCGTCTACGAGGACCCGGACACGTTCCGCCCGGGCCGCGGTGGGCCGCGCCACCTGTCCTTCGGCCTGGGACGGCACTACTGCCTGGGCGCGCTGCTGTCACGGGTCGTCCTCCGGGAGGGCGTGCTGGCCCTCCTGGAACGCCTGGACGGCACCGGGGTGCGTCCCCTGGGCTCCGTACGAACCCCGGCCTTCGGCGTCACCACCTGGCAGCGGCTCATGGTCGCGGTCTGAGTCGCGGTCTGAGTCGCCGTCCGAACCACCGCCACCCGGTCCCGGGAGAGAGCCATGCCAATCGTGACGACCATCGTGGGGCAGGGCCTCGCGGCCCACCGGGCCTGGGCCTCGCTGCGGCGCTGCGAATCCTTCGAGCTCTACCGGGAGACGGGCCCCCGCGGCGTCCCGGGCGCCGACAAAGCTGCGACCGAGACCTGGCGGGACCTGCTCGCGACCCCGGAGATCGACCTGTTCGTCCTCGCCGTGCCCCCCGCCGACCGGGTCACCCTCGGGCAGGCCGCCCGGGGCGCCGGGAAAGCCGTCCTGCTGGAGGAGGGGCTGCCGCTCTCCGCGGCCGAGATCGACCAACTCGCCGAGGACGACGGCGAGGGCGCGGCCCCCGTCGGCATGGTGCTGCCCCTGCGCGGCCTGCTGGCCGCCGGGAACGGCATCCTGGACCGGAGGTGGACGTCCGGCACCTGCGGCGGGCTGGTCCTCTCCGGATCCGCCCCGGCCCCGCGCGGGCCGGCGGACGCGGTGGACGACGGACAGCTGCCCGAGGCCCTGGTGCGGGCCGTCAGCCCGTACCTCGACCTCGCCTGCCAGCTGTTCGGCAGGCCGGTCTCCGGAAACCTCGGCGGGGCCGGGAGCGGCTCGGCCGCCGGGAGCGTCGAGTTCGAGTCCGGCGCGCGGCTCTCCCTGGCGGTCACCGTCCGCTCGGCCGTCGAGGCGGCCAGCCTGACGATCACGGACGTCGACCGGTGCGTCACCCTGCGGGGCCGCGAACTGCGGATGGAGGACACCGGCGGGGTGGTGTCCCGCGGCGTCCCGCCGCTGGAGGACCTCCGGCTCTCCTCCTACGCCGACATGGCGCCCGTGGTGGCCGGGGACCGCCCCACCGGCCGTCACTCCCCCGAGTCCACCCGGGCCCTGGCCGACTGCCTGGAGCTTCTCCGGGCCTGACCCGTGACGGGGAACGGGGCCGCCGCTCCGCATTCCCGCAAATCCGACCCGAATTCACCGTGCGTCAACCCGCGCACCGACAACTGGAGGACGTGAATGTCCGTCAACCCGACCGGGACCGTCGTCGCCCCCCGCTCCTGGGCGACCCCGGAAAAGCACTACCTGACCGTTCTCGAGAATCCCTGGTACCGCAGTCTGGCGGTCCTCCAGGACATCGTCACCCACAGCACCACGGAGTTCTGGACCAAGCGGGGTGCGCGCAACCTGCACCTCCCGGTGACCACCGGATCGATCTCCAGCCCGATGGGCCGGGGCAGCGACAGCTCGCCCGTCCAGGTCGAGCTGGAGGGCGTTCCCACCTACCTCGCCGACTCGATGCAGTTCGTCCTGGAGTTCGGCTGCCGGCTGGCCCCGGAGGGCTCCTACTACCTGATGCCGTCCTTCCGCGGTGAGGCGGCGGACGAGACCCACCTGTGCCAGTTCTTCCACAGCGAGGCGGAGATCGCGGGCGGCCTCGACGACATGATGGAGGTGGTCGAGGCCTACCTGCGGCACCTGGCCGGGGCCCTGCTCACCCACGGCCGCGAGGCCGTGACCGGGATGGCCGGGACGGTGGGGCACCTGGAGGAGCTGGCCGGCAGCGGCCCGCTGCCGCGGATCGCCTTCGAGGAGGCGTACGCGCTCCTGAAGGACCGGCCCGGCACCGTCAAGGAGCTGGAGCCCGGCTGCCGGAGCCTGACCCGCCAGGGCGAGCGCCTCCTGATGGACAAGTTCGGCGGGTACGTCTGGCTGACCCACCCCGACCACCTGAGCGTGCCCTTCTACCAGGCCTTCGACCCGCAGGACCCGACCAAGGCGCTCAGCGCCGACCTGCTGTTCGGCGTCGGCGAGACGGTCGGGGCGGGAGAGCGCCACACCGACGTCGCCGACCTGCGCCGCGCCCTCGAACTGCACGAGGTCTCCGAGGAGGCCTACGAGTGGTACGTCACCATGAACGAGCGCCACCCCATGCGGACCTCCGGCTTCGGGCTCGGCGTCGAGCGGTTCCTGCTCTGGGCGACCCGGCACGACGACATCCGGGACCTCGCCCTGCTGCTGCGCTTCAACGGCGCCGACATCCTGCCCTGATCCGGCGGCCCGCCCCACCGGGCGGGGGGCGCGGTACTGAGCGCTGGTTCACCGACGGCCCGACCCCAAGGGGGCCGGGCCGTCGGCGTTTTCGCAGGTCAGAGGCCGAGGATGCGGACGGCCATCTCCCGCATCTCGACCTTGCGGATCTTGCCGGTGACCGTCATCGGGAACTCGTCGACCACGTGCACGTAGCGCGGCACCTTGAAGTGGGCGAGCCGGCCCTCGCAGTAGGCGCGCACGGCGTCGGCGGTGAGCGGCTCGGCGCCCTCGCGCATCCGGATCCAGGCCATCAGCTCCTCGCCGTACTTCGGGTCGGGGACGCCGATCACCTGGACGTCGAGGACGTCCGGGTGGGTGTGGAGGAACTCCTCGATCTCGCGCGGGTAGAGATTCTCGCCGCCGCGGATCACCATGTCCTTGATCCGCCCGGTGATGGCGAGGTAGCCGTCCGCGTCCATCACGGCGAGGTCCCCGGTGTGCATCCAGCGGGCCGCGTCGACGGCCTCGGCGGTGCGCTCCGGCTCGCCCCAGTAGCCGAGCATGACGGAGTAGCCGCGGGTGCACAGCTCGCCGGGCTCGCCGCGCGGGACGGTGCGGCCGGTGGCCGGGTCGACGACCTTGACCTCCAGGTGCGGGCCGACCCGGCCGACCGTGGAGACCCGCCGCTCGACCGGGTCGTCGGTACGGGTCTGGGTGGAGACCGGCGAGGTCTCGGTCATGCCGTAGCAGATCGACACCTCGGCCATGCCCATCCGCTCGATGACCTCCTTCATCACCTCGGTCGGGCAGGGCGAGCCGGCCATGATGCCGGTGCGCAGGCTGCCGAGGTCGTAGCGGGGGAAGTCCGGGTCGGCGAGTTCGGCGATGAACATGGTCGGCACGCCGTACAGCGAGGTGCAGCGCTCGGCGGCGACGGCGGCCAGGGTGGCGCCGGGTTCGAAGGAGGGGGCCGGGATGACCGTGCAGGCGCCGTGCGAGGTGGCGGCGAGGTTGCCCATCACCATGCCGAAGCAGTGGTAGAAGGGCACCGGGACGCAGATCCGGTCCTGTTCGGTGTAGTTGAGCAACTCCCCGACGAAGTAGCCGTTGTTGAGGATGTTGTGGTGCGAGAGGGTGGCGCCCTTGGGGAAGCCGGTGGTGCCCGAGGTGTACTGGATGTTGATCGGGTCGTCCGGCGCCAGCTCGCCCTGGCGCTCGGCGAAGAGGGCGAGCAGGGCGGGATCCGCCGTGCGGCCGGCCGTCAGCAGGCCGTCCCAGGTGGGGCTGCCGAGCAGCACCACGCGCTCCAACCCGGCGCAGCGCGGCCGGACTTCCTCGATCATCCCGGCGTAGTCCGAGGTCTTGAAGCTCTCCGCGGCGACCAGCAGCCGGATCCCGGCCTGGTTCAGCACGTACTCCAGCTCGTGGGCGCGGTAGGCCGGGTTGACGGTGACCAGGATCGCGCCGAGCTTGGCGGTGGCGTACTGGGTGAGCGTCCACTCGGCGCAGTTGGGGGCCCAGATGCCCACCCGGTCGCCCTTGGCGATCCCGAGCCCCAGCAGGCCGAGGGCCAGCGCGTCGACGTCGGCGGCGAGTTGGGCGTAGGTCCAGCGGCGGGCGGTGGCCCGGTCGACCAGGGCGTCGCGGTCGGGGAAGGCGCGCACCGCGCGGTCCAGGTTCTCCCCGATGGTGTCGCCGAGCAGCAGGACGTCCGAGGGGCCGGAGGCGTAGCTGCGCGGGATCGGCGTGGTCGGCACGGGCTGGCTCCTGGGTGCGGCGGTGCGGCGGTGCGGGACAGGCCACCATGGTCGCGGTCCCGAACCCGCGCCGCCACCCCCGAACGGGGGTACCGACACCACGCCGGGGCCGCCCGTCGAATCCGACGGGCGGCCCCGGCGCACGGGTCAGCCGTTGATGCAGATGTTGCCGAACGCCGGGTTGAGCAGCCCGATCACGTCGATCGAGTTGCCGCAGACGTTGGCTTCGAGGTTGATCGGAATCTGGATCTGGTTGCCCGAGAGCACACCGGGCGAGTTGGCGGCGACACCGTTGGCGGTCGCGCTGCCCGCGGCGGCGGTGCCGGCACCGGCCAGGACGGTCACCGCGGCGAGCGCGGTGGCGACGAGGGTGGTGCGAATACGCATTGCGTGACTCCTTGTGAGGATGGCAAACGTCCGTGTGACGATCACACTCGCACCGATCGAACGCGACGGCAGGTCGGGAGGGGCCGGATTGGTCACTCCGGGGGCGTGTCGCCGCCCCGGCCGGCCGACGACGCCCCGGCAGGCCCGGACACGCTGAGTGATTCCAGCAGCTCCCGGGCCGGTTCCAGCCCCGGTTCGGCCTCCACCGCCCGGTGCACCAGACCGCGCGCCAGACCCCCGTCCCCGGCCGCCAGCGCCTCCAGCGCCCGGTTGTAGTCGATCCGAGCGGCGTAACGCAGCCGGAACAGCACGCTCAGGTCCTCCCGGCAGGACGGGCAGCCCAGTGACTGCCGGTCGGCCGGCACCCTGCAGAGCGGGCAGAGGACCTCGGGAAGCGGCTCGCCACTCATCGCGGACCCGCCTCCTCCGGACGGACCGGCCCGAGCGACTCGGCGGCCGGCTCGCTGCCCAGCTCCCGCTGCGCCTGCGCGTACAGGGCCAGCAGGTTCGACATGTGGGTGTTGACCGCCTCCATGTTGGGCGCCTCCACCGCGTCGTCCAGCCCGCGCAGCTCCGCCATGATCCGCTGCGCCAGGGCCGGCGAGATCATGTTCTGGCTCACGTAGACGTTGCACATGGTGAGCATCCGGAAGGTGTGCCCCAGGGAGTCGCACAGCTCGTCCGCCTTCTGGGCCGCGCGCATCGCGCCCTCCCAGTCGGCCGCCTCCCGGCGCAGCCGCAGCTCGGCGGCCACAGAGCGCAGCCGGTCGAGGTCGCTCGGGTCCAGGTGCTTCTCGCAGTAGTGGATGAACAGGCTCAGGTACGCCTCCGAACCGCGCACCCAGCGCTGGGCCTTGAGCTGGCGCTGCGCCCGCTCCAGTGCCTCGTCCACCGACTGGCCGCGGGTCTGCCCGGCCGCCAGGTCGTCCAGCGCGTCCATCAGCCGCTGGGCCTCGCGCATCTCGGCCTCGGTGAGCTCCCCGCCCCAGCGGTCGGTGAAGGTCTCGATCTGCCGCTGCTGCTCCTCGACCTGCACCTTCAGCTCCGGGTCGAGGGTGACCCGCTCCAGCTTGACGGTCTTCTCGGCGCCGCCCTGGATCCGTACGGACAGGGTGATGGTGCGGTCGCGGTCGAGGCCGAAGGAGACCTCGACCGGGGTGCGGCCGCCGAGTCCCTCCGGCAGGCGCAGGGTGAGGTGGCCGATCAGCTCGTTCTGCTGGGCGATCTCGTGCTCGCCCTCGTACACCGCGA
Organism: Kitasatospora sp. NPDC101108; assembly: GCF_055584725.1. NCBI lineage: Bacteria > Bacillati > Actinomycetota > Actinomycetes > Kitasatosporales > Streptomycetaceae > Kitasatospora > Kitasatospora sp. NPDC101108. The sequence goes on from NZ_JBVJLM010000011.1 coordinate 192,418, forward strand.
TCTCCAGCCGCTGGCGGCCGCTGCCGGAGACCACGAACTCCCGGCTGACCGGCGAACCGGTCGGGTAGCTGGTGTTCTTGGGGATGATGACGGCCAGCCGGCCGTCGTTGAGCTCGATGCCGAGGTTCTTCGGGGTGATGTCGAAGGGGTTGGTGACCTGCATCAACTCACCGCAGCCAGAGCAGACTTCACTGCCGGGCGGGTTCACCCTGGAGCAGGAGGCGCAGCGCAGGCCGACGTCCTCGGCGGCGCTGGAGGCCACCTTGGTCTGGCCGGGGGCGGCCGAGTTGAGCGCTTCGCCGCACAGTTCGCAGGCGGTGACGCCAGGGGCGGCCGGGGTGCCGCAGCGCGGGCAGTTGTCGCCGCGCACCACGGTGGTGGCCTGGGACTGCTTCGGGACGGTCGTCCCGGCCCCGGCCCCGGCTCCGGCGGCGGCCGAAGCGGCCATGTCCTGGCCGCACTTGGGGCAGTCGGACGCCTCGGCGTCCACCGGGATGTGGCAGGTCGGGCAGGAGACCCGGTCGCCGCCGAGCAGGGAGGTGGCGCAGTTGGCGCAGTTGGACGCCGAGAGGTCCCCGGGGGCCCGGCACTCGGGGCACTCCACCTCGCCGACCAGCGCGGACTGCACGGCCGCGCCGAGCGCCACGCACTGCATCGGGTTGACGCCGCGCTTGATCCGGCGGGTGCCGAACACCTCTCCGAGCCGCCGCTCGACCAGCGGGATCGAGGTCGAGCCGCCGACCAGCACCACCTCGTCGATGTCCCCGACGGTCAGGTTGGCCTGCATGATGGCCTTGTGGGTCAGCTCGATGGTCCGCTCGATCTGGGCCTCGATCAGCTCCTCGAAGCGGGCCCGCTCGAACTCCGTCTCCAGCACCAGCTGTCCGGCGCCCAGGCCGGGCAGGATGACCTCGGAGGACTGCTGGTTGGAGAGCTCGATCTTGACCGTCTCGGCGGTGGAGGCGATCTTCGGGCGGTCGCGCAGGTCCGGCTGGTAGTCGGAGCCGTACTCCTCGCGGATGTCCTCCAGCAGCGCGGTGGTGATCGCGCGGTCGAAGTCGTCGCCGCCCAGCAGGTTGTCGCCCTCGATGCCGAGCACCGAGACCGAGCCGGGCACCAGCAGCAGGATCGAGATGTCGAAGGTGCCGCCCCCGAGGTCGTACACCAGGACGGTGCGGCCCTCGTCGCCGGCCTCGCTGGCCAGCCCGTACGCGAGGGCGGCGGCGGTCGGCTCGTTGATGATCCGCAGCACGTGCAGCCCGGCCATCCGGCCCGCCTCCTGGGTGGCGGCCACCTGCCGCTCGCCGAAGTAGGCGGGGACGGTGATGACCGCCCGGTGGAAGGGCTCGCCGAGGCGTTGCTCGGCGTCCTGCTTGAGCCGGTGCAGGATGATCGCGGAGATCTCGATCGGCGTGTAGGAGCGGCCGTTGAACCAGACGTTGACGTCGCCGTCGGTGCCCGCGGTGACCTTGTAGTCGACCTCCTTGAGGGCCGCCTGCACCTGCGGGTCCTTGAACTTGCGGCCCATGAAGCGCTTGACCGAGCGGATCACGTTGGCGCCGTCGATGGCGATCCGGCTGCGCGCCGTCGAGCCCACCAGCAGCTCGCCCTTGCGGCCGCTGCCGACCACGGAGGGCGTGGCCTCCTGGTTCTGCCGGTTGAAGATGATCTCCGGCTCGCCCCGGCGCAGGTGGGCCACCACCGAGTTGGTGGTGCCCAGGTCGATGCCGAGTGTGCGGTACATGTCGTTCCCCTCTTGCCCCTCGTGGTCCTGCTACGTCCTGGCTACTTCTTGCGCTTGGCCCGCTTGGCCAGCCGGCCCGGCGCCTTGGTCTGGCGGCGGACCCGGGGCGGGACCGGCCTGGCCTGGGCCTCGACGGGCTCGGGGGCGGGCTCGGGGTCGGGGTCGGTTGCGGACTCCGGTGCGGGGTCGGTTGCCTCGCCTGCGAGGGCTTCCGGTTCCTCGGGCTTCTCGGGCTTCTCGGATTCCTGGGGTTCCCCGGACTGCTCCGGATCGATCAGCCGGCCCCTCGGATCCTCGACCGGCGGCAGGGCCGACTCCGGTGCGGCGACGACCACTTGGGCCCGGCGCAACACCTCCTGCTCCCAGAAGAACCCGGTCACCACCGTCTGCACCACCGTCTCCGGCGCCACCCCCGGCCGTACCTCGGTGCCGACGATCTCGGTCAGCGCCGGATCCGCCGCCAGACCCTCCAGCCGCATCGGCTTCACCCCGGCCTTGGCCAGCCGGCCGAGCAGCCGCCGGCGGGTGGCCTCCAGCCCGGCGCCGCGACCGTGCGCGACCAGCTCGCGGTCCAGCCCGAGCGCGGCGAGCGCGTCGTCCACCTCGACCAGCACGCCCAGCAGTTCACGCTGGGCGGCCCGGGCCTGCTGCTTCTGCTCGGCCAGTTTGTTCCCCAACAACGATGCCCGGAACAGCAGTTGGGTGAACTTGGCCTCCAGGTCGACGGACTCGACCCCCGGCGGGACCTCCAGCGGCCGGTGGCCGTCGAGTACGGATGCGGTCGGCGCGTCGGTCATCAAGCCCCCCTTTCACAAATTGACGACATATCATGTAAGACGTGACCACCACCCACGTGAAGCGGGCGTACAAGTTCCGCTTCTATCCGACCGATGCGCAGGCAGCTGAACTGTCGCGCACGTTCGGGTGCGTAAGGAAGGTCTACAACATGGCGCTTGCGGCCCGCACGGAAGCATGGACGCAGCGTCAGGAGCGAGTGAACTACAGCGCCACTTCTGCGATGCTGACGGCGTGGAAGAAGACCAACATGCTCAAGAACAAGCGCCTCGCCTGCGCCGTATCGGACGCGAGCTGGGCCGAGCTGCGGACCATGCTGGAGTACAAGGCACGCTGGTACGGCCGCAACCTGGTGACCATCGACCGGTGGTTTCCCAGCTCCAAGCTGTGCTCGGCCTGCGGAACCATCCGCGACAAGATGCCGCTGAACATTCGGGAGTGGGAGTGTGACTGCGGAGCGGTCCACGACCGGGACGTGAACGCGGCACGCAACATCCTGGCCGCCGGACTGGCGGTTGCAGCCTGTGGAGACGGTGTAAGACCTCAACGGAGCACTCCGGACGGGCGGTCGTCGGTGAAGCAGGAAGTAGTCCCACCGCGGCGCCAACGCGCAGCGGCTCAGCCGCGAGGCTGAGGGGAATCCCTCTCGCTCGCGGGAGGGGGAAGTCAATCGGGAACCTCGATCTGCGGCAGCACGGACAGGTCGGCCGCGTAGCGGGCGGGGACGGGGGGTTCGGGGTCGGCGCCGCCGGGGGCGGGCTCGGCGAAGTCGGCGGCCGCCTCGGCCCGGTGCAGGGCGAGCAGCGCCTGGGCCGGGGGCAGTCCGGGGCGTTCGATCACCAGCAGCGGTTCGGCGAGCGCGGGGGCCAGCAGGTCGGCGGCCTGGTCGACCGGTTCGGGCGGCAGCGGCTGCTGGAGGTCGACCTCCAGGCGCCGGTCCGGGTTGCGCAGCAGCGCGGCCGCGTCCTGGATCTGCTGGCGGCTGTACCGGCCCGCCTTCAGTGCCTTCCCGACCGAGAGGTTGATCTCGCGCACCCCGGCCGTGAGCGGGATGCCCAGGACCTCGTACGGCGAAGGTTCGTGCAGTGGCATGGCGGGCGGTCTCTCTCCTCACGGCTCGGGATTCAGGTGCGCTCTTCGTTCCGACGGCGCCGATCGTCGTGCGGTTGCGTTCAGTTGAGCTTCGCGATGCGCTGCTGCAGGGCGCGCAGTTCCCGATCGCGCGGGTTGTGCGAGACGGCCCTGTCGATCGCCGCCTGAGCCAGGTGGTAGTCGCGGGCGTTGGCCTGGGCGACGGCCCAGGAGCTGTAGACGACGGCGAGTTCGCCGTGCAGCTTGGTGTTGTCCGCCGGGCCGGCGGCCAGGGAGAGCGCCTCCTCCAGCAGACCGACCGCGGCGGCGTAGCGGCGGGCCTCGAAGTGGGTGATCGCCTCGCCGCGCCAGACGCTGACCATCAGCCGGCGGATGTCGGTCGAGTCGTCGTAGGACAGGGCCTTCTTGAGCATGTCGGCCTGGGCGGCGAACGGTTCGTCCCGCATGTTGTCGATGACGTGGTTGGCGAGCATCACCGAGATCCGGCGGTCGGCCTCCTTCCCGGCGTCGCCCTCCCACTCCGGGTCCCAGAGCAGGGCCTGGATCATCTTGCCGGTGGCGCGGGCCCGGTCGTCGGCGAAGGCGGCGGAGCGGGCGAGCTGGCGCAGCACGAAGGCCATGCCGTGCCGGTGCTCCGGGTCGTCGTTGAGGTCGATCAGCTGCTTCCACAGTCCGACGGCCTCGGTCAGCTCCTCGTCGGAGGCGTCGAGCCGGCTGAGCTGGCCGGCCCGGTTGCCGAGGGCGGCTTGCAGGAAGTGCTTGGCGGTCGCGTCGCCGGGGGCGAGTTCGAGGCTCTTGGCGAGCAGGTCGAGGGCGCGCGGGTAGTCCTTCTCCTCGTTGTTGATCTTGCGGGCCCACTGGGCGTAGGTCGCGCCGAGGTCGCCGCGCACCTCGGGGTCGTCCGGGGCCAGCACGTAGGCCTGCTCCAGCAGTTCGGCGGCGCCCGCCTGGTCGTCCACGGTGCTCTTCAGCAGGGCGCGGGCCGCCCGTACGCCGGACTCGGCGGCGATCCGGGCCGTGTCGGCCGGCAGCACGAGGCCGGGTACGGACCGGGCCCGGGTGAGGCACTCCAGCGCCTCGCGCCAGTCCTGGTTGCGGTGGTGCTCACGGGCCTGGCTGACCAGCGCGGCGCGGAGCAGCGCCTCCCAGGCCGCGTCGCGCGCGCCCTCGGCCACCGTGTCCAGGGCGGCCACCGCGGCGGCCTGACGGCCCTGGAGGTGCAGGTACTGCTGCGGGCCGAGCGGCCCGAACAGGGCCAGGGCCCGGGTGAGCGCGGACACGGGCGCGGACGCGTCGGGGCCCGTGGGGCGACGCCACGTCCGTACGGCCTGCTCGAAGGCGTCGGCCCAGGCGGCGGTTTCGAGCTCGGCGCGCAGCAGTCCGTCCAGCACGGGGCCGACGACCAGGCGCCGCGGCGGGCAGCCGGGCAGGGTGATCCGGACGTCCTCCTGGGCGAAGGCGTCCGCGGCGTGGGTCTCCATGCCCAGGCGCAGCGTCCAGGCGGTGACCTCGTCGCCGCTGCGGCCCGCGGCCCGGTCGAGGGCGCGCAGGTCCTCGCGGAGCCGGTCGGAGAGCGCGGTGCGGGCGGCGGCCATCCGCTGCGGTTCGGCCGGGCGGCCGGTGATCCGGGCGGTCTCCGCCCACAGCTCCTCGCGGTGCAGGGCGGCGACCAGGCAGCCGACCGTCCAGGCCCAGACCTGCTCGTCCGGCGCCTCGGCGGCCGCCGCGTACCGGTAACCGGCCAGGCCGAGCGCGTGCAGCAGGCGGGGGTGGGCCGGGTCCTTGAGCAGCAGCTCGCGGTAGGCCCGGTACGCCTCGCCGTGGCGGCCCTCGGCGGCGTGCTGGTGGGCCTCGTGCTCACCCAGCAGCACCAGGGCCCCGGCGGCCTGCGGGTGGCCGGGCGCGAGGGTGAGCGCCTGGCGCAGATCACCGGCCGCGCGGCCGGGCTGCTCGGCGGCGAGGGATGCGCCGGCCCGGCGGACCAGCACGGCGGCCCGGGCGGCTGCGGCGTCGGCCGGGATGTCGTCCAGGGCCTCGTCGAGGCGGCCGAGTTCGGCGCGCAGCAGGGCGAGGTCGAGCCGTACGGGCGCGCCGGCGGCACTGTCGCCGAACGCCTCGGCCCAGGCCGCCAGGACGGGTTCGGCCTGCTCGGGGGTACCGGCCCGGCGGGCGCAGTCCAGCAGGGCGCGCAGGGCGGGGCCGGTGCAGCGTATGCAGCGCGGTGAGGCGGCCCCGGCGGGGGCGTGGAGGTGGTCGGCGCAGGCCTCGCGGCCGCAGCCGCCGCAGGTCCCGGTGGCGGGACGGGCGCAGGCCGCGCAGTCCCCGACCGGAGCGGCGGGAGCGGCGGGGGCGGCAGCTGTGGGCGCGGGCACCGGCCCGGGCTGCGCGGGGATCCGGCCGATCACCTGGGTCGGGGCGTCACCGGCGGGGTGCGCGGGGATCCGGCCGATCACCTGGGTCGGGGCGTCACCGGCGGGGTGCGCGGCCGCGGCGGGCCGCACCGGGCCAGTGCCGACGGCCCCGGCGCCACCCGTGCCGGTGGTGCCCGTACCGGCGCTCAGGAAGTGCCGGTACCAGTCCAGCGCCGCACCCCAGTTGCCCGCCCGCTCGGCGAGCAGGGCGCGCAGCCGGGCGAGGGCCGGGTCGCCCGCCGGATCCGGGTCGAGCGGGCCGAGCAGGGCGATGGTCTGGACCGGACGGCCCGCCAACAGGGCGGCCGCGGCCAGGTGGTAGCGGTCGCGGAGCCCGCCGGCCGCGTCGAGCAGGGTGCTGACCTGGTCGGTGGCGCCCTCGGCGAGGGCGAGCGCGGCGCGCAGCCGGGCCTGCCGCTGGGTGTGCGCGCCGGGCAGGGTGTCGGCCAGGGCGAGGGCGGCGGCGGCCGCTTCGCGGGCCTCGGCGCGATCGCGGCCGGTGATCAGCAGGTGGGCGGCCTCGCGCAGGGCGGCCTCGCGCTGGGCGAGGCGGTAGCCGGGCGCGGCGGGGTGTTCGGCGGCGGCCCGCTGCCAGAGTGCGCGGGCGGCGGCCGGGTCGGTGGGCAGCAGGGTGCGGGCGAGCCGGTCGCGGGCGAGGGCCTGGCGGTCGTGCAGGTCGGGGTCGTCCAGCGCCTCCCAGCGGGCCAGGGCGCCGGCCGGGTCGTCGGTGCGGGCGAGGGCGAGGCCGTGGTGGTAGGCGGCGATCCGGCCCCAGCGGGAGTCCGGCTGGTCGTCGGCCTCGGCGCGCAGGATCGGTTCGGCTTCGGCGGCCTGCCCGGCGGCGGTCAGGGCGGCGCCGAGCCGGACCCGGGCGGGGCGCCAGTCGGGGGCCTGGCCCAGGCCGGCGCGGTAGTCGGCGGCGGCCTCGGCGGGCCGCTGGGCCCGCTCGTGGACCAGGGCGAGGCCGAACCGGGCCGGGGCGAAGGAGGGTTGGGCGGTCAGGGCGGCGGTGAACTGCTCCCGGGCCTGGTCGTCGGCGCCGAGCAGCAGGGCGAGCCGGCCAAGGGCGTAGCGGGGGCGCGGGTCGCTCGGGCTCTCCCCGGCCGCCGCGGCGAGGTCGGCCCAGGCCGCGTCGGTGTCGCCGAGCCGCTGCCGGGCGAGGCCGCGGAAGAGCAGGGTGTCGGTGCGCAGCGCCGGTCCGCGGCCCCACGGGGAGGGCTCGCCGGGGCCGCGCCGCAGGGCCTCGTCGAAGGCGGCGACGGCGGGCTCGTCCCGGTGCACGGTGAACAGCTGGGCGCCCCAGCGGAACCACAGTTCGCCGCTGCCGGCGGGGGCGGCCGCGGCGAGCAGCGGTTCGGCCTCGGCGGCCCGGTCGGTGGCGCGCAGCAGGGCGGCGCGGGCGAGCACCGGCCAGTCCTGGCCGGGGAGGGCGGCGAGGGCCCGGGCGGTGGCGTGGTCGCGTTGCTGGGGGTTGGCGTCGCGGCACAGCTGCTGCAGCCACTGCCGGGCGCGGGCGGCGGCCTCGGCCTCCTCGCCGGGTTCGGCGCCGGTGGCGGTGGCCTGGAGGAGGGCGAGGACCGGTCCGAGGTCGCCGTCCGGGGCCTGTATCCGTTCCTCGGCGAGGCGGCGCAGGCTCCAGCGGGGCAGTTGGCGCGCCGGGTCGGTGAGCAGCGGGAAGGCCTCGCGGTGCAGGGCGAGGGTGGCCTGCTGGTCACCGGTGGGGATGGTGGCCTCGGCCTGGCCGAGCAGGGCGAGGCCGCGCTGGGTGCGCAGTTCCTCGGGCCCGGTGGCGAGTTGGCGGGCCAGCCGGGCGTAGCGGCGGCGGGCCTGCGGGGCCTTGCCGGCCGCGAGTTGCTCGGCGGCCACGCCGAGCGCCTTGGCGACCCCGGCCGCGTCCAGGGTGGTTCGCCTGCGGGCGAGCACCACTGCGGCGGCCGCACCGGCCAGTGCCACCACGATGATCAGCAGCACCGCGAGCTGCGCCATGCACCGTCCCCCTGCGCTTCGAGAGCGTCCCACTTCATGATCAACATTCCCCGTACGACCATGAGTTGACGTTGTTTCGTGATGTTGCTCCGGCGCCCATCAGAATAGGCCCTCCCCCGGGCGGACGAACAGAAACGAGCACTATCCTGGGCGGGCGCAGGCTGCTGGACTGCTGCGCGTCCACAGCGGTGAGAAGCGTCGGGGGTCGTGTGTCCGAGTCTCGTTGGGTTCCCGGGCTCCGCTTCGGGCCGGAGTTCGACCCCGAACAGTACGAGCTTCTGGAGTTCCACCACCGGGGCGGCGAGGCCGAGGTGTGGCGGGCCGTGCGCACGGGACACAACGGGATCAAGGAGCTCGTCGCCGCGAAGATCATGCTGGAGCGGGACCCGTCCGAGGTCCGGCGCTGGCTCGGCCGCTGGGACGACGTCTCGCACAACGCCCACCGGCTCGGCGTCACCGACCTGGTGGTGCCCAGCTTCCTGCTCGGCCCCTCCCCGCACCGGCCCGGCGCGGTGCCGGCCGGCGGGCTGCTCGGCTACCAGATCTCGCCGTGGGTCGAGGGCGTTCCGCTGCACACCTGGGCCCGTACCCAGCGCGGCGGCCCGGCCGCGGTGGCCGAAGTGCTGGCCCGGCTCTGCCGGATCGTCGACGAGCTGCACCGCAAGCGCTGGGTGCACCGCGACATCTCCCCCGCGAACGTCCTGGTCGACGAGCAGGGCATGGTCAAGCTGATCGACCTCACCTTCCTCGCCCCGCTCGACCACACCCTCACCGTCGCGGTGTTCACCCCCGGCCACGTCCCACCCGAGGCCGAGCAGGTCGGCGGGTTCCCGACCACCGCCAAGGACCTGTTCGCGGTCGGCACCCTCGCCCGCACCCTGCTGCTGCCCGACCACGGCCGGCTCGACCACCGGCTCGCCGCCGAGCAGGCCCGCGCCGAACTGCTGGCCGCCGGCTACGGCGAGGAACTCGCCCGCTGGGCCTGCGAACCGCTCGCCCGCGAGCCCGATCGCCGCCCCGCCCCGCTCGGGCCCTGGGCCGCCCGCGGCCGCGAACTCCTGCGCGCCCACCGGCCGGTGGCGCGGACCGCGGGCCTGGCCGTGCTGCCCGACCGGTCCGGCCGGCCACTGGTGGTCACCGGCGGCGCGGACGGCACCGCGCTCGCCGGGCCCGGGCGCACCGGCCACCGGCTGCCCGCCGGCCAGGGGCCGGGTGCCGTACGGGAGTTGGCGGCAGGCTGGGCCGGACGCCAGGGCGAACTGGTGGTCTGCGCCGAAGACCGCTCCGGCACCCTCTGGGTCGGCACCGCGGCCGGCTGGTGGGAGGCGGCCCGCGGGGTCAGCGGCCTCGCCGGGGCCGTCGGCGCGGCCGGGGAACTCACCGTGTGGACCGCCGCGGCCGGCGCCCTGCGCTCCTACCGCTGGGCCCCCGGTCTCACCCTCACCGGCCAGGAACACCCCGGCTGCCCCGCCGACCGGGTCCTCGCCGCCGAGGAGGAACGGCCCGGCGCCTGGCTGCTCCTGGTCGAGCACCGCGAACGGGTGCTCAGCTGGCGGCCCGGCTCCGGCGAACCGCCCGTCCCCCTCGGCCCGCCCGGCACCCTGCGCGCCGGGGCACTCGCCCGCACCTCCGCCGGCCCCCGCGCCGCCACCCTGCGCGCGGACGGCTCCGTCCAGCTCCACACCCTCGGCGCCGCCGGCACCGGCACGGAGATCGGCGACGGCGAACCCGCCCTCGGCATCGCCATGGTCGGCCACCGCGGCGGGCCCACCGTCGCCCTGGCCGGCGCGGGCGGCGTACGGCTGCGGCTCCCGGCCGGCGGCGCCTCCCGGCGCCCGCGCTGGTGGCGGCCCACCCTGCGGCCCGCGACGCGGGTCGCGCTCACCATGGGGGACGACTGGCGGCTGTGCCTGGCGGCGGTGGTGGAGGGCGAGTTGCAGGTGTGGCAGGAGGACGCGGCCTACCGCTGGCAGGCGGTGGAGCTGCCGGAGGAGGCGTAGGTCCCCGGGCGGGCCGCGAATACCTCTCGCCTCCGTACGCCCCGCCCGGTACGGTCGCTCGCGGCCGCACCCCCGACCGAGAGCAGGTTCCGTCCCATGGCATGTCGCATCAGCGAACTCGTCCTCGGCTGCCGCGAACCCGAGGTACTGGCACGGTTCTGGTGCGAGGTCCTGGACTTCGTGGTGCTCGGCCGGGAGGACGACGGCAGCATCGAGATCGGGCCCCGCGAGGGCTTCGGCGGCGCGCAGCCGACACTCGTCCTCAGCCGCGAGGAGGCGCCGCAGCCGGGCAAACCCCGCCTGCACATCGACGTCAACGCCACCGACCGCGACCAGGAGGCCGAGCTCGAACGCCTGCTGGCCCTCGGCGCCCGCCCGGCCGACATCGGCCAGACCGGCGAGGAGCCCTGGCACGTGCTCGCCGACCCCGAGGGCAACGAGTTCTGCCTGCTCAAGGCCCGCCTCAACCCGCTCTGATCCGGTTCGACGTCCGCGGGGCCTCCGGCAGTCCTCACGGACTGTGGCCGCTACCGGAGTTCGTCCGAGTGGTCTCCCGTCAGGTCCCGTCGGCCGGCTCCCGAAGAGCTCGCGGACGGAACGGAGGTGCCGTCACCGCCCGTTGGATCGGCATGGTGATGATGGCGGGTCTGCTCTTCATGGCAGTGCTGGTGATCGTTCCCTTCACTCCGGCAGCAGGTGCACCGGGCCGGTCGCGCTCACGTAGGTCTCGCTGCCGACCGGCCAGGGGCGGTCCGAGGAGGCGATCAGGACGTCGGGCAGTCCGGGGGCTTCCGGGCGGAGTTCGACGCGGTGGTCGTGGCCGCGGAAGTCGCTGCCGATGACCTTGGCCGGGGCGGAGCCGTCCACCGGGTCGGCGGTGAGGCGGAGTTGGCCGGGGCGGAGCAGGGCGAGTGCGCTGCCGTCGGCGGTGCCGGGGGTGGCGAGTGGGAGCGGGCCGAAGGGGGTGAGGGCCTCGGCTTCCGCGACCTTCGCGGGAATCAGGTTGGCCTCCCCCAGCACGGTGGCGACGGCGGCGTCCGCCGGGCGGTGGTAGAGCTCGTGCGGGGTGCCGGCCTGGGCGATCCGGCCGTCGCGCAGGACGGCGATGGTGTCGGCGAAGGAGAGGGCCTCGTCCTGGTCGTGGGTGACGAGGACCGCCGTGGTGCCGGACTGCCGCAGCGTGGCGGCGACTTCGCGGCGCAGTTCGGCGCGCAGGGCGGCGTCGAGGGCGGCGAAGGGTTCGTCGAGCAGCAGGAGCCGGGGCCGGGGTGCCAGCGCCCGGGCGAGGGCGACGCGCTGCTGCTGGCCGCCGGAGAGCTGGTGCGGGCGGCGTTCGCCGAGGCCCGGCAGGCCGACCAGGTCGAGCAGTTCGCCGACCCGGGCGCGGCGCTGGGAGCGCGGGAGGCCGAAGCCGATGTTGGCGGCGACGCTCAGGTGCGGGAAGAGCGCGCCGTCCTGGGGGACGAGGCCGATGCCCCGGTGTTCGGCGGCGAGCCTGCTGCGGCCGTCGTCCAGGACGCGGCCGTGCAGCAGGACCTGTCCGGCGGCGGCCGGGTGGAAGCCGGCCAGTACCCGCAGCAGGGTGGACTTGCCGCAGCCGGAGGGCCCGAGCACGCAGGCGAGGGCGCCGTCGGGCACGGTCAGGTCGATGCCGTGCAGGACCGGGCTGCGCCCGTGGGCGGCGTGGAGGTCGACGACGGACAGTCCGGTCACTGGTTCTCCCCAGGACGGCCGAGGCTTCGGCGGGTCAGCAGCAGGACGGAGGGCACGGACAGCGCGACCATCAGCGCCGCGTAGGGCGCGGCCGCGCCGTAGGCGAGGCCGCTGGTGTAGACCCAGAACTGGGTGGCCAGGGTCTGGGTGCCGGTGGGGCGTAGCAGCAGGGTCGCGGTCAGCTCGGTGGAGGCGGTGAGGCCGACCATGGCGACGGCCGCGCCGAGGCCGGGCAGCACCAGCGGGAGGGTGATCCGGCCGAGGACGGCGAGCGGCCGGGTGCCGAGCGAGCGGGCGGCCTCCTCGACGCCGGGCGGCACCTGGGCGAGGGCCGCGCGGACGGCGGTGAGGGCCAGCGGGAAGAACAGCAGGACGTACCCGAGGACGAGCATCGGCGGCTGCTGGTACAGGGGTTGGGCCCAGCGGACGGCGAAGAAGACCACCGAGAGGGCCACCGCGATGCCGGGCAGCGCCCGGGTGAGGTAGGCGATCCGCTCGACCGCGCGGGCCGGCCGGGTGCCGCGCCGCCAGCCGTACAGGGCGACCGGGACGGCGGCGAGGGTGGCGACGACGGCCGCGCCGAGCGCGTACCCGAGGGTGGCCAGGGCGGCGCCGAGGACGGAGGCGGAGGGCAGGGTGGTGGAGCTGCCCTTGATCAGCCAGTACGTGAGCGCGTACAGCGGCACCCCGAGCGAGACGCCGACCAGCGCGGTGAGCGCGAGCAGTGCCGGTGCGGTCCAGCCGCCGAGGCGTACGGGCGGGGCGGGCCGGGCGAGGGCGCCGTGCCGGGTGACGCGCGCCCGGCGGCCGGCCCAGGCCTCCAGGGCGACCAGCAGCAGGGCGAGCGCGACCAGCACCAGGGTGAGCAGGGAGGCGGAGGCCGCGTCGAAGCCGAGCTTGTACTGGGTGAACACGGCGGTGGCGAAGGTGGTGTAGCGCAGCATCGCGAAGGCGCCGTACTCGCCGAGCAGGTAGAGCGAGACGAGCAGCACGCCGCCGGCGAGTGCGGGCCGGGTGAGCGGGAGGGTGACCCGCCACAGGGTGGCGAGCCGGCCGCGGCCGAGGGAGCGGGAGACCTCCTCGGCGGCGGCGTCGCCGTGCCGCAGGGCGGCCGCGACCGGGAGGAACACGAGGGGGTAGAGCGAGCAGGTCATCACCAGCACCGCGCCCCAGTAGCCGTGGACGGAGCGGAACAGCGAGACCCAGGAGTAGCCGCGGACGAACTCCGGTACGGCGAGCGGCAGGGCGAGCGCGACGGTCCAGGCGCGGCGGCCGGGCAGGGTGGTGCGTTCGACCAGGTAGGCGGCGCCGAAGCCGAGGACGGCGGTGGCGAGGGTGACGGCGGCGGCCAGGCTCAGGGTGTGCCAGAGCAGGGTGGCGATCAGCGGGCGGCCGAGCAGCCGCTGCGTCTGGTCCCAACCGGCCTGCGCGGCCTGGGCGATGACGAACCCGAGTGGCGAGGCGATCACCGCGACGACGGCGACGGCGACGGGGGCGAGCAGGCCGGTGGCCCGCCACCCCCGCCGCAGCCTCGGCCTGACAACCGGGGTCGTCCCCGCGGAAGTCGTCTGCACGGGGGTCGTCACTGGAGCAGGCCGGCGTCCTGGAGCAGGCCCAGGGCCTGCTTGCCGTCGCCCAGCTGCGCCGGGTCGGCGACGGCGCCGATGGTGTCCAGGGCGGGCAGTTCGGGCTTGCCCTGCACGCCGCTGACCAGCGGGTACTCGTAGCTGGCCGAGCCGGCGATGACGGTCTGGGCGGGGGCGGAGGCGAGGTAGCCGAGGAAGGCCTGGGCGGCGGCCTGGTGCTTGCCGTGCTTGAGGACGGCGGCGCCGGAGACGTCGACCAGCGAGCCCGGGTCGCCCTTGGGGAAGTAGTGCAGGGTCGCGTGGGTCTCGGCGGCGCCCTTCTCGTCGCGCATCCGGTAGAAGTAGTAGTGGTCGATGACGCCGCCCTCGACCTCGCCGCTGTTGACGGCGGCGGAGAGGGTCTCGTTGCTGTCGTAGACCTTGGCGTTGTCCTTGAGGCCCTTGAGCCACTGCTTGGTGGCGTCCTCGCCCTTGGCCTTGAGTACCTGGGTGACGACCGGGGCGAAGTCGGTCTCGCTGGGGGCGATGCCCAGGCGCCCCTTCCACTCGGGCTTGGCGAGGTCGAGCACGGAGGCGGGCGGCGCGGTGTCGGCGGCCTTACCGGTGGCGGTCAGGAAGGCGGAGGTCCGGGCGGAGACGCCGACCCAGTCGCCCTTGCCCGAACTGTCGTTGGCCGGTACCGACTTGAGGGTGTCGGCGTCGACCTTGACGAGCAGGCCCTTGTCACCGAGGGCGGTGAGGGCGGGCGGGTTCTCGGCGTAGAAGACGTCGGCCGGGGAGGCGTCGCCCTCCTGGAGGATCTGGTTGGCCAGCTCGGCTTCGTCGCCGGAGCGAAGCTCGACCTTGATGCCGGTGCGCTTGGTGAAGTCCTCGGCCAGGGCCTTGACGGTCTGCTCGTGCTGGCCGCTGTAGACGGTGATGGTCTGGCCGGCCAGCGGGGTGCTGGAGTCCTTCAGGGGCACGCTGTCCGGACTGCCGCCCGAGCTGCCGCACGCGGTGAGGGCGAGCGCGCAGGCGGCGAGGAGGGACAGGGCCGCGAGGGGCCGGACGGTTCCGGGCATGGTGAGGGTCCTCCGAGGGTGGCGGGGGTCGGCCGTACGGGGCCTGCCGGGTGGGCAGGGCACCGTCCTGACGGCACGAGAACCTAGGGCAGGGAAGCCTTGCCTAACAAGTTTCGGAGCGTCACATCTCGGTCCGGTCGCGACAGGGTAGGACTTCGGTGAGCGCTACCCCAAGTGCAGGCAAAACGACGCCCGATTACGGGCACAAGGGGAGGAACTGGCATGTTTTGGCCTCAATACCGCCGCTACTGCGCGTGACAGCCGCGGGTTGAGCCGGGCACACCGCGGCCCCGGAACCGGGGAGCGGTTCCGGGGCCGCGGGGCCGTTGGCGGCGAGCGGTGGCGGTGGCAGCGAGCGGTGGCGCTGGAGCCGGCGCCGGCGCCGGCGGTGGGCCGCTCAGCGGAAGCGGCGCAGCCGCAGGCTGTTGCCGACCACGAAGACCGAGGAGAAGGCCATGGCCGCCCCCGCGATCATCGGGTTGAGCATCCCGGCCGCCGCCAGCGGCAGGGCGGCGACGTTGTAGCCGAACGCCCAGAACAGGTTGCTCTTGATGGTGCCCAGGGTCTTGCGGGAGAGCCGGATGGCGTCCGCCGCGGCCCGCAGGTCGCCGCGGACCAGGGTGAGGTCGCCGGCCTCGATGGCGGCGTCGGTCCCGGTGCCCATCGCCAGGCCCAGGTCGGCCTGGGCGAGCGCGGCCGCGTCGTTGACGCCGTCGCCGACCATCGCCACGACCTTGCCCTCGGCCTGCAGCCGCTTGACGGTGTCGACCTTGTCCTGCGGCATGACCTCGGCGATCACGTGCTCCGGTGCGATGCCGACCTCGGCGGCGACCGCCTCGGCGACCAGCCTGTTGTCACCGGTGAGCAGCACCGGGGTCAGGCCCAGCGCCCGCAGCTCGGCGATGGCCTCGGCGCTGGTCGGCTTGACCGCGTCCGCGACCTCCAGCACGGCCCGCGCCTCGCCGTCCCAGCCGACCGCGATCGCGGTGCGGCCGGCCGACTCGGCCCTGCGCTTGGCCTCGGCCAGGGACTCCGGAAGGTACTGCGACCACTCGTTGAGCAGCGCCTCCCGGCCGGCCACCACCGCGTGGCCGTTCACCACGCCCTGGACGCCCAGGCCGGGGACGTTCTCGAAGCCCTCGACGGCGGGCAGTTCGCCGGCCTTGGCGGCGGCGGTGGCGATCGCCCGGGCGATCGGGTGCTCGGAGGCGTGCTCCAGGGCGCCGGCCAGGCGCAGCACCTCGGCCTCGGTGACGCCCTCGACGGCGTGGACGGCCAGCAGGGTCATCTGACCGGTGGTGACGGTGCCGGTCTTGTCCAGCACGATGGTGTCGACCTTGCGGGTGGACTCCAGCACCTCGGGGCCCTTGATCAGCACGCCCAGCTGGGCGCCGCGGCCGGTGCCGACCAGCAGGGCGGTCGGGGTGGCCAGGCCGAGGGCGCACGGGCAGGCGATGATCAGCACGGCGACGGCTGCCGTGAAGGCGGCGGTCCAGCCCTCGCCGGTGCCCAGCCAGTAGCCGAGGGTGGCGACGGCGAGGGTGATGACGATCGGCACGAAGACGGCGGAGATCCGGTCGGCCAGGCGCTGGGCGGCGGCCTTGCCGTTCTGCGCGTCCTCGACCAGCTTGGCCATCCGGGACAGCTGGGTGTCCGCGCCGACCCGGGTCGCCTCGACGACCAGCCGGCCGCCCGCGTTGACCGTGGCGCCGGTGACGCTGTCGCCGACCCCGACCTCGACCGGCACCGACTCGCCGGTCAGCATCGAGGCGTCGACGGCCGAGGCGCCCTCGACCACGGTGCCGTCGGTGGCGATCTTCTCGCCCGGCCGCACCACGAAGCGGTCGCCCACGGCGAGTTCGGCGATCGGGATCCGCACCTCGGCTCCGCCGCGCAGCACCGTCACGTCCTTGGCGCCCAGTTCCAGCAGCGCCTTGAGAGCGGCTCCGGCGGTGCGCTTGGAGCGGGCCTCGAAGTAGCGCCCGGCCAGGATGAAGGCGGTGACGCCGGCCGCCGCCTCCAGGTAGATGTTGGAGGCGCCGTCGCTGCGGCCGATGGTGAACTCGAAGCCGTGCCGCATGCCGGGCATACCGGCGTCGCCGAAGAACAGCGCCCACAGGGACCACAGGAACGCGGCGCCCGTGCCGAGCGAGACCAGGGTGTCCATCGTCGCGGCGCCGTGCCGGGCGTTGGTGAACGCGGCCCTGTGGAACGGCCAGGCGGCGTAGGTGACGACCGGGGCGGCGAGGGTCAGCGAGAGCCACTGCCAGTTGTCGAACTGGAGGGCCGGCACCATCGCCATCGCGATCACCGGGACGGCCAGGGCCAGCGCGGTGAACAGCCGCTGGCGCAGCGGGGCCAGCTCGTCGGCGGGCTCGGCCCGGTCGGCGGCACCGCTCTCGGCCGCCGGGGGCTTGGGCAGGGCGGCGGTGTAGCCGGTGGCCTCGACGGTGGCGATCAGGTCGGCGACCTCGACCTCGCCCTCGAAGGTGACCTTCGCCTTCTCGGTGGCGTAGTTGACGCTGGCCGAGACCCCGTCCATCCGGTTGAGCTTCTTCTCGATGCGGGCCGCGCACGAGGCGCACGTCATTCCGCCGATCGAGAGTTCCACCTCCGTGGAGGCGGGTGCCTGCGTGGTCATCGTTGCTCCTCGTGACAGTCGGTACTTCGAGGTTCGTGCGAGGTACGTCCGCGGCCGGGCCGTCATACCCTTAGGGGGTATCGGGCGGTGCCGGTTCCTTTATACCCCTGGGGGGTACGACCCGCAAGCCCTGCAGATACCCCTGGGCGGTATTTTTTGGAAGCCGCGATTCGCTTGACGTGATACCCCCACGGGGTATTCACTCATGGGCATCGAGCAGGGGCCCGACCGGCCCGCGCTCCTCGCTCCCCCGCTCCCCCGCTCCCGCCGGAACTCCGAGGAGGGCCGCATGGCCGGCTACAGCACCGAGAAGGACCAGCTCCTGCGCAGACTGCGCCGCGTCGAGGGCCAGATCCGCGGCCTCCAGCGCATGGTCGACACCGACACCTACTGCATCGACACGCTGACCCAGGTCTCGGCCGCCACCAAGGCCCTCCAGTCCGTCGCCCTGCACCTGCTCGACGCCCACCTCGCCCACTGTGTCCAGGACGCCATCGCCGGCGGCGGCGCCGAGGCCGACGCCAAGGTCGCCGAGGCCTCGCAGGCCATCGCCCGCCTGATGCGGGCCTGAGCCCCTTCACTCCGCACGTCCCCCGAGCCCTTCACTCCGTACGTCCGAGGAGACCGCCATGAACACCCCGCTGCGCATCACCGCCTTCACCGCCGGCCTCGCCGCCGCCTTCGGCCTCGCCCTCGGCGTCGGCCACGCGACCGGCAGCGACCCGGCGCCCAAGCCGGCGTCCCACGCCGGACACGACGGCGCCGCCCCCGCGGGCGAGCACGCCGGCGACCACGCGGATGAGCACGCCGGTGAGCACTCAGGACACGACACCGGAGGCGGATCGGCCGCCGAGCACCTGCCCGGCGGGCTGCAGATCTCCGAACGCGGCTACACCCTGAGCGTCGACAACCCCTTCGTCACCGCCGGCTCCCCCACCGACCTGAAGTTCCGCATCCTCGGCGCGGACGGCAAGCCCGTCACCGCCTACCAGCAGCAGCACGAGAAGGAACTCCACCTGATCGTCGCCCCGCGCGACCTCTCCACCTTCCAGCACCTCCACCCGACCCTCGCCGCCGACGGCACCTGGAGCGCCCCCACCGCCGTCCCCGCCGCCGGGGAGTACCGGGTCTTCGCCGACTTCACCCCGGCCGGCGCCGCCGAGGGCCTGACCCTCGGCGCCGACCTCCACGCCGCGGGCGACCTGCGCCCCGCCCCGCTGCCCGAGACCGGACGGACCGTCACCGTCGACGGCTACACCGTCACCCTCGGCGGCGACCTCACCCCCGGCCACAGCAACCGCCTCACCCTGAGCGTCGGCAAGGACGGCGCCCCCGTCACCGACCTCCAGCCCTACCTGGGTGCCTACGGCCACCTGGTCGCCCTGCGCGCCGGCGACCTGGCCTACCTCCACGTCCACCCGGACACCACCACCCCGGGGCCGGAGATCGGCTTCACCACCACCGCCCCCAGCGGCGGCAGCTACCGGCTCTTCCTGGACTTCAAGCACCAGGACACCGTCCACACCGCCGCGTTCACCGTGACGGCCGACGGCACCACCGCCCCGGCGACCGGGGACCAGCACTGATCACCCCCGTACGGAAGGTGCCGGGCGATCCCCTGCGGACCGCCCGGCACCTTGCTACGACCACCCACCCCACCGGCAGCCGTAGGCTCCGGGCATGCGCCACACCCTGACCGACCTCGCCCGCTGCCTCTGGGGCGACGAGTACGGACCGACACCCGCGTGCGACGCGCCGTGGCAGCACGAGGACTCGTACTTCACCGAGTTGCTGACCTTCGCCGGCCCGGACGAGATCCTGGCCATGCTGCGGACCCTCTGCCCCCAGGTGGTCGACGGCCACCTCCCGGTGTGGGTCCGCAACCTCGCCTACCGCCTGCTCCTCCTCCAGCGCCCCGACGACCCGGCCCTGATCCGCGAGGCCGCGAACAGCCTCTACTCCCACGGCCCCGACTGGGACGACCTCGCGGAGGAGCTGACCGGACGCGCCGACGCCCTCGAAGCCGGGCGGCACCGGCCGCAGGTCAGTCGGTGGCCTTGGGGTGGCCGGTGCCCGCGTAGGTGATCCAGACCGTTCGGTTGGCGTCATCGATCAGGTACCAGATGCGTCCGCCGCCCGTGACCTCGTACTGCCAGCGTTCCAAGGCCTGTCCCTTGAACGTAGCGGCACCGAGCTCGCCCCTGAGCCGGTGCTGACGGTCGGGGTTGCCGGCCGCGCCAGGCGTGGCGCGGATCCTCTCGAAGGCGCGACGCAGGTTGCCTGCTGCCTGGCGTGCCAGTTGCTCCCAGCCGTCGGCCGCATCGGAGCTGGCGAATCGAAGGTCATACTCGTCACCGGTCGGGGGCGGCGCGGCCCGGTCCCCCCTCTTCGGGCTCACTCGGCCGCCTCGGGCATGGGCACTGGCCCGAAGTCTCCGTCGGGCTCGCGGATGAGGACGGCGTACAGCGCTGGGTCCGCATAGATCTCGGCGCTGTGCTTCCACTGCGTGAGCAGCAACGCGATCGGAGCAAGGTTGTCCAGCGCCACTGCACCCCGGGCGGTGTCGACAAGTTCGGCGAGCAGGGTGTCGACATCCCCCTCCGGCAGGAACGTGACCCACGGCAGGGCTTCAGGCAGTGCCTGCCGCAGAGCGTCGATGTTCTCGGTACGTACCAGCCCCGCGAGCAGGCGAGAGGTGAAGTCCACCACGGTGGCGTCGCGCTCCATCTGCTCGATGCGCATCAAGGCAAGGTCTCCCGCGTCGCGTCTCCTGAGTCGGAGCGCGCGGACGGCATCGAGCCGACGCGTCGTCGCGGCCGGGTGGTGGAGAAGTTCGCTGAAAGGCACGTCCTCGTAGGCCACAGTCATAACATCCACAGTAGCTCGGATGTCGCCCGAGAGCAGCGCGAATCCAGTGAAATCCCAGCAGCAGCGGCGGTGGCCACAGCCGATGCGCCGGGCGATCCGCGTCGGATCGCCCGGCGCTTTGGCTCATCCGGCCGGGTGGCGGGTCGCTTGCCGGAGCACGGCGAGAAGGAGAGCCTCGGCATTGCCCGGGGTGGCCGCCCAGAGCTGCATCTCGGTGTGGGCGGCCTGGCGGCGGGGGCTCAGGGCGCGGACCGGGCGGGAGAACTGGGCGCTGAGGCACCACCACATCTCGATGCGGGCCCAGGCGGAGGCGGTGCGTGCGGTCACCCGGGGTCCGTCACGCACAGGTGGATCGGATGGGCGGACTCGACGCCGATGTAGGCGATCGCGCGCACCGCGCCGAACTCGACCAGTTGGTGGGCGATCCGGGCGGCGGAGGCCTCGCTGAAGAGGTCGGCGAGGTAGGCGGCCTGGTCGGCGTCCAGCGGGAGCCGGGCGAGGCTGGTGCGGATGGCGTCGAGGGCATCGGTGAGCCTGGTGAAGGTGGCGGGCTTGGTGATGCCCTTGATCTCGACGGAGACGGGGAAGGGGAGTTCGGCACTCACTGCGCGTCGCCCCCTTCGAGCAGCGCCCACATCACCTTGCCGATGCCGCCCGGACGCGGCTGGCAGCCCCAGCTCGCGGCGAGCTGGGAGACGAGCCAGAGACCACGGCCCGTCTCGGCCTCTTCGGCGGCGGGGTGTGCCGCGGGCTGGTTGGCGTCGGCGTCGTGCACCTCGATGCGGAGCGAGTCGGGGTGCAGCGAGAACCGGATGAAGATGAGCCGCCCCGGCGGGGTCCTGGCGTGGAGGACGGAGTTGGCGACGAGCTCGCCGAGCACCAACTCGCCGTCGTCGAGGAAGCGTTCGGCGCCCGGGTCTTTGGCGAGGAAGGCTCGGAGCAGCCGCCGGGCGAACCCGGCGGACCCGTGGTGTCTGGGCAACCACCACGAGAAGTCGAGCGGAGGGGCGGGCAGCTTCTCCAACATTCCGGGCATGGCAGGGCCTCCGGGGGTGCGGTGGGAGAGGTGGCGATCCCGAGGATGGCGAGAGGCATGGGAATGCCCGAGCGAAGATCCGCCAGGATCACGCTGTGTGGTGATGTGCACCACACTCCGTCAGTGTGCCGCTGGTCGATGGCTTTGTACAACCGAATCCAGCAAAGTGCATATGTCCTCTCCGAACTGACGTGACGAAACCACTTCCGTCACGCCAGACTGTGGTCCGACGACAGAGTGCGATGAGGGGAGGGCGGAGCGTGGCCGCAACACCGACGGTGCGCCGCCGAATGCTGGGCGCGGAACTTCGGAGGATCAGAGAAGGGCTCAATCTCAGGGTCGATGACGTGGCAGCCCGACTCGGCTGGCACCAGTCCAAGGTCAGCCGGCTGGAGAACGGCCGCCACGGGGTGAAGGCGAACGAGGTCGGGATACTGCTCGACGTCTATGAAGTCGCCGACCCCGAAACCCGGGAGGCCCTCGCCACGCTCGCACGCGAGGGCAAGCGCAGGGTGTGGTGGCAGCCGTACTCCGACGTGATCTCGCAGCGCTACGCCTCGTTCATCAGCTTCGAAGCGGAGGCTGTGGCGATCCGCAACTTCGAGTCCTCACTGATCCCCGGCCTACTCCAGACCGCCGACTACGCACGGGCCGTAACGCGGAAGCTCCAGCCAGAGGGCACAACCGAGGAGGTCAACGCCCTCGTCGACGTGCGCATGGCGCGACAGAACGCCGCACTGCGGCGGGAGGAGCCACTCAAGCTCTGGGCGATCGTGGACGAAGCCGCGCTCCGGCGGGTCGTCGGCAACAAGGCCATCATGGCGAAGCAGTTGCAGCAGCTCATCGCGGCTTCGAAAGAACCGAACGTGACCTTGCAGGTTGTGCCGTTCGATGCTGGCGCGCATCCCGGTGTGCTGGGCTCCTTCGTCATCATGGAGTTCCCCGTTCGGAACGATCTCGATGTGGTGTACACCGAGGCTCTGACGAGTAGCCTCTATCTCGAACGATATGACGACGTAACAGCCTACGACCAGGCCTTTGACCGGCTTCGGGCAGCAGCCCTCGACGTAGGGCCATCGCGGCGGCTTGTCACGCAGATTGCAAAGGAACTCGAATGATCGACCCTGGTCGGGACAGCCTGAAGCACGCGGCTTGGCGCAAGAGCACGTTCAGTGGCAACCAGGGCAACTGCGTCGAGGTCGCTGACAGCTTCACCGGCATCGTCCCAGTCCGCGACTCCAAGGACCCCAACGGCCCGGCACTCGCCTTCCCCGCCGACGCCTGGACGGCCTTCGTCACCGCCATCAAAACCGGCGAACTCCCCAGCATCTGACCCTACTTGCGCGAGAAGTCGACCTCGCCGACTTCTCGCGCACCTACTCCCCGGGCAGCGAAGGGCAGGTAGCGCTCGATGTACACAACTGACCTCACCGAAGCCCGCATCCACGATGCGGGCAACCTCCTGGTTGCGCCTCCGATCCCGCCGCTCAGGGACTTCTTCGGGGCCGTGATCACGCCGGAGGAACTTGCGTCCGGTTCCCTGGATCTCGCGCAGAAGGCCGTCTACCTGTGCGGCGACATATCCGAGATCGACGCCCGGCAACTCCACGCAGCTGACCGCGTGTTCGTCATCCGCGATCTGTCCCGCAACCACGCCGGCACCCCCTGGCCCCTCATCGACCTAGGCCGGGTCCCCGTCCGTGTCCACGGCGCCGGCGTCTACTACCGCCGCTTCTTCGACCCCGACGCCGATCACTTCCACCGGATCCGCGCTGAGCACGAGTTCCAGTCCCTCACCGAGTCCACCAAGCCCGGCTCGGCCCATCGCAGCGGCATCTACCTCACCCCCGTCACCCGCACCGGCGACGACGAGCTGCACTTCCGCCTGCTCCGCTGCTCCACCAACCTCTCGGGCCCGACCGAGAACTTCGGCCCGACCGACACCCAGATCGTCGACGCCCTGAACCGCGAGGCCGCCACCGTCTTCCGGGACCACGCCCCCCTGAACCACGTCCTCGCCCAGACCTACCACAACACCCACGCCACGCCCGAGCGCAAGCAGTCCAAGGCCAAGATCTCCTCCCACGCCGACAAGACCAAGGACATGCCCGCCAACGGCATCATGGCCTTCTGCACCTTCTACGACCGCCTCGACGGCCTCCAGCCCCTGGCCGAAGACCCCTTCGACCACGGCGCGAAGAACTCCAGCGCGCTCACCAGGCTCCACTTCCGGCTCAAGGACTCGGCCGCGGAACTCCACGGGGACGCTCTCCCCTCCCAGTTCGCCCTGACCCTCTATCCCGGCTCCGTGTTCTTCATGCCGCTGTCCACCAACCGCCTCTACACCCACGAGATCCGTCCCTCGGCCCTGGACGCCGAGCTGCTCCCGACCCGCCTCGGATACGTCGTGCGCTGCTCGAACACCGAAGCCGTCCACAAGGACGGCCGGACGTTCCTCAAGTCGGCCGGAGACCTCGTCGAGCTGGAGCCCCCCACCCAGGCCGGGATGGACGCGCTGCGCGGGCTGTACGCCGAGGAGAACCGCAGCTCGTCCTTCATCGACTACGGCAACCGGTTCCTCTTCAGCATGAACGCGGGAGACTACCTTGCCCCCCGCGCCTAGCTCCCCGGCCGAGATCCGCTCCTACGCCCTGCCCTGCGAGGAGGACCTCTTCGCGGAACTGTCCGCCTCGGCCCGCATGGAAGACCTGGGGAAGGGCCGCCGAGGCGCCACCCTCACCAGGGTCGACGCCACGGGCGACGTGCCCCTGGTCCGCACCACCACCCGGTACGCCACCCCGACCCAACGCTTCCGTGCGGTGCACGAACGGCTGGCGGACCGGATCCAGCAGCAGGCGGCGCTCCCGCTCGGCTTCAACAACGCCCTCATCGAGAGCTACACGAACGCCTACACGACCATGGGCAGCCACTCCGACCAGGCGCTCGATCTGGCCGACGGCTCGTTCGTCGCCGTCTTCTCCTGCTACGAGCACCCCGAAGCGACCCCGCCCAGGAAGCTGGTCGTCGAATCGAAGGAGGCCGGCGGCGAGAGGTTCGAGATCCCCCTCACCCACCACGGCTTCGTCACCTTCTCCGTCGACGCGAACCGACGGCTCCGGCACCGGATCGTCCTGGACAAGCCCGTCCCGACGACCGACAACACCTGGCTGGGCCTGACCTTCCGCACCTCGAAGACCCTGATCCGCTTCCGCGACGGACACCCCCACCTCCCGCAGGGCGCCCGCCTCACCTCGGCCGACGACGACCAGCGGCGCGAGTTCTACCGACTCCGGCGCCGCGAGAACCAGGAAACGGACTTCAGCTATCCCCCGCTGACGTACACCGTCAGCGAGAGCGACCTGTTGCCGCCCGCCTGACCCCACGCGATCAGCACCGTGCGCGAGAAGTCGGCCCGACCGACTTCTCGCGCACGCCCCCGGAGCTCCCGAGCCCGCTGCCGTCGGAGTGGCGGACGGCGTGGTGGAGGCCGCCGTCCCCGCCGACCGCCGGCACATGGGTGTTGCCGTCGATGCCGGCGTCGGCGATCGACTGGACGCTGCCGATGTCGCCGGCGGTGACGCCTCCTCAGGTTCTCCGGTTGTCGTCCGGGCGGTGTTCCCTTCCGACGTCCACCAGCTTCGTCGCTGGTCAGAACGGGTGGAAGGGGTCTCTTCAGTGGTCGCCGTGGTGCCCGTGGCCCGCGTGTTCGCCCGTCTCCGGGGCGCCGCCCATCATGCGCAGCATCGCGGCACCGTCGGTGCGGAAGAAGCGGATGACGAGGACCGCCGCCAGCAGCAGGAAGGCGATGTTGAGCCAGGTGGTGTAGTTCCACTCGACGCCCTCCATCGGGATCTGCGCGTCCCGCTGGTCGGGCACCAGACCCAGCCCGCCGAACACGAACTCGACCACATAGCCGGCGACCACCATGGCCACGTAGAAGGTGCCGAGCAGGAAGAACGCCATCCGCGCCCCGTAGTACTTCCGGTAGATGTTGAGGATCGGCAGGATCAGCAGGTCCGCGAAGATGAACGAGACCACCCCGCCGAAGCTGATGCCGCCCTTCCACAGCACCACCGCCAGCGGCACGTTGCCGATCGAGCAGACGAAGGACGCGATCGCCACCAGTGGCCCGACCAGCGGGCCCCACAGCTTCGCGGCCAGCGGGTGGTCGGCGAAGAAGAACGCCTGCCAGAACGAGTCCGGGACCCACGCCGCGATCGCGCCCGCGATGAGCAGGCCGATCACCAGGTCCTTGAGGATCGCCGCCCACTCCATCACGAAGACGTGCGACACCGAGGTGACGCCCCGGCGGGAGAGCAGGCGGCGTACGAAGGAGCCCGGCCCCGCCACCGACATGTCCATCGCCGCGTGCCCCTCCATCGACCCCGCCCGCCCGAACTCGGCCTGCTCGCGCGCCTCCTGGAGCAGCCGCTCCCGCAGCAGCAACCGGAACAGCAGTGCCAGCAGCAGGATCATCACCGGTCCGCCGACGAACTCCGCCGCCGTGAACTGCCACCCCAGCAACAGGGCCAGGATGACGCCGAGTTCGACCACCAGGTTGGTGGAGGCGATCTCGAAGGCCATCGCCGCCGTGAAGTTCGCGCCCTTGCGGAACAGCGAGCGGGCCAGCGCGACGGCCGCGTACGAGCAGGAGGACGAGGCCGCGCCGAGCGCGGAGGCGACGGCCAGGGTGCGCGGCCGGTCGTCGCCGAGCAGCCGCACCACCGTGGACTTGTGCACCACCGCCTGAACGACGGCCGAGAGCAGGAAGCCGAGGATCAGCGCCCAGGTGATCTCCCAGGTCATCGATCCGGCGATGGACAGTGCGTGCAGGATCGCGTGCATGCGGTGGTCCGCCTTCCTCGGTTGCCGGAGCCGGAGCGTCAGACCATATACCCGTACGGGGTATTCAGGAACCGTGACGCGCTGACATCCGCCGCTGCGCCGCCCGTACGGCCAGCGCGCCCGCCGAACCGAGCAGGCAGAGCACGGTGGCGGCCGGCACGGCGTGGTTGGCTCCGGCGGCCGCGGCCCGGGCGGTGTCGGGGCGGCCGAGGCCCATCAGGTGTGACGGTGACCGCGACGCCGAGCGAGGAGCCCAGGTAGCGGGCGGTGTTGTTGGCGCCCGAGCCCATCGCGGCGCGGTGCGCGGGGACGCTGGTGACGGCGAGCCGGCCGAGCGCGGCGTTCAGGACGCCGCTGCCGATGCCCGCCACGGCGAGGCCGGGGGCCGGCCGCAGCCAGGAGGCGCCAGGGCGCAGTCCGAGCAGGGCGAGTTCCCCGACGCCGCAGACCAGCAGGGCGATGGCCGGCTGGGCGGTGGCGCCGATCCGGTCGGCGAGGCGGCGGGCCTGGAGTGCGGCGACCACGGACGGGCCGGACCAGATGGCGAGCACTCCCCCGGTGGCCGGCGCCGAGACCCCGAGCACCCGTGGGAGGGCGTTCGGCAGGCAGCTCATCAGACCGACCACCGCCGGCCCGGTGAACAGCGCCCCGCCGGTGGCGGCGGCGAAGCCGGGGTCGCGGAACAGCTTCAGGTCCAGCATCGGGTGGTCGCTGTGCGCCTCGACCGCGGCGAAGGCGGCGAGCAACACGACGCCCGCCGCCAGCAGGCCGAGCACGGTGGGGCTGGTGGCCGAGGCTGGGCGCGAGAACGGCTGCGGAGGCGGCGCCCTGGACGACCCGGGCGGCAAGGAAGACGCCCGTGCCGGGGGCGGCCGCGGCGGCCGCGCTGGAGAGCGCGAGCAGGGCGGCACCCGCGGTGAACACCCGCTTGCGGCCGAGGTCGTCCGCGATGCTGCCGGCCGTGAGCAGCAGGGCGGACAGGCCGACCAGGGCGCCGGTGAGCACCCAGGTCTGGGCGGTGGGGCCGGCGTGCAGTCCGGCGGCGGTGGGGGCGAGGGTGGTCATCGGCACGGTGTAGGTGACGAGGACCAGCAGGGTGCCGTAGGCGGACGTCGCGAGAACGCCTCGCGGGCCGGTGAGCCGGGACGGGCGCCACGGGCGGGAGGGGCTGGGGAGGGGCTGGCGGTGGTCATGGCGCGGGTACCCCGGTTTCAGCGTCCGGCGCAGGTACGGGCGGCGGCGCCGTCCCGGGCCGGTTGGGCGGCAGCGGCACCGGCACCGGCATCGGCCGCGGCGGCGACGGCGGTGGCCAGGCAGGTGACAACGCAGCGGGTCACCGGGTGGCGGACGGCCCTCAGCAGGGCGGTCGGAACGCGGGTGTTCACGGTCGGGGCTCCTTCCGGAAGGACGGACGGGGCCGCGCTGTTCGCGCGGCCCCGGTGTCGAGGGGAGGGCGGGGCGGACCGGGGTTCGGGGTCCGCCCCGCGAGGGGGTGGCGGACGGTCTCACGCGACCGTCGCGGACTGCGACTCGGCGGACGGCACCGCCGACGCGGGGCGCGGGGTGCGCAGGGTGACCATCGCGAGCACCGCGCCGACCACCGCGATCGCCGCGGAGCCGATGAAGGCGGCGGAGAAGCCCGAGGTCAGGCTCTCGACGGTGGTGTCGGCGGTCCGGGCGCCGGCCAGCGCGGTCATCGCGGCGAGGCCGAGCGCCGAGCCGACCTGGTAGCCGGTGTTGACGATGCCGGAGGCGAGGCCGCCCTCCTCCGGAGGCGCGCTGGAGATCGCGGTGCCGAGGGAGGGGATGAAGGCGAGCGCCATGCCGATCGCGGCGAGCAGCGAGGCGGGCAGCACGTCGGTCCAGAAGTTGCCGTCCGAGCGGGCCAGCGAGAGGCCGCCGAGGCCGGCGCCGAGGGCGAGCATGCCGGTGACGACCAGCGCCTTGGGGCCGAAGCGGGCGATCAGCTTGGGCGCCGCGGTGATCATGATGGCCATGATGGCGACGGTCATCGGCAGCAGGGCCGCGCCGCTGGCGAACGCACCGAGGTGGAGCACCTGCTGGAGGTACAGGTTGAGGAAGAACCACATCGGCACCCAGGCCGCCGCCAGCAGGAACTGGGCGAGGTTGGCGGCGCCGAGGTTGGGCACCCGGAAGATGCTCAGCCGCATCAGCGGCTCGCGGCGCTTGGACTGGATGAGCAGGAAGGCGGCGAGCAGCACGGCCGCGCCGGCCAGCGTGAGCAGGGTCGAGGCCGAGGCCCAACCCGCCTCCGGGGCGCGGACGATGGCGTACACCGCGGCGGCCAGGCCGCCGGTGACGGTGAGCGCGCCGAGGACGTCGATGCCACCGCTGCGCCGGGGGGCGTGCGGCATCAGCGACGGGGTGGCGAGCAGCGCGACCAGCACGACCGGGATGTTGATGTAGAACACCCAGGGCCAGCTGATGTACTGGGTGATCAGACCCCCGAGGAAGACGCCCGCGGTGCCGCCGGCCGGGGCCGCCGCGCCGTACAGGGCGAAGGCCTTGGTGAGCTCCTTGGGATTGCCACCGAAGAGCATCATCAGCAGGGTGAGTGCCGAGGGGGCGATCATCGCGGCGCCCAGGCCCTGGACGGCGCGGCCGGCCAGCTCGGTCGGGACGTTCTGGGCGAGCCCGGCGAGCAGCGAGCCGACGCCGAGGACGGCCCAGCCGGTGCTGAACAGGCGGCGGGCGCCGAGCAGGTCGGACAGCCGGCCGCCGAGCAGGAGCAGGCCGCCGAAGGCGACGACGTAGGCGTTGAAGACCCAGGACAGGTTCTCCTGGCTGAAGCCGAGGTCGTCCTTCATCTTGGGCAGGGCCACCCCGATGATCGAGGTGTCCATGATCACCACGAACTGCGCGGCGGCGATCAGCGCCAGCGCGCGCCACCTCCGGGGGTTCGGCCCGGTGTTGTCGGTTGCCATCTCTTACTCCCTACCCGTTGGGGGTATTGGCCGGGGACGAGGGGCCCCGCGGCGGACGGTAGTGGTCGCAGTGGTCGTCAACTCGGGTGCCCTGCACGCCGAAAGCACGTCAGGCCCGCCGGTCGACGACCCCGGCGAGGACGGTGCCGAGCATACCCTAGGGGGGTACGGTTTACGCGTGGAAGTCGGAAGCAGGCTGACGGCGGATCGGGCTGGGGGTATGTCAACGGGGCGGCCGGGCGGCCGGGGCCCGCGGGCCCACGTGGCACCGCTGCTGGAGACGCTCGCCGACGACCGGGCGGCCCGCACCTGCCTGCCGGAGGACCTGGCGGCGGCGATGTGCGAGGTCGGCGCGCTGCGCCCGTCCCCCGCGACGCTGCCGACCGGCGGCGCCCGCACCCTGGTGCGGATGCGGCGGCTGCTGCGGCCGGCTCCCCGGCTGCGGTTCGCGGTGCGGCTGGTCGCACCGGCGCTGATCGCGCTGGGGCCGCCGGCGCCCTACCTGCTCACCTGCGGGCCGACCCCGGGCTGAACGCCGAAGCGCCGGGGCAGGGTTCGCCGCAGCCCTTCCGCTTACCCTAGGGGGGTATGGTACTTTCTCAAGCGAAGCAGCCGCCCGGGACCGTTCCGGAAGGCACCGCACGCACCGACGACAGGAGCACACCATGAGCGAGACCACCGTCACCGTCGAGTCGTCCTCCACCGAGGGCTCCTGCTGCGGCTCGTGCGGGACCGGCGCCGCCGAGGCCCCCGCCACCGCCGCCGCCGAGCGCGCCGTCTTCCAGGTCAAGGGCATGACCTGCGGCCACTGCGTCAGCTCGGTGACCGCCGAGCTGAAGAAGGTCGCCGGCGTCACCGAGGTCGCGGTCGACCTCGCCACCGGCCAGGTCACCGTCGACAGCACCGCGCCGCTGGCCGACGCCGACGTCGCCGCCGCCATCGACGAGGCCGGTTACGACCTGATCGGCCGGCTCGGCGCCTGACCGTCCGTCGGCCCGGACGGCACCATCCCCGGACGTCCGGGCCGGCTCCCCTCCTAGCGCGCCCCGGTAGAGTGAGGGAACTCCTCACCGCACAGGAACCGGAGACGGCCATGGCCAGCTACAGCCCCCACAAGGACGACTTCCTCAAGCGGCTCCGCCGCATCGAGGGCCAGATCCGCGGCCTGCAGCGCATGGTCGAGCAGGACACCTACTGCATCGACGTCCTCACCCAGGTCTCCGCCGCCAGCCGCGCCCTCCAGTCCTTCGCGCTGCAACTCCTGGACGAGCACATCGAATGCTGCGTCCGCGACGCCATCGCCGAGGGCGGCCAGGAGGCCAACGCCAAGATCCGCGAGGCCAACCAGGCCATCGCCCGGCTGGTCCGCTCCTGAACCACGGCGGCACCGCACGCCCGAAGAGGCCCTCCGGTCACGACCGGAGGGCCTCTTCGGGTACGGGGTGGGGGTACCGGCCCCCAGGGCTCAGACCCGGTCGAGCGCCCGGTGCGGCCCCTCCGGCAGTTCCACGGTGATCGCGTCACCGGGCCGCACCGGACCGCCCGCACGCACCACACCCATGACCCCGGCCCGCCGCACCAGCGTGCCGTCCGGGGCCCGCGAGACGACCTGCTTCAGCAGCCCCGCCCGGTAGTTCTCGATCTGCACGCACGGATTGCGCAGACCGGTGACCTCCACCTGCGCCTCCGGCCCGATCCGCAGCACCGC
This sequence comes from Kitasatospora sp. NPDC101108, assembly GCF_055584725.1. Taxonomy (NCBI): domain Bacteria; kingdom Bacillati; phylum Actinomycetota; class Actinomycetes; order Kitasatosporales; family Streptomycetaceae; genus Kitasatospora; species Kitasatospora sp. NPDC101108. The sequence goes on from NZ_JBVJLM010000011.1 coordinate 222,849, forward strand.
GCCGACCGGCAGCCCGAGAAGGTCCACGCCCTCGGTGGTGATGTTCTCGCCGAGTGCCCCCGGCGCCACGTCGAAGCCGGACTCGGCGAGCTCGGTGAACAGTTCACGGTGGATCAGGTGCACCTGGCGCAGGTTGGGCACGGTCGGGTCCTGGGCGACGCGCGAGCGGTGCTTGACGGTCACGCCCGCGTGCACGTCCCCCTCGACCCCGAGCCCGGCGAGCAGCGTGATGCCGGTCCGGTTCGGCTTGCTGAACGAGTACTCGGCGTTGCTGCTGACTGCCACCACGATGCCGCTCACGCGCTTCGACCCCTTCTCGCGACGTACGTTCGACCGGTACCGGAGCCTAGTCGGTCTTCCGGGCCGGGCTCACGCGCGCCCCTCGGGTCCACGTCGCTCGGGCCCGCGCTGCTCAGGCCCACGCTGCTCAGACCCGCGCTGCTCAGGCCCGCGCCACCCGCTCGCCCGTCCGCCGCATGCCCCCAGCCGAACTCCCGTGCGCCCGCTCGTCCGCGTCGGCGAGCCAGAAGTACACCGGCGAGAGCCCGAGCTCGATCCCCATCAGCACCAGCTGGAACCAGTGCGGCCGCCCGTCCACCGCGATCGCCAGCACCCGGCCGAGCCCGCCCAGCAGGAACACCGCCGTCAGCCCCCGCACCGCCCACGCGGGCACCGGCCGCTGCCGGACGGCCCAGAGCCAGGCCGCCCCGTACCCGGCGAAGATCGCGCCCATGAAGCGGGCGAAGCTGTCGACCGTCGGCCCGGGGTCCGGGATCCCGGGGAACGCGGCGCTCCCGCCGAGCAGGTGGAAGAGGCCGATCGCCACGCAGGCGACCCCCATCGTCCACGCGAGTACCCGCAGTGCCTTCACCATGACCGACCACCCTCACTCCGTCGTCCGACCGTCCGTCAGGAGCACCCGCCGACGGCACTAGTTGACACACGTCTACCAAGCTGCCCCCGCTGGTGGACACGTGTCAAGTAACCTGTCCGGCATGTCAGTTCCCGAACGCCGCCGCCGCCTCTCCCCCGAGGAGCGCCGCGCCCAGCTGCTCGCCGTCGGCGCCCGGGCCTTCGCCGCCCGGCCGTACGAGGAGGTGCTGATGGAGGAGGTCGCCGAACAGGCCGGGGTCTCCCGCGCGCTGCTCTACCGGCACTTCGCGAGCAAGCACGAGCTGTTCGCGGCGGTCCACCGGCAGGCCTCGGACGACCTCCTGGCCAGGACCAGGTTCGACCCGGCGGACAGCCTCGTCGAGCAGTTGATCGAGGGCATGGACGCCCACCTCGACTACTTCCTCGCCAACCGGCACACCGTGCTGGCCGCCAACCGGGTCCTGGCCGGGGACCCGGTGATCCAGACCATCATCACCGAGGAGCTGGACGCCCTGCGCGGCCGACTGCTCACCGTGCTCCCGCTCGCCGACGAGGAGGCCCGGCTCGCCGTGTCCCAAGTGCTGCGCAGCTGGCTGGTGTTCGTCCGGGTACTGGTCGTGGACTGGCTGACCGAGCCCGGTTGCAGCCGGACCGAGCTGCGCGACGCCTGCATCGGCGCCGTGCTGGGCGCGCTGCGGCCGCTGCTGCCGGTCGACCCGGCGCCCGAGTGGGGGCGCTGAGACCACGCGGAGCGTTCGGGGGCGTACCATCGGGCCGAAACGGGAAAAGCATCTGAAAGAGTCCAATTCCCTCGGAAAATATGACAGTTGGATGCCCGTGCCCCGTAGAGACGCCTCCCCCGAAGGGTTCCATGTCCTCCGCCGCACCCGACACCGACGCCGGAACCGACGCCCCGCCGCCCCCGCTCCAGCTCCAGCTCCCGCCGCTCCACCGGCTTCCCGTCACCCCCGCCCAGCCGCCGCACCCGACCACCCTTCCGGACGGCACCCCGGCCTGGCTCGTCACCCGCTACCACGACGTCCGTCAGGTCCTCGGCGACCCCCGCCTCACCCGGACCGACCTGCATGAGGTCGGCGCCGCGGGCAGCACCGCCGACGTCGCGGCCAACCCGGCCTCGCTGTTCAACCAGGACGGCCCCGCCCACCGCCGGCTGCGCGGCACCGTCCAGAAGGCCTTCACCCCACGGGCGATCGCCGGCTGGCAGCCCTGGGTCACGGCCGCCGTCCAGCAGGCCGTGGACGCGCTGGTCGCCGCCGGACCCCCCGCCGACCTGGTCACCGCCTTCACCCGCCCGGTGCCCTTCGCCGTCACCACCCGGCTGATGGGGCTCGACGGCGACGGCCCCGACCACCTGGACGAGCGACGGCTGCGGCGCTGGACCCTCGCCCTGCTCGCCCAGGGCGGCGAACCGGCCGCGGAGCACACCGAGGCGCTGGCCGAATTCGCCGCCTTCACCGAGGAGTTGATCGAGCGCCGACGGCGGTCGCCCGGGCCCGACCTGGTCAGCCGACTGGTCCGGGCCGCCGACCAGGACGGCGGCATCCCCCCGGACGACCTCGCCTTCCTCGTCCTCGGACTCACCGCCAGCGGCAACGAGAGCGTCACCGGCGCCCTCGGCAACGCCCTGGCCTACCTGCTCGGCGAACGCCCCGAGCACTGGCCCCGCCTCGCCGACCCCGGCGTCACCGAGCACACCGCCGAACGCCTGCTGCACTTCATCCCGCTCGGCGACGACGAGGCCACCGTCCGCCGTGCCACCGCCGCGGTCGAGGTCGGCGGCGTCACCATCCCGGCCGGCGCCGTCGTCGCCGCGAGCCTCGGCAGCGCCAACCGGGACCCCGCCGTCCACCCCGAAGGACTCGACGCCGACCTCGCCCGCCCGCTCGACGCCCCGACCCTCGCCTTCAGCGCCGGACCGCACTACTGCATCGGCGCCTGGCGGGTCCGCCTCGAAATGCGCGAGGCCCTCCACCGCCTGGCCACCGCCCTGCCCGGACTGCGCCTGACCGTCCCGATCGACGGCCTCGACTGGCAGTTGGGCACCACGACCCGCAGCCCGGCCGCGCTCCCGGTCAGCTGGTGAGCCCCCGCGCCCCGGAGCAGCCGCGGCCCACCCCCGCAACCGCGTCACGCCCACACCCCCGCAACCGCGTCACGCCCACAGCCCCTCACCCAGCACGCCGCCCTCCCGCGCTCCCGGCAGCACGTACGCCACCGCCGAGGCCGTGTGCACCAGGAACGGGTTGAGCGCGTCCTTGGCCGCCAGCCGGTTCTGCACCCTGGTGAACTGCGCCGGGTCCCGCACGAAGGCGCAGAACAGCAGGCCGCGGTCGTCCGGGCCGTCGTCGTAGCTGTAGCCCCGCCGCAGCATCCGGGCCCCGGAGTCGAGCCGGGGACTGGAGAGGCGGACGTGGGCGCTGTTGGGGATGACGTACGAGCCGTCCGGGTTCTTGGCGTAGATGTCCGGGTCGTCGTGCTCGGCCGTGCCGGTCAGCGGGGTGCCGTCGGTCAGCCGGCGCCCCATGGCCAGGTTGCGGCGGTCCTCGGGCAGGGCGGCGAAGGCCGCGGTGTCCATCCGGATCCGGCGGTAGACCAGCACGGTGCCGTGCTCGTACGGGCCGGGCGGACCCCAGACCCACTGCTTCGCCTCCGTGGCGTCCGGGTTGGCGGTGCCGTCCTTGTAGCCGAAGAGGTTGCGCGGGGTGGTGCCCTCCGGGGTGCGGGGCAGGAAGCCGGGCTGGGTCCACCGCACCGTCCCGCCCGCCGATCGGGCGGCCGCGGCGAGGAGTTCGGCGACCACGGTCAGCGGCCAGCGGTCGGCGGCGCACAGCTGCACCACCAAGTCCCCGCCGCCGCGCGCCGGATCGAGCCGGTCCCCCGGGAAGGCCGGGAGCTCCGCCAGGGCCGGCGGAACGTTCAGCCCGAGCCGGGCCGCGAGACCCGGCCCCACCCCGACCAGGCTGCTCAACCGCGCCGGCTCACCGCCCTGGAGGCGCGGATCGGCGGAGGTCCCGCCCACCGCCTCGGCGAGCAACCGGGTCAACTCCCCCAGCAGGGAACGCAGTGCGGCCCGCCCGTCCGAGGTGGCGGCGGGCGCCAGGTCGAGGGCCAGCAGCAGCGTGGCCGGCTGCTGAGGAGCCGTCACCCCGGCCTGCCGCTCGCCGTGGAACGCCACCGCGGGCACAGCCGGAGGCGGCGGCGGCGCCGCGGGCCGTCCACGCCCCAGCGCCACGGCCCCGGCGCCGACCCCGGCGGCCAGCAGCGCACCGCCGCCCGCGATCAGTGCCCTCCGGTCCACGCCGTTCCCGGCGGCCCCCGGCCGTTCCTGCGCCTTTCCGCTTTCGGCATGCATGACCGACATTGGAGACGATAGAACACCCCGTATGCAACTTTTGACCGTCCGTCAACTCGAACGCGAAGCACCGGCCCACCGCCGCGGGAGCGCGGCCCGCGGCCTGCCCGCCCTGCTGACCGCCGCCGCCCTCGCCCTCGCCCCCGTCCTGACCGGCTGCTCCTCCGCCACCGCCCCCTCCTCCGACGCCCACCACCCGGACGGCACGGTCGTCCGCGTCCCGCAGGACTTCCCGTCCGTCCAGAAGGCCGTGGACGTGGCCCGCGAGGGCGACACCGTGCTGGTCTCCCCCGGGACGTACCGGGAGAGCGTGCGGATCACCAAGCCCCGGATCGTGCTGCGCGGCACCGACCGCAACACCGTGGTCCTGGACGGCGGGGTCCGGCTGGTCAACGGCGTCACCGTGACCGGCCCCGGGTCGGTGGTGGAGAACCTCACCGTGCACGGCTACCTCGCCAACGGCGTGCTGTTCACCGGCGTCACCGACGAGAAGCTCCAGCAGCGCGGCGCCGGCGGCTCCGCCTACAACCCGCTGGACACCACCCGCTTCCCCGCCCTCCAGGGCTTCCGGGCGACCAGGGTCACCGCCTACGACAACGGGCTGTACGGCATCTACGCCTTCGACGCCCGGGCCGGGATCGTCGAGGACTCCTACGCCTCCGGCGGCGCCGACTCCGGCATCTACGTCGGCCAGTGCAAGCCCTGCGACACCCTGGTCCGCGGCAACACCGTCGAACGCAACGCGGTCGGCATCGAGATCACCAACGCCTCGGACAACCTCTACTTCCTGGGCAACCGGGTGGCCGGCAACCGGGTCGGCGTCACGGTCAACTCCAACGACCTGGAGGCCCTCGCCCCCCAGCACGGCGCCGTGATCGCCGGGAACAGCGTCACCGACAACAACGCCTCCGACACCCCCGAACAGGCCGACGGCGGCTTCGGCATCGGGATCGGGATCGGCGGCGGCACCGCCAACCGGGTCGAACGCAACCTGGTCAGGGGCAACCGCTCGGCCGGCGTCATCATCACCGACCCGCCCGGCCACCCGGCCGGCGCCAACCGGATCCAGGGCAACCGCACCGAGGGCAACGGCGCCGACCTGGTCCTCGCCTCGGCCGACCCCGGCAACTGCTTCGGCGGCAACCAACCCGCCACCCAGAGCCCCGACGATCTGGAGACCCTGGCCGCCTGCGGCGCGCAGAGCCGCAGCCCGCTCGCCGCCGGCCGCGCGGCCCCGGTCCAGGCCCCGCCCGGGATCCCCTTCAACCAGGTGCCGGCCCCGCCCGCCCAGCCGTCCCTGCCCGACCCCAACGCCCCCGGCCGTCCGGCCACCGACCTGCCCGGCCCGGTCGACCCGGACGCCTACCCGCTCCCCGCGACCGCCGACGCCGTACCCGCCGTGCACTGAGCCGCCGTGCACCGAGCCGCCGTGCACCGAGCCGCCGACCGCGGCGTGCCCCCGAACGGGCGGGTCACCGCACGCCGAGCGCTGCGGACCCGCCCGCCCGGCTGCCGCCGCCTCCCGGCCGGCGCCGCTCAGCCCCGGCGGAGCAGCGCGGGTGGGTTCACCGCCTCCACGGCCGTGACCAGCGGGGCCAGTTCGGGGTTGCGGGCGGCCTCGTCGAGGGCCTCGCGCAGCGCGGCGTCGTTGGTCGGCCGGGCCTCCTCCAGGAGCCGCAGGCCGTCCTCGCTGACGTCGGTGTAGATGCCGCGGCGGTCGGTCGGGCACAGGTAGCGGGAGAGCAGGCCGCGGTCCTCCAGCCGGGACACCAGCCGGGTGGTGGCGCTCTGGCTGAGCACGACCGCGTCGGCCACCTGCTTCATCTGGAGGTGGCCGCCCTCGCCGTCGTGCTGGCGGCTGAGCACGTCGAGCAGCGAGTACTCGCGCACGCTCAGTTCGTGCTCGGACTGCAGGGCCCGCTCGATGTGCGCCTCGATCCTGCCGTAGAGGACGTAGAGGGCGGCCCATCCGTTGGCGAGGGCGGTCAGCGCGGGATCCGTGGCGGTCATCGGCCAGGTCTCCTTCCAGGGGCGAGCAGGCCTCCAGGATAAGCCTTGCCGTGAAATATCTCCCAGAGCAGATATAACGCTTATGCAAGCGCATGCCCGCGCGCGTTTACCGCGCCAGGCGAATGCCCGCACTTGCGCTTATGCCGCGTATGCAACTATTGTCGAGGCACGTAAGGCGCACTAGCAATCGCACGGAGGTCGCGCCATGCCCCTCGCACTTCTCGCCCTGGCCATCGGGGCCTTCGGGATCGGGACCACCGAGTTCGTGATCATGGGTCTGCTGCCCCAGATCGCGGGCGACTACGGCGTGTCCGTCCCCACCGCCGGACTGCTGGTCACCGGCTACGCGCTCGGCGTGGTGATCGGCGCCCCGCTGATGACCGTCCTGGGCACCCGGATCAGCCGCAAGACCATGCTCATGCTGCTGATGGCCCTGTTCACGGTCGGCAACCTGCTCTCCGCCGTCGCCCCGAGCTTCCCCCTGATGCTCGCCGGGCGGATCGTGACCTCGCTGGCCCACGGCGCGTTCTTCGGCATCGGCTCGGTCGTCGCCGCCGAACTCGTCGCCCCGCAGAAGAAGGCCGGCGCCATCGCCACCATGTTCACCGGACTGACCGTCGCCAACATCGTCGGCGTCCCGCTGGGCACCTACATCGGTCAGGCCGTCGGCTGGCGCACCACCTTCACCGCCGTCGCCGCCCTCGGCCTGGTCGGCCTGCTCGGCATCGCCAGGCTCGTCCCCGCGCTGCCCCACCCCGAGGGCGCCCACCTGCGCCGCGAGCTGACCGCCTTCCGCAACCCCCAGGTCCTGCTCGCCATGGCGATGACCGTCCTGGGCTTCGGCGGGGTCTTCGCCGCGATCACCTACATCGCCCCGATGATGACCCATGTCGCCGGCTACTCCGACGGCGCCGTCACCTGGCTGCTCGTCCTGTTCGGCGCCGGCATGTTCCTCGGCAACCTGCTCGGCGGCAGGTTCGCCGACCGGCACCTGATGCCGATGCTCTACACCACCCTCGGCGGCCTCGCCCTCGTCCTGGCCCTGTTCACCCTCACCGCCCACAACCGGATCACCGCCGCCGCCACCGTCCTGCTCGTCGGCGCCCTCGGCTTCGCCACCGTCCCCCCGCTGCAGAAGCGCGTCCTCGACCAGGCCCACGGCGCCCCCACCCTCGCCTCGGCCGTCAACATCGGCGCCTTCAACCTCGGCAACGCCCTCGCGGCCTGGCTCGGCGGCATCGTGATCAGCGCCGGTCTCGGCTACACCGGCCCCAACTGGGTCGGCGCCCTCCTCGCCGCGGCCGCGCTCGTCCTCGCCCTCTGGTCCGCCGCCCTGGAGCGCCGCGACCGCACCCGGGCGCCGGACCTCGGCGAGGAGCTGCGGGTCCCCGCCCACCACTGAACCCCCTCCCCCTCCCCCTCACCCATCGATCGAAGGAAACCCATGAGCACCCCGAACGTCCCCACCGTGAAGCTGAACAACGGCGTCGAGATCCCCCAGCTCGGCTTCGGCGTCTTCCAGGTCCCCGACGACGAGACCGCCGCCGCGGTCGGCTCCGCCCTCGAAGCCGGCTACCGCAGCATCGACACCGCCGCCGTCTACGGCAACGAGGCCGGCGTCGGCCGCGCCCTGGCCGCCTCCGGCCTGCCCCGCGAGGACCTGTTCGTCACCACCAAGCTGTGGAACGCCGACCAGGGCTACGACACCACCCTGCGCGCCTTCGACGCCAGCCTCGCCGAGCTCGGCCTCGACCACGTCGACCTCTACCTGATCCACTGGCCCACCCCGGCCCGCGACCGCTACCTCGACACCTGGCGCGCCCTGGAGCGCCTGGCCGCCGAGGGCCGCATCCGCGCCGCCGGCGTCTCCAACTTCCAGCCCGCCCACCTCCAGCGCCTGCTGGACAACAGCGAGCTCGTCCCGGCCGTCAACCAGGTCGAGCTGCACCCCGGCCTCCAGCAGGCCGAGCTGCGCGCCTTCCACGCCCGGCACGGCATCGCCACCGAGGCGTGGAGCCCGCTCGCCCAGGGCGCCGTCCTCGACGACCCGGCCGTCACCGCCGTCGCCGAGCGCACCGGCACGTCCCCCGCCCAGGTCGTGCTGCGCTGGCACCTCCAGCTCGGCAACATCGTGATCCCCAAGTCCGTCACTCCGGCCCGGATCCGCCAGAACCTCGACGTCCTCGACTTCGAGCTCACCGAGCAGGACATGGCGGCCATCGCCGCCACCGACCGCGGCCTGCGCACCGGCCCGCACCCGGACCAGTTCAACTGACCCACCTTGAAAGCCAGTTCACCAGCCTCGGCGACCGGGGCAGCGATCCCGAGGAACGTGCCCCGCAATGCCTGAGCGCCACCGCAAGACCCTCGCGGGCTGACACCCCCCGGAACGGCTGTGGCCGGGTGGGCGGTTCACCGTGAACGTGAACCGCCCACCCGGCCACGGTCCTTTCCCGTTCCTTTACCCGGGCACAACTCGGCCTTGCGGCATGATCGGTAGCGACCGCCCCGCCGACCGAGGAGCCCCGGATGAACCGCCCCGCGCGCACCGCCGCCGTGGCCGCGCTGGCCCTGCTCGCCACCGCCGGCTGCTCGGCCACGCCGGCCCGGGCCAAGGCCCACCCTCCCACCGCGCCCGACGGCACCACCGCGCCCGCCGGCACCACCGCGCCCGACGGCACCACCGCGCCCGACGCCCCCGCACCGGGCCGAGCGGCCGCCTGGACCGGCCGGTTCCAGGACTACGGCACCCCGCAGTGGCGCCGGTCCTGGGGCGTGGCCGACCAGGGCGCCTGGGGCGCGGCCGACTTCAGTGCCGTCGCGGACCCGGGCGCCCCCGGCGGCGGCCCGGCGCTGCGGGTGACGTACGGCGCGGGCTCCTCCGCCAACTCCTGCACCGACTGCCCCGGTCCGGGCGGCGGGCAGTTCTACACCGACCTGAACGCCCTCGGCCTGTCCGCCCTCGCCCAGGGCCCGACCCTGGACCTCAAGTACTCCGTCCGGTTCCCCACCGGCCGCGACTGGGGAAAGGCCGGCAAGCTGCCCGGCCTGTACGGCGGGAAGATCGGCGAGGAGTCCGGCGGCAACCACGGCGCCGGCTGGTCCACCCGCTACATGTGGCGGGCCGCCAAAGGCAGCCCCGACAACGGCGAGGTCTACCTCTACACCCCGAGCAACTCCGGCCCCACCGGCTACGGCGTCGACGAGGGCCTGGGCGACTGGCACTTCCAGGCCGACGACCGCTGGCACACCGTCGAGCAGCTGGTGAACCGCGGCACCGGCGACATCACCGTCTGGTACGACGGCCACCAGGTGCACGCCGCCAAGGGCACCGCCTCCGGCATCGGCTCGATCCCCTTCGGCGGGGTGCTGTTCTCCACCTTCTACGGCGGCCACGACACCAGCTGGGGCCCGGCGAGCACCCAGCAGGCGTACTTCGCCGACTTCTCGCTCTCCACCGGCGTCCAGCACTGACGGGCGGCTGGGCCGGCGAACTGCTGCTGGGCCTGGTGGTCCTGCTGGGCGCCACCGTCCAGCGGCTGGCCGGCATCGGTTTCGCCCTGGTCGCGGCGCCCGTGCTGGTGCTGCTGCTGGGCCCGAACGGCGGCGTGACGCTGGCGAATTCCGCCTCGCTGGCGATCAGCGCGGTCGGGCTGGCCGGGAGTTGGCGGCGGGTCCGGCCCGGGGCGATGCTGCCGCTGACGGCCGCCGCCGCCTGCACGGTGCCCGCCGGGGCCTGGGTGGCGGCGACGGTGCCGGCGCCGGAGCTGCTGGTCGGCATCGGAGTGCTGGTCACCGCGGCCGCCCTGCTGGTGATCCGCGGGGTGCGGGCCGCCGCGCTGCGCGGGGTGGGCGGGGCCGTGGTCGCCGGGGCCACCAGCGGGCTGATGAACTCCGCGGCCGGGGTGGGCGGCCCGGCGGTCTCGCTGTACGCGGTGAACTCCGGTTGGTCGGCGCAGGAGTTCGTGCCCAACGCCCAGTTGTACGGTGTGGTGGTGAACGCCTTCTCGCTGGCGACCAAGGGCCTGCCCGAACTGGGCGCTCCCGCCTGGGGGTTGGTGGCCGCGGCACTGGCGGGCGGGGCGGCCGGCCGACTGCTGGCCGCCCGGGTGCCGGAGCGCCGGGCCCGGACGGTGGTGCTGGGGCTGGCCCTCGCCGGCGGGCTGAGCACCCTCGTCAAGGGGGTTTCCGGACTCTGAGGCTTCCGGCTGGGAATGCTCTGTGAAGGGGCGGCCAAATCTGTAGCGGTCATGCCATACTGCGTCGGTGACCTCAGCCAGCCTAGCGACACCCCCACACCGCACCAGGCCCCAACTGGGCCGGAAATTCGCCATGCTGTGGTCGGCCTCCTCGATTTCAGCGGTCGGCGACGGCATGCGGGACTCGTCGCTGCCGCTGCTCGCACTGGCCATCTCGGACTCCCCGTCCTCGGTGTCCGTGGTCGCGGTGGCCGGATCACTGCCCTGGCTGCTGATGGCCCTGTTCGGCGGGGTCATCGCCGACCGCTTCGACCGCCGCCGGCTGATGTGGACGATCGACTTCGGACGCGCCGCCATCGTGCTGGGCTTCGCCGCCTGCGTCTTCTCCACCACCCCGCCGGTCGCCCTGCTCGCCGCCCTGGCCTTCGTCCTGGGCTGCGGCGAGACGGTGTTCGCCAACGCCGCCACCTCCACCATCCCGGACGTGGTCAGCTCCGACCGGCTCGACGTCGCCAACGGCCGCCTCCAGGGCGGCCTGCTGGTCGGCCGGATGGTCGGTCCGCTGGTCGGCACCACGCTGTTCGCCGTCGCCGCCGGCTACCCGTTCACCGTGGACGGCGCCTCCTTCGCGGTGGCCGCCGCCCTGGTCGCCGCGACCGGCCGCTCCGGCGCCCCCCGGGCGAAGTCCGACCGCCGGGTCATGGCCGAGGTCCGCGAGGGCGTCCGCTGGCTGTACCGGCACAAGCAGCTGCGCCTGGTCGCCTCGCTCTCCGCCCTGGCGGGCGGCGCCTCCGCACTCGGCATCACCATGATGGCGCTGCTGGTCACCCGGACCCTGGACGAACCCACCTGGGCGTACGGCGCCGTCCTCGCCACCGGCGTGGCCGGCGGCACCGCGGCCAGCATGCTGGCCGGCCGGATCAGCGAGCGGATGGGCCGTCGGGCCCGGATCACCCTCTCCTTCGTCCTGATGGGCTCGGCGCTGCTGCTGATGGGCTTGAGCCCCTCGGTGTTCGCGGTGGCGCCGCTGTTCGCCCTCGGCAACTTCGGGGTGGTGACCTGGAACGTCCAGGCGATCTCGCTGCGCCAGCAGACCGTGCCGAAGGAGCTGCTCGGCCGGGTCAACAGCTGCTACCTGATGCTGACCCGGATCGGGATGCTGATCGGCGCCGGCCTCAGCGGCTGGATCGGGGCCACCGTCAGCGTCCGCGCCCCGATCGTCATCGCCGGTGCCCTGATCCTCGCCGCCCTGATCGTGATCCCGCGACTGGGCGACCTCGAACCCGCCCCGGCGCCGGCCACCGAGGAGCAGCTGGCGGTCTGAGCGTTCCGACGTCGGTTGACGGGCCCACTCCCCCGGCGGGGGGAGGCGGGCCCACTCCCCCGGCGGGGGGAGGCGGTTCCTCCCGCCGGTCGAGGCCCACCTCCCGGTCCGGCTGCGAGCGTTTGGGGCACAGCCCCCGCCGGACCGGAGAACCGCGCATGACCACCGCTCACCCGCACCCCGCCACAGGCCGCCTGCGCACCGCATGGGCCGCCGCCCACACCCCCGTCCCCGGCGTGCCGCGCTGGGCCCGGATCGCCGCCCGGGCGGTGCCGTTCACCGTGCTGCCGTCCAGCGCCTGGCGGATCGCCACCTGCACCTTCCACGTCCCGCTGGACGGCGACGCCGTGCAGGACTCCGGCAACCTGCCGTGGTGGCTGCCGCTGGAGCTGTACGTGGTGCTGCTGTCGGCCGTCTCCGAGCTGTTCGCCTTCGCCGCGCTCGGTCTGGTCGCCCGCTGGGGCGAGGTGTTCCCGCGCCGGCTCCCGCTGCTGGGCGGACGCCCCGTCCCGGTCGCCGCGGCCGTCGTCCCGGCCGCCCTCGGCGCCATCGTGCTCACCGCCAGCAGCCTGCTGTTCACGGTGCTGCTCTCCACCGGCCGCACGCTCCAGGGCCGTCCGCTGCGGGACGGCATCCCCGTGTTCACGGGCGACTGGCACACCGTCGTCCTGGTCGCCTGCTACGCCCCGCTGCTGCTCTGGGGGCCGCTGCTGGCGGCCGTCACCCTCGCCTACCGGCGCCGGCGCCGCGGGCGGTCGTCATGAGCGCACCTGTGCACGGGCCCTACCATGGCGCCATGAGCTCCGGCACCGATCTGGCAGATGCACACCGCTCGCAGCAGCGGGCCGAGGCGCGGCTGGACGTGGCCGCGTCCGTGCTCGCCCTGCTGGCCGACCGCACCCGACTGGCGCTGCTGGAGCGGCTCGGCCGGGGCGAGGCGGACGTGACCACGCTGACCGAGGCGACCGGCGCAGCCCGCCCGTCGGTCAGCCAGCACCTGGCCAAGCTGCGCCTCGCCGGGCTGGTCACCACCCGCAAGGACGGCCGACGGGTGGTCTACTCGCTGCGGCACGGCCACCTGCGCCGACTGGTGGACGAGGCGCTGAACGTCGCCGACCACCAGATCGCCCACCTGCCGCCGCACGACTGACGACTCGCCCGCCCCCGGGGGCCGTCCGGCCCGCCCGACAGGTGCACACGTACGCACGCATTAACTATGATGAGCCCGTACCCCCTCCTCGCCGCCCCCGGGACGGGCCCATGCTGACCGTGCTGCGCAACCGCACCTACCGCCACCTGTTCACCGCCCAGCTCGTGGCCCTGACCGGCACCGGCCTGGCCACCGTGGCGCTCTCGCTGCTGGCGTACTCGATCGCCGGGAGCAACGCCTCGGCCGTGCTCGGCACCGCTCTGGCGATCAAAATGGTCGCCTACGTGACCGTCGCACCGATCGCCGGAGCCCTCGCCGGGCGGATCCCCCGGCGCACCCTGATGGTCGGCATGGACCTCACCCGGGCCGGCGTCGCCCTCGCCCTGCCGTTCGTCGACCAGGTGTGGCAGATCTACGTCCTGATCTTCCTGCTCCAGGCCGCCTCCGCCGCCTTCACCCCGACCTTCCAGGCCACCATCCCGGACGTGCTGCCCGCCGAACGCGACTACACCCAGGCACTGTCGATGTCCCGGCTGGCCTACGACTTCGAGTCCCTGTTCAGCCCGGCCCTGGCCGCGGTGCTGCTCTCGGTGGTCTCCTACAACTGGCTGTTCGTCGGCACGACGGCCGGCTTCCTCGCCTCCGCCGCCCTGGTCGTCTCGGCCGTCCTCCCTACCGGCCTGCCCCCGGACTCCCGCCTGCGGGCCGACGACAGGCCCGAACCCGAGCCGGTCGGAGGCCGCGGCGGCCTCTACCGCAAGGCCGCCTCCGGCACCCGGCTGTTCCTGGCCACCCCGCGGCTGCGGGCCCTGCTCGCCCTGGACCTCGCGGTCGCCGCCGCGGGGGCGATCGTCTTCGTCGACACCGTCAACGTCGTCCGCGACCACTTCCACCGCCCGGCCGGAGCCGTCTCGCTGGCCCTCGGCGCGTACGGCGTCGGCTCGATGCTCGCCGCGGTGCTGCTGCCCCGGCTGCTGGCCCGGGTCAGCGACCGGTCCGTCATGCTGCCCGCCGCCTTCGCCCTGCCCTGTGTGCTCGCCGCCGTCACCGCGATCACCGCCGCCCCGGCCGGCCCCGGCAGCTGGTTCGCCCTGCTCGCCGCCTGGGCCCTGGTCGGCGCCGCCGGCTCCGCCGTCCTCACCCCCGGCGGCCGGGTCATCCGGCGCTCCGCCGCCGACCCCGACCTGCCCGCCGCCTTCGCCGCCCAGTTCTCGCTGTCGCACGGCTGCTGGCTGCTCACCTACCCGCTGGCCGGCTGGCTCGCCGCCGGCGCCGGCCTCCCGGCCACCGCCGCCGTCCTCGGCGCACTCGCCCTCGCCGCCGCCGTCACCGCCACCACCCTCTGGCCCACCGGCGACCCGGACGCCCTCAGCCACCTCCACACCGACCTGCCCGCCGGCCATCCCCATCTCGCCGACGCCCATCCCGCCGGCGGCGGCGCCTGGCAGCACGGCCACCACTACGTCATCGACCAGCACCACCCGACCTGGCCCCGCCACCGCCCGGCCCTCGGCTGACGCCGCCCCGCGGCCGCGCCGGGCCCGTCGTCCGCGCTGAGCTCGTCGCCCGCGCTGGGCCCGTCGCGGCCCCTGGGGACCCGAACTACCCCCTGGTCACCGGGATCCGGTGCTCGGCCAGCGCCGCGACCAGCCGCTCCGGGTCGTCGGGGGTGATGACCGGCTTCACCCGCGCCCCGAGGTCGAGGACGAAGGCGACGCTCTTGTCCACCCGCCCCGGGTCGAGGTTGAAGTAGTGCACGAAGTCCCCGGACCCCCAGATCCGCCACCGCCCGCCGACCCTGCTCAGCGGCACCTGCTGAAGCCCGCGGATCCGCCCGTAGGGGATCCGCTTGGCGGAGGCCAGCGGGAAGTAGTACCGGCGAATCACGAGCTCACGTGCGGTGCACGTCACCAGACCGTCGTTGTACATGCGGGCCACGCTAACCGCGGGACCTGCCCGACGCCCGGCCATCGGACGTCCGTCCGGACAGGTCCCCCCGTACGCCGCAACGGGCGCCCGCCGTGTGGCCCGGTGCGCGTCGTCCCGTCCCGTCCCCGCCCGGCGCGTCGTCCCGTCCCGTCCGGTCCGGTCCCGTCCGGTCAGCCGCCGGCCCGCAGGTAGTGCCCCCAGTAGCCCTGCCAGGGCCCGTAGTGGTCGGCCAGCCGACGGAACTCCGCCTCGTCGACCGGGCGCCGGTAGACCCGCTGGAGGGCCCGGCCCATCTCCTTGTCCAGCTCGATCCGCTCCATCCGCCCGAGCCCCCGGATCAGCAGGAAGGAGGCCGACCAGTCACCGATCCCGGGCAGCGCCAGCAACTGCTCGCGCACCTCCTGGTACGGACCGGTGCGCAGGAAGTGCTCGTCCAGACCGGCCCACAGCCGCACCGAGCGGTACAGGTAGCCCGCCTTGCGCGGGTTGCCGATCAGGGCGAGCAACTCGCCCTCGTCGAACCGGGCCAGCTGTTCGACGTCCGGGAACGCCCACAGCCGCTCGGGACCCACGTCGATCCGGTTGCCGACCGCCTCGACCAGCGCCCGCTTCATCTCCCGGGCCACCGGCATCGGCGTGCGCTGGCACAGGATCGCCCAGCAGAGCAGCTCGAACGGCGAGGGGAACTTGACCTGGTGGTAGCCGTGCAGCCGCTCCACCACCCGGGCGAAGGGCTCGTCCTGGCTGGCCAGCCGGTAGAACTCGGTCAGGTCGTCGGACAGCCCGAGGTAGCGGTCGAGCCGCTCGGTGACGGCCCGCAGCACCTCCTCGCCGACCGGCCGCTCCGCGGCGACGCGGCCGACCAGCCCGGGCGCCCCGGGCGCGGCGGTGAGCCGTACGCCCACGGTCGCCCCCGCCTCCCGGAAGGCCAGGGTGAGCGCGGCCTGCGCGGTGCCCTGCTGCCCGGCCATCGCCGGGAAGGAGCCGATGAACCCGAGCGAGGCCCGGAAGTCGAACGGCTCCCGGGCGGGCAGCCGGATGTCCGTCAGGTGCAGGCTCGGTGTCTCCATGGCCATCACTCAGTCCCCCTCACGTTCGGTGCCGGACAGCGCGTTCAGCACGGCGAGCACCTCGCCGCGCGCCACGGGCGCGAAGAACCCGGCACCCCTGGTTCTCCGGCCCTCAGCCGGCCGGGCGAGGGCTTCCGGGGCAGTGCGGCGGAACGGGAGAATCGCTCGGGCCCGGCCCGCGCCGCGAGCCGGGCCCGGCGGTGCTACCCGAGCCGGGCGGGGCGGCCGGGCGGCCGGCGGTGGCCGGAGGAGCCCTGGTCATCGCGGCCGGCGGCGGCCCGGGTGTCACCGACGGCGTGCGCGGGGCGGCCGCGGCGGTCGCGGCCCGTGAACGAGCCGCGGCGCGGCCGCTCGATGACGGGGTCCGGGATCACGGTGGGGATGCCGCTGGGCACGCGGGCGCCGGTGATGCGGGCCAGGTCCTCGTCACCGGCGGTGACCCTGTTGGTCACGGGTGTGATGCCGGCCGTCGTCATCATGCGGGCCGTCGCACGGCGCTGGTTGGGCAGCACCAGCGTGACGACGGTGCCGGACTCCCCGGCCCTGGCGGTGCGGCCGCCCCGGTGGAGGTAGTCCTTGTGGTCGCCCGGCGGGTCCACGTTGACGACCAGGTCGAGCCCGTCGACGTGGATGCCGCGGGCGGCGACGTTGGTCGCGATCAACGCGGTCACCTCGCCGGTGCGGAACTGCTCCATGGTGCGGGTGCGCTGCGGCTGGGACTTGCCGCCGTGCAGGGCCGCGGCCTTCACCCCGTTCGCGAGCAGGTCCTCCACCAGGCGGTCGGCGCCGTGCTTGGTGTCGACGAACATGATCACCCTGCCGTCGCGGGAGGCGATGTGGGCGATCGTGGCGCTCTTGTCGAAGCTCTGCACGTGCAGCACGTGATGCTCCATGGTGCCGACCGCTCCCTTGGACGGGTCCACCGAATGGGTGACCGGGTCCTTGAGGAAGCGCCGCACCAGGAGGTCGACGTTGCGGTCCAGGGTGGCGGAGAACAGCATGGTCTGGCCGCCTTCGGCGACCTGGTCGAGGAGCTCGGTGACCTGCGGCAGGAAGCCCATGTCGGCCATCTGGTCCGCCTCGTCGAGCACCGTGACGCCGACCCGCTCCAGCCGGCAGTCACCACGCTGGACCAGGTCCTTCAGTCGGCCCGGCGTGGCCACCACGACCTCCGCCCCGCGGTTCAGCAGCCATGCCTGACGGCTCATCGACGTCCCGCCCACCACGGTCGCCATCCGCAGGCGCACGGCCCGGGCGTACGGGGTGAGGGCCTCGGTGACCTGCTGCGCGAGTTCGCGGGTGGGGACCAGCACCACGGCCAGCGGGCAGCGCGGCTCAGCCCTCCGCCCGGCGGTGCGGGCCAGCACGGCGAGGCCGAACGCGATGGTCTTGCCGGAGCCCGTCCGGCCCCGCCCGAGGAGGTCGCGGCCCGCCAGCGAGTTCGGCAGCGTTGCGGCCTGGATCGGGAACGGCTCCGTGACGCCCTGGCCGGTCAGCGCCGACAGCAGCGCCTCCGGCAGGTCCAGCTCGTCGAAGGACGAGACGGCCGGCAGTGCCGGGGTGGTGCTCACCGGCATCGCGAACTCGCCCTGCACCGAGGCGCCTTGAGGGGCACCGCGCCGGTAGGAGGGCCGGCCTTCGGCAGGCCGGTCGCCGTACGAGGAGCCGCCACCCGAGCGGGAGCCGGTCGCGGAGCGGGAGTCGGCGTTGCGGTAGGAGGAGCGACTGGAGTGGGCCATGCGGAAGACCTTCCTCGGAGCGGCACGTCGCGAGGAGGGCTCCGTGGCACGGGGCGCCGGGCGGAGACCGCAGGGAAACGGGCCGGAAGTGTGACGGGCGAAGCGTGGACGGTGGAATCGTTCGGCACGTCACCCGCGGTCGGCGCTCTCCGCGGCGGGGCGGGAGCGAAGAACCGGGAACCGTGAGCTGTGACGGCAGGGCGCCGATCCGGACGCAGCGCCGTGCGTCTCGCGTGGGGATGGCCGCCGGTGGCGGAGCCAGGGGGGCCTGAACGGCCGGAGGGGTGTGCCGTGGCGGCGACGACCGAGGGGCCCGCACCGGGCACGTGTGCGCGGTGCGGGCCCCTCGGCAGAAGAACTACAGCGGGCGGATGTTCTCGGCCTGCGGGCCCTTCTGGCCCTGCGTGACGTCGAACTCGACCTTCTGGCCCTCAAGCAGCTCACGGAAGCCGTTGGCGTTGATGTTCGAGTAGTGGGCGAAGACGTCCGGGCCGCCACCCTCCTGCTCGATGAAGCCGAAGCCCTTTTCCGAGTTGAACCACTTCACAGTGCCATTAGCCATCAAAAATCTCCTTCAAGGGACTATCCGAAACCCGCACGGCGCGGGCTTCGAGTCACCGCATGGAGCGCCCGCCGGAACAAGCCGGAGAACAGAAAATGCGCCTGCGATACATCAGCAGGCGCACACAAAGTTCATGGGAACCACTACTGCAACTATCACAACTGTAGCAGGCCGCGGCCCTCAGCGGCGGGATGTTTCACCCGCGGGTTTCGCCGACCGGGCGGCCGACCGAACCGGCACCGTCGGCGAGGCCACGGGCCCGCCCCCGCGGTCGCCCCGTCGTCGACGCCCCGGCCTCAGCGTTCGCGGCCGCGGGGCTTCAGCGGCGCCGCGGGGAGTTCCGGGGCGGGGAGGCGGGGGCCGGCGTAGCCGTGGACCTCACCGAAGCGGGTGCCGGTCGTCCAGGCGGCGCGGGCCTCGGCGATCTCCTCGGTGGTGCGGCCGATGAAGTTCCACCACATGACGATCTTCTCCTCGAAGGGCTCGCCGCCGAGGAGCAGGACGGCGGCCTCGGAGCGGGCGAGGAGGGGGAGTTCGCGGCGGCCGCAGCCGAGGTAGAGCATCGAGCCGGGTTCGACCGGGACGCCGTCGACGTCGATCCGGCCGGTCATGGCGAGGACGGCGTACTCGAACTCGGGGACCAGCGGGAGGGCGAGGTTCGTGCCGTCGGCGAGGGCGAGGTCGGCGCCGACCAGTGGGGTGTGGGTGGTGCCGGGCGAGGTGGCGGTGTCCAGGGTGCCGAGGATGACGGTGGCGCGCAGGCCGCGGGCGGTGACCACGGGCAGGTCGGGGTGGTGCTCGAAGGCCGGGTCGGTGTGCCGGTGGGCGTCCGGGAGGGCGACCCAGAGCTGGGCGCCGTGCAGGTAGCGGGCGTGGGGGCGGGGGGACTCCTCGGAGTGGGAGATCGCCCGGCCCGAGGTCATCAGCCCCAGTTCGTACGGCCGGACGGTCCGGAGGCTGCCGAGGCTGTCGCGGTGCAGCACCTCGCCCTGGTGGAGCCAGCTGACCGTCTGCAGGCCCATGTGGGGGTGCGGCGGGACCTGCATGCCGGGCTCGTCGGCGATGTCGTCCGGGCCGTAGTGGTCCACGAAGCACCAGGCCCCGACCATCCGGCGGCCCAGGTTGGGGAGCAGTCGACGCACCACCGTGCTTTCGCCGAGCGGTACTTGACGGCCCGTCAGGAGATCCTTCACCGGGCCGCCGCTGGCCTCGCGACCGCAGCTGGTCGGGGTGGGCCTGAGGTCGAGGTTGCTCATCGCGGTTCCACCACCGTACGGAGGGGCCGGGCCGGGCGGGGCCCGGAGGACGTCGTCACCGATCATCCGCCACGGCGCGGCGTTCCTCCACCCGTGCCCGGCCATCCGGCCTCAGCGCGACGAGCGGGGCCCCACGGGCCCTCGGGTGCGCCTCAGTGCTCGCAGGCCCACCAGGCCTCGGCCGACGCCTTGTCGGCGAGTTCGCGCAGGTCGCGGACGGCCTGGGCCGGGTCCTCGGCGCCGTACACGGCCGAACCGGCCACGAACACGTCCGCGCCGGCCTCGGCGCAGCGCTCGATGGTGCTCGCGGAGACGCCGCCGTCGACCTGCAGCCAGAGCTCCAGGTCGTGCTTGGCGATCAGCTCCCGGGTGCGGCGGATCTTCGGCAGCATGATGTCCAGGAAGGCCTGGCCGCCGAAGCCGGGCTCGACCGTCATGATCAGCAGCATGTCGAGCTCGGGCAGCAGGTCCTCGTAGGGCTCGATCGGGGTGCCCGGCTTGAGCGCCATCGACGCGCGGGCGCCCTTGGCGCGGATCTCGCGGGCCAGTCGGACGGGCGCGGCGGCGGCCTCGACGTGGAAGGTGATCGAGCCGGCCCCGGCCTCGACGTACTGCGGGGCCCAGCGGTCCGGGTCCTCGATCATCAGGTGGCAGTCGAGCGGGATGTCGGTGGCGCGGGCCAGCGACTCGACCACCGGGATGCCCAGGGTCAGGTTCGGCACGAAGTGGTTGTCCATGACGTCCACGTGCAGCCAGTCGGAACCCCGGACGGCCTCGGCCTCGTCGGCGAGCCGGGCGAAGTCCGCGGACAGGATGCTGGGGTTGATCTGGGCCATGACCGACTACCTTCGTACGGGGGCTTGCGAGGGCTGGGCACCCGGGGGCGGGCACCTCGTCCCATCATCTCGCGCCGGACGACTGCCGGTCGCACCGCGTATGCCCCGCGTGACCGTGATCACACCTCGGCCGGGGTTGGCGGGGCCGCCGCCGTGGCCATCAGGTGGTGAGCGGCCCGCACTGCCCGTCGGGCCGCGCCAGTCCGGCCGCCCCGGCCGGCCACCGGCTGCCCCGAGGAGGGTCTCCCGCATGTCCGATCCCGGCCCCGTCCAGCCCGTCCAGCCGGTCCACCCCGCCCGCGCGCTGTGGCGGCTCTTCGAGCCGGTGTACGCGGTCACCTTCCTCCAGCCCGAGAGCCGGGCGGCCTTCGAGGCGGCCGGCCTGGACGGCGGCTGGCGCGGCTACTTCGCCGGGCGGGCGGCCCCGCTGGGCGCGGTGGACGCCCCGCAGGTGGTCGCCGCGTTCTTCAGCTTCGCCCCCGCGCTGGTCGAGAGCGCCCTGCCGCAGGCGTGGACGCGGGCGAGCCCCGAGCGGGTGCTGGCCGCCCGGGCCGAGGGCTCGGCGGCCGCGCTGGCCCGGCTGCTGGCGCCGGTGGAGCCGGGGCTGGTCGAGTCGGCGGCGGCCGCGCTGGAGGGGGCGGTGGCCCGGCTGGACTGCGCCGGACGGGTGCTGGCCGCCGCCAACGCCGCGCTTCCCCGGCCCGCGGACGTGCACGGGCGGCTGTGGCAGGCCGCGTCCGTGCTGCGCGAGCACCGCGGGGACGGCCATGTCGCCGCGCTGGTCGCGGCCGGGCTGGACGGCTGCGAGGCGCCGGTGCTGCACTGCGCGCTGGACGCCAGCCGGGAGGTGCTCCAGCCGATGCGCGGCTGGACGGACGAGGAGTGGGAGGCCGCCGCGGCACGGCTGGTGGAGCGGGGCTGGCTGACGGCCCGGGGCGCGGTCACCGAGCTCGGCCGGAGCCGGCACCGGTCGGTCGAGGCCGCCACCGACCTGGCCGCGGGCCGGGTCTGGGAGGGGCTGCCGGACGGCGAACTCGACCGCCTGGCGGCCACCTTGAGGCCGATCGCGGCGATCTGCCGCGAACGGATGCCGGTCAACCCGCTCGCGATGCCGCCGGTGGACCACTGACGCCCGGCGGCATGTGACCTCCGCCACATCGCGCCGAGGATTACCGGGGCCTCCTCCGTGGTCATCAGCACGTGAACGGCCCGCGCGCCCGCCCGGGTGGCCCCGGTACCCCGCCACCCGCGCGACCGTCGTGTGCCGTGCCGACCAGTCGAGCTCCCCGCGCCCGCCCGGAGCCCCGTCCGAGGAAGGTCTCCCGATGGCCGATCTCGTCCATCCCGCCCGCGCGCTCTGGTGGCTCTTCGAGCCGGTGCACGCCGTCACCTACTTCCAGCCCGAGTGTCGCGGCGCCTTCGAGGAGGCCGGGCTGCGCGGCTTCTGGCGCGGCTACTTCGGCGGCCGCTCCGCCCCGCTGGGCGCGGTGGACGCCCCTCCGGTGATCGCCGCCTTCTTCAACTTCGCTCCGGCGATGGTCGAACGCGCCCTGCCGGCGATCTGGTCGCTGGCCGGCCCGGAGGAGGCGCTGGCCGCCCGCGGCAAGGGGGCGGGCGCGGCGCTGGCCCGGCTGCTGGAGCACGTGGACCGGGAGCAGGTGGAGCAGGCGGTCGAGACGCTGGAGCAGGCCACCGCCCGGCTGGACTGCGCCGGCCGGGTGCTGGCCGCGGCCAACGCCGCGCTCCCGACGCCGACCGGGCTGTACGAGCGGCTCTGGCGCGCCGCCACCGTGATGCGCGAGCACCGCGGGGACGGCCACGTGGCCGCGCTGGTGGCCGCCGGGCTGGACGGCTGCGAGGCGCTGGTGATCCGCTGCGCGATGGACATGCGGCGCGAGCAGCTCCAGCCGGTGCGCGGCTGGACGGACGCGGAGTGGGACGCGGCCGCGGGACGCCTGGTCGAACGCGGCTGGCTGACGGCGGCCGGCACGGTGACCGAGCTCGGGCGGATCCGCCACCAGTCCCTGGAGGCGGCCACCGACCTGGCCGCGGCCCGGGTCTGGGAGGACTACCCGCGGGCCGAACTCGACCGGCTGGCCGCCGCGTTGAAGCCGATCTCGGCGCTGTGCCGCAGCAGTCTGCCGTTCTACCCGGCGGGGCTGCCGGACAACACCTGACCGTCGTTCCGGCGAGCCGGCCGCCGTTCGGCGCCGCCCCGGCCGGTCACGCTAGCTTTCGACGCCGGGCGGCGGCCCCAGCACGATCCCCCGCCCGGCGTAGAACGGCCCGAACGAGCGCCACGGAACGCGCGCGAAGGCCTGCGACTCCCCCGGGAAGCCCGAGGGGTTGTGGATCAGCAGCGCCGTCTCCGTGGAGCCGACCGCCAGCACCAGGTGCCCGCCCCGCCGGACCGGCTCCGGTCCGTTCGGCTCCCGGATCGACGGGTGCACCGACAGCATCACCAGCCGGCCGTCCGCCACCTCGGCCGCCACCTCCGCGGGCGTCAACTCCGCGGCGCGGGCGACGAGTCCCCAGCGCCGCCGGACGTACTCCGCGAAGGGCGTGTGGACCAGCCCGCGCAGGCTCTCACCGTCCCGGACGTACGCGCCGGCCGCCACGCACTCGCCCGCCAGCGCCATCGCCGTCGGGGTCACGCCCCACCAGTGCTCCAGCACCATCCGCAGGCAGGCCACCCCGCACAGGCGCCAGGACCACCATGCGTACTCCTCCGGGGTGGCCGCCCCCGACTGGCCCCAGCGAGGGTCCCGCGCCGCGTCCAGCCGTCCGTCCACGATGTCCCGCACCAGTTCCGCGGACTCCCACTGCGCCCGGTACGGCACCTCGTGCACCATCCGCGCCGGCCGCGCGGCGCCGCCCTGATCGACCATCCCCCGACGCTCCCACACCGGGGGCCATCCGATGCCTCACGACACTCCTGGGGCGTCCGCCCGGGCGTCGACCTCGTCCCCCGAGCCCGCGGTCTCCCCCGAGCCCGAGCCCGAGCCCGAGCCCGCGCCCTTCGCCGCCTCCGTCCCCGAGCGGAAGGCCAGCCGCTGGGCGGCGTGCCGGCCCCGCTCCTCCACCGGCACCTGCCCGGTCGCACCGGCCAGCCCGAAGGCCGGCATGTCGAAGTAGATCGACTCGTAGCCGCCCTCGGGGACGATGTACGTCTCGTGCCAGAGCCCGACGTGCCCCCGGGTCCGGCCCTCCCGCACCTTCCGGTTGGCGATGCCCCAGGCGGTGTGGTGGAAGCCGTCCGGTGCGGTGGAGTAGCGGTACAGCGCCTCCTTCGACTCCCAGTACTGGACGACGTAGTAGGTGCGCGGCGAGGCGGTGAGCAGGATGCGCCCGCGCAGGCCGCGTTCGGGGCTGCGGCGCAGCTCGCGCAGCATCCGGAACATCGCGAACATCACCGGGCCCCAGTGGTGGACGGCCCAGAAGCGGTTGACCCGCATGCCGATCAGCAGCACCACGGTGTCGCCGGTGGCGGCGGCGGTGGTGTAGCCCCGCCGTGGCCTCGCGAACATCGAGTGGACGAACGTCTTCCCCTTGGACATTCCCGGCCTCCCCGGAACCGACCCGCACCCCCATGTAATCGGTGATTACATCAGGGCCCGGCAGGGCGGTCAAGGCTCGCCGCAGTCCCAATTCGACTACTTCTCAGGACCGTTGGAGATCCCCCGACGGAAGGTGTCCAGCACCTGGACGGCCAGTTGCTCCGCCCGGTCCGCGGGCAGGTAACCGTCCACGATCATCTGCGCCAGCCCGTAGACCAGCGCCTGCCCGGCCAGCAGCACCTGCCCCGGATCACCGGGCCCCAGCCGCCCCGCCCGCTGGTCCGCCAGGATCAGTTCGGTGAACGCCCGGTCCATGCAGTCCAGTTGTTCCCGCAGCTCCGGATCCCGGGCGGCCGTGAACACCCGCGAGCGCACCAGCTCGTAGCGCCGCGGATGGCGCAGCGCGTACCGGACGAACCCCAGCCCCAGCGCCCGCATCGCCGACCCGCCGGCCGCCTCCGCGGCCGCCACCTCCGCCTCCTGCCACTGGTAGAAGTCCGTCAGCACCCGGTCCGCCACCGCCGTCAACAACGCCTGCCGGTCTGCGAAGTGCCGGAACGGCGCCCCTGCCGACACCCCCGCCCGGCGCGCCACCTCCCGCACGCTCACCTTCTCCTGGCCCTGCTCGTCCAGCACCTCGAACGCCGCCGCCACCAGCGCCTCCGGCAACGCACCGTGGTGGTACGCCCCCCGCTCCCCGATCCGCTCCGTCATGCCTGCCTTGCTACCACAGCCGGCAGGGCTGCCGGGGAAGGCCCGCTCGGCCCCGGTCCGGTGGCCGGGGCCGAGGGGTGGTGGGGCTACCAGGCGTAGTCCTCCGGGGCGGGGCGGTGGCCGGGGAAGAGTTCGTCGAGGCGGTCCAGGGTCTTCCGGTCGAGCGTGAGGTCGAGCGCCCGGACGGCGGCGTCGAGGTGGGCGGGGGTGCGGGGGCCGATGACGGGGGCGGTGACGGCCGGGCGGGAGAGCAGCCAGGCGAGAGCGAGGTCGGCGGGGTCGGTGCCGAGTTCGGCGGCGAAGTCCTCGTAGGCCTGGAGGCGTTCACGGTGCTTCTCCAGCAGCTCGCTCACGTAGCCCAGGGCGCCGCGTACCCGGGTGCCCTCGCGCTCCTTGCGCAGGACGCCGCCGAGCAGGCCGCTGCGCAGCGGGGACCACGGCAGCAGGCCGAGGCCGTAGTGCTGGAGGGCGGGGATCACCTCCAGTTCGACGGCGCGGTCGAGGAGGTTGTAGAGGGACTGCTCGCTGACCAGGCCGAGGAAGTGCCGGGAGCGGGCGGACTCCTGGGCCTGGGCGATGTGCCAGCCGGCGAAGTTGCTGGAGCCGACGTAGATGATCTTGCCCTGGGCGACCAGGACCTCCATCGCCTGCCAGATCTCCTCCCAGGGAGTGTCCCGGTCGATGTGGTGCATCTGGTACAGGTCGATGTGGTCGGTCTGCAGCCGCCGCAGGCTGGCCTCGACGGCCTTGCGGACGGCGAGCGCGGAGAGCCGCCCCTCGTTGGGCCAGTCGCTCATCTCGGCGTAGGCCTTGGTGGCGAGCACGGTCCGCTCGCGGCGGCCGCCGCCCTGGGCGAACCAGCGGCCGATGATCTCCTCGGTGCGGCCCTTGAGCCTGCCCTCGGGGTCGCGGCCGTAGGAGTTGGCGGTGTCGAAGAAGTTGATGCCGCGCTCGTGGGCGGTGTCCATGAGCCGGTGGGCTTCGGCCTCCTCGGTGTGGGGGCCGAAGTTCATGGTGCCGAGGCAGAGGCGGGAGACGGTCAGGCCGGTGCGGCCGAGGTGGGTGTACTCCATGGCGCCCCACCTAAAGCCACACCGGCCATGGTGTCCAGCACATTCGCCGGACCGGCCGGGTCACCGCCCGTGGGTGGCGAACTTCCGTACGGCCAGCGGCCCGCAGAGCAGGAGCAGCACGGCGCTCCACAGCAGCGTGGCCAGGACGGCGTGCTGCATCGGCCAGGCGGTGCCGGGCGCGGCCGGGTTGCCGAAGAGCTCACGGGCGGCCTCGACCACCGAGCTGATCGGGTTCCAGTCCGCGACCGTCCGCAGCCAGCCGGGCATCCCGCCGGTGGGTACGTACGCGTTGGTCACCATCGCCAACGGGAAGACGACGACGGAGAGTTGACCGGCCGCCTCCTCCTTGCCGACGGCCAGGCCGAGCAGGGTGCCGACCCAGGTCATCACGAACCGGAAGAGCAGCAGCAGCGCGAACGCCTCCAGTGCGTCGGCCGCGCCGTGCCGGGCGCGCCATCCGGCGGCCAGCCCGACCAGGGCCAGCAGTGCCAGCACGACGAGGCTGACCAGCAGGTCGGCGAGGGTCTGCCCGAGCAGCAGTCCGGTGCGGGAGACCGGCATCGAGCGCAGCCGGTCGGTGACCCCGCGGCCGACGTCGCGGGCGGCGCCGACCATGGTCGGCATGATGCCGTTGGTGGCGACCATCGCGAACAGGCCGGGCATCAGGAACTCCCGGTAGTCCCCGCCGCCGGGTACCTGGATGGCGCTGCCGAAGACGTACCCGAAGACCACCACCATGACTACCGGCACGCCCAGGGAGGCGGCCAACAGGCCTGGCGAGTGGCGGTAGTTGAGCAGGATGCGGAGCATCGAGGTGCCGGTGTCGGAGACCAGCCGGGCCCCGGCGGACGGACGCGGAGCGGCGTGGAGGACGGCGGACATCAGGCAGCCCTCCCCGCAGCGGCGGACCCACCGGTGAGCGCGAGGAACACGTCGTCGAGCGACGGCGCCCGGACGGCGACGTCCTCGGCGACGACGCCGACGGCGTCCAACTCCCGTACCAGCGACGGCAGCAGGACGTTCGCCCCGGGCGGGGTGAGGACCGTGACCGCCCGTTCGGCCACGTCCACCTGGGCGTCGCCGCCGGACAGGCTCGACAACACCACGGCGGCGGAGCCGAGTTGTCCCGGATCGGCCAGGGTGACGGAGACCTGGCTGCCGATCGCCGCCTTGAGCCGGGCCGGCGGGCCGGTGGCGATCGCGGCGCCGTGGTCGACCACCACGACGTCGTCGGCGAGGCGGTCCGCCTCCTCCAGGTACTGGGTGGTGAGCAGCACGGTGGTGCCGCCGCGGGCCAACTCCTTGACGGTGTCCCAGATCTCCTGGCGGCTGCGCGGGTCGAGCCCGGTGGTGGGCTCGTCCAGGAAGAGCACCGGCGGGCTGGTGACCAGGCTGGCGATCAGGTCGAGGCGCCGGCGCATGCCGCCGGAGTAGGTGCGGACCAGCCGGTCGCCGGCCTCGGCGAGGCCGAAGCGGGTCAGCAGTTCGTCGGCGCGCACCCGGGCCCGGCGGGCGCCGAGGCGGTGCAGCCGGCCGAACAGGTGGAGGTTGTCGCGGCCGGTGATGCCCTCGTCCAGCGCGGCGTGCTGCCCGGCGAGGCCGATCGCCCGCCGGACCTCCTCGGCGTCGCGGACGGCGTCGTGCCCGGCGACCCGGACGGTGCCCCGGTCGGGGGCGACCAGGGTGGCGAGGACGCGGACGGCGGTGGTCTTGCCGGCGCCGTTGGGGCCGAGGAGGCCGCAGACGGTGCCGGCCGGGACGGTCAGGTCGAGGCCGCGCAGTGCCTCGGTGGCCCCGAATCGTTTCTCCACGCCCGCCATCTCGATGGCGGGCCGGGCGGTGTCGGACATGGCTCTGCCCCTTCTCTAGGTACAGCGTACGTAGAAGCGCACGCGGCCGCCATCGTACTACGTACGCCGTACGTATCTAAGATGGGTGAGCGAGGTGATCTTCCAGTGCCGTCCAGCAACACCCCCAGCAGTCCAGCGGGCCCCACCGACCCCGAGAGCGCGGAGCAGCCCGGCAGGCCGGTGCCGCCCGAGGCCCCCGAACTGATCTGGCTGCGCCCAGAGCGCACCGGGCGCGGCCCCCGACCGGCCCACAGCCGCGACTCGATCGCCGCGGCCGCCATCGCCATCGCCGACGCCGAGGGCCTGGAAGCCGTCTCGATGCGGCGGGTCGCGGCCGCGCTCGGCGCGGGCACCATGTCGCTCTACAACTACGTGCCGAAGAAGGAGCACCTGCTCGACCTGATGCTCGACGCGGCCTGCGCCGAGTACCGGCTGCCACCCGGGCCGAGCGGCGACGTGCGGGCGGATCTCGCGCGCCTCGGGCACGAGCAGCTCCGCATCTTCCGCCGCCACCCCTGGCTGCCCGCGCTGGTCATCGCCCGCCCGGGCATCGGCCCCAACGCTCTGCGCTACACCGACCACTTCCTCGCCGTCACCGCCCCCACCGGCCTGCCCGGCGGCGCGCGGATGGAGGCGATGGCGATGTTCAACGGCTTCGTCTGCCAGTTCGCCCAGTACGAGCAGACGGCGGCCTCGGGCGCCAAGTGGCAGGCGGAGCTGGTCGGTTACCTCACCCGGGCGGCGATGAGCGGCGACTACCCCAACCTGGCCCAGGCCTTCGCCACCCCGGGACCGCCCGCCGACCCGGACCAGGCCTTCGACCGCTCCCTGGACCGGGTCATCCTCGCCGTCCTGGCGCCCACGACCGAGAGTTAGTTCAGGACGTCACGCGACAGCACCCCGGCCGCCCGGCCGTCCACCAGCACCACCACGGCCGGGTGCCCACCGGCCAGCGCCGCGCGCGCCTCGGCGACGGGCTGCCCGACACCCACCCCCGGCAGGGCCGGGCCGAGCAGCGGGCGCACCGGGTCGTCCGGCTTGGCGGCACCCTCGGCCAGCGCCGCCGCCAGCACCTCCTGGGACACCGAACCGACCACCTCCGTCGCGGCCACCCCGTACGGGCGCTCCACCCGCGCCAGTACGGCCGGGGCGATGCCGCCCGGCGCGGACCGCAGCAGCTCCAGCGCCGCGCCGACGGTCGCGTCGGCGGCCACCGACACCAGCGGGCCGGCTGCCTCCAGCAACGGCCGCAGGCCCTCCGCGCCTTCCTCCAGGAAGCCCCACTCCCGCATCCAGGCATCGCTGTGCACCTTGGACAGGTAGGAGCGGCCGGAGTCCGGCAGCAGCACCACGACCAGGTCGTCCGGCCCCAGCCGGCGCGCCACCCGCAGCGCCGCCGCCACCGCCGTTCCGGAGGACGGCCCGGCCAGGATGCCCTCCTCCCGGGCGAGCCGGCGGGCCGTCAGCAGCGACTCGCGGTCGGGGATCCGCTCGAAGGAGTCGACCACCTCCGCGCGGTAGGCCTGCGGCCAGCGGTCCTCGACCGTCTCGGGGTGGAGGAAGTGGCCGATGCTCTCGACGAACCAGGGGCTGCCGTCCCCGCCGCCGTAGGAGGAGGACTCCGGGTCCGCACCGATCACGGTCACCGCCCCGCCGGACACCTGCTTGAGGTACCCGCCGGTGCCGGTGACGGTGCCGCCGGTGCCGACGCCCGCCACGAAGTGGGTCACCCGGCCGCCGGTCTGCTCCCAGATCTCCGGGCCGGTGGTCCGGACATGGGCGTCAGGATTGGCCAGGTTGTCGTACTGATTGGCGAGCCAGGCCCCGGGGATCTCCTCCGTCAGCCGCCGGACCACGTTGAACAGGTGCCGCGGATCCTCCCGCGGCACCGAGGTCGTCGCGAGCACCACCTCGGCGCCGTACGCCCGCAGGATGTCCGCCTTCTCGGCCGAGGCCTTGTCCGACACCCCGGCGATCACCCGGTACCCGCGCTGCCGCCCGACGATGGCCAGCCCGATCCCGGTGTTCCCGGAGGTCGCCTCCACGATCGTCCCGCCCGGCGCCAGCAGCCCCTCCCGCTCGGCGGCGAGGATCATCGACAGCGCGGCGCGGTCCTTGACGCTGCCGCCGATGTTGAGGAACTCCGCCTTGGCGTAGACCGGCGCGGCGATCCCGGCGCCGAGCCGGGCGAGGCGGAACAGCGGCGTCCCGCCGATCGCGTCGAGTACGGATTCGTGCACCGCGGTCATATCAGCAGCTCCCTGCGTACGTATGTGTCTGACCGAGCCTGCCCAGACCGACCGGCCGCCAGACTCCCGCGGCGGGCGCGGACCGAAGACCCCGCGCCCGCTGTCGACGTTGCGGCGCGAGAAGGGGCGCGTGGTGATCCATGCGCGCCCCTCAGTTTCGGCGCACTCCAAAGTGCGCAACGGTGCGGCTCGCGCCCGCCCCACCGTTGGAAGTGCGCACGGAGAGTGACCGATTTCTCAGATCAGCGGACCGAAGAGCCCGCGCTCCCAGTGCCCGAGCCAGGAGGCCGTGGCCGACGGAAGCAACTGCCCCTCGGTGGACTCGTCGTACGGGAGCACAGTGGTCGGCGCGAACCAGCCCTCGCCCGGGGAGATCCGGATGCGCAGGACGCTCAACTGTTTCCGCTCACCGAGGTAGAGGCGGAGGTCGTCGGTGTGCGGGCGGTGGGTCTCGTAGCGGTCGCGCACCGAGCGGCAGATGGACGTGATGTCGCGGGTCGCGAGCAGGAGGTGGCGGTCGCCGGGGCCGAGGTTGACGCAGAGTCGGCGGCGCGCCAGATCACGTTCGGCGCAGGGCAGGTTCTGGTGGTTGTCGATGTGCAGACCGGGGCGCAGGCCGCGCTCGGGCGAACGGTGGGTGACGGGCTCGCCCGGCGGGTCGTCGGTCACCGGGAGCCGGACGGGGTGGGGGTCGCCCAGGTCGCCGACCAGGGCGGCGAGCAGGTGGCGGCTGGTGACGGTGGCGGGGAGGCGGAAGAACTCGACCAGGCCGCTGTCCTTGGTGAAGATGCTCGGCGCGTACCGCGCGGGGAGGTCCTCGGACAGCGGGGCCCAGTCACCGGCAGGCAGCACGGCACCGTTCTCGTAGCCGGGCTCGTGGTAGAGACGCCGGACACCGCCGATCTCACAGCGGGCCAGGAGGGCGGCCGGGTCGCGGAAGGCGATCGCGGCGGGGTGCAGGTCGGGCATGGGAGAAACGCCTCGGATCAATCGTCGTCATCGGTGGGGCCGTTGTGGCGGCTGAAGCCGGTCATCAGGGCGGCGGCCAGGGTGCTCCACCAGACGACATCGGCGGTGGCCGGCTCGCGCGGGGGAACGAGACCCGAGGCGAACCAGGCGAGTGCGAGGCCGGCGGCGGTGATCGCAGCCGTGGGGGCGAGCTTGATGGGGATCAACTCCCGGGCGGAGGAAGGTCGTCGGCGGGTTCGAGCAGGACGCGGGCCCAGACTCGTTTTCCCGCGCCACGACGGGCGATGACGCCGAAGTCGAAGGCGAGTCGGCGGACGAGTTCGATGCCCCGGCCGCCCTCGCCGAAGCGGCGCGGGCGGGGCCGGTCGACCCGGAGGTCACCGCGCGGGTCCCAGACTTCGAGGCGGCAGTCGCCGTCGAACTCCTGGAGAGAGACGCGGATTTCGCCGTGCCCCTGGCAGGCGTGGACGACGGCGTTGGTGACGAGCTCGGAGGCGATGAGTTCGAGGTCGTCGACGGGGTCGCCGGTCCAGCCCCAGGAGGTCAGCTGTTCGCGGATCAGGCGGCGGGCGGTGCGGACCGAGGTCGAGTGCTCGGTGAGGGCGGTCTCCCAGGTTCGGAGGACCGGGTTACGCAAGGTGGACATGAGTCACCCCACACCTTCAGTGGCGTGTTCGTGCGGTCACGTTGAGTGTGGGGGATCAAAAATCGAATTTGCAACCCGAACGACAACAAGCAGAAAATAAATTAGTTGATCTTGAAGGCCGGCTTGAGCCTCCGCAGCGCGAGCAGCGAGACTGAGCGCGGACCATGGGAGGGACGTGTTGAGCAAGGACCCGTCAGCGATCAGGCAGATCCGCCTCGGAGACGAGCTACGAGCGTGGCGAACCGAGAACAACAAGACGCTTGCCGAGGTGACCGCCGGCCTGAAGGGCTGGAACCCCGCGCGCCTCAGCAAGATCGAGCGCGCGCTGCTACCGGTGACTGCCGCCGAACTGGCCATATTCCTTGACCACTGCGGGGTGGCGGGACCAGAGAGAGCCGAGATCGAGGCCTTCGCCACGGACAGCCCTTCACGGCACTGGTGGCAGGATCATGAGTTCGCCGACGCGATCAGCTCGGCGTTCGCCGAGTACCTGAGCCTCGAATCCGATGCGACTCAGATGCTCGACTACTACCTGTCAGCGTTCCCTGGTCTGTTGCAGACCGAGGACTACGCCCGCGAGGTCATCGCCGGTGGCCTTGACGGTCTCAGCGAAGACCAGAACGAGGCCGCCGCCGAGATCCGGGTCCTGCGCCAACGCCGCCTCACGCGCGAACCGCTGCTCAATCTCGACGCCTACTTCAGCGAAGTCGCTCTCCTCGTCGGCGGTGACGAGGAAGTCCTGGCTGGTCAGATCCGGCACGTCATCAAGGTGGCTCAGTACCCGAACGTCACCGTTCGAATGGTTCCGCTGAGTGCCGGACGGCCTGGGATTCTGGCGTCTGGACTAACGCTTCTCCGCTTCCCTGGAGAGCCGGGTGAGGGCTTCTCATTCGTAGAAGCAGTCGGCGGTATGCTCCCGCGTAAATCGGGACGCGAGGTCCGCCGCGCCGAGCGCGCCTTCGCCCGACTGAAGCGGTGCGCACTTTCACCCGACGCCACCGTTGCCGCCCTTGAACGCAAGTTGGAAGAGATCACGTGAGCGAGCAGCACGACCCCTACGACCACGACCCCGCCTCTGCCGCCTGGGTCAAGTCCCCTTTTTCCGGCGACTCCAATGGCAATTGCGTGGTCGTCGCTCGTTTCGACAACGGTGACGTCTGGGTGGGCGACGACAAGGACCCCAACCGCCCCCACCTCGCCTTCGACCAGGCCGAATGGACCGCCTTCATCCAGGCCATCGAAGCCCGCGACCCCCGCTTCACCGCCTGACCACCACTGCCATCTCCGGAGGGGGAAGTCGGCCCGGCCGACTTCCCCCTCCGTGTCTCCCCCGCCCGAGGGAGGAGGCCGCCCCCAGCACTACCCGAGCAGGACGCCCACCAGGGCCCGTCTCCGCGACGGTTGGATCACCACCGACCGAAGGAGCGGACATGACCACCCACCACCCCCGCGCCGTCGCCCTGGCCGCCTGCCTCGCCCTGCCCTACATCGCGCTGAAGTCCTACTGGGCGGCAGGCGGCCGGGCCGGGATGGCCGACGGCTTCGACATGGCGGACGAGTTCCGGCGCAACGGCGCGCCCACCGCCCTCATCTGGCTGGCGCGGCACGGCATCGACTTCACCGCCCTCCTGGCACTGACCGGCGTGGCCCTCGCCCTGCTGCTCACCCACCGCCCCCCGGCCCGCCCCCTCCCCCGTCGCCTGCTGCTCGCCCCCGCCTGGGCGGGCACCCTCCTCATCCCCTACGGCCTGCTCACCGCCCTGCTCGGTGCGGTCGGCAGCGGTTCCGACCCCGCCCCGTTGACCGGTTGGGTGGCCCCGGCCGGTGCGGCGGCCTTCGTCGGCATCGGCACCGCGCTCGCGCTCGCCGCCTGGCCGCACCGCCGTGTCCGCCGAACCGTGACGGCCGGTTAGCGTCCCGGCGCGACGCTGCGGCCGTCACACCGGCCCCACCCGTCCCGGGCCTGCCAAAACCCTTCGTCACGGCCGCCGGTACCCCGTACCGTGGTCCGGTCGATGATCTTGGCGGACGCAGTGCGCGGGCGCCACGCGAGCAGAACGGGGCAGCACCCATGCAGCAGTACCAGGGCTGGGCCGACGACCGCTACGGCGCCGTCGCGGACGCCTTCGCCGGCAACTTCGCCGACTTCCCCGAACTCGGCGCCGCCGTCACGGTGTTCGTCAACGGCCGCAAGGTGGTCGAGCTGTGGGGCGGCACCGCCGACCAGCGCACCGGCCGGGCCTGGACCCAGGACACCCTGGTGCCGGTGTTCTCCTGCGCCAAGGGCGCGGTCAGCATCAGCGCCCTGCTGCTCGCCCAGCGCGGCCTGCTCGACCTGGACGCCCCGATCGCCCGCTACTGGCCCGAGTTCGCGCGCACCGGCAAGCAGGCCGTCACCACCCGGATGATCCTCGGCCACCGGGCCGGTCTCCCGGCCCTGGACGCGGTGCTCTCCTTCGAGGAGATCGCCGCCTGGCAGCCGGTGATCCGCGCGATCGAGGAGCAGCAGCCGCTCTGGGAGCCCGGAACGACCTACGAGTACCACGGCCATGTGTTCGGCTTCGCGGTCGGCGAGGTGATCCGCCGGATCACCGGCCTGACCCCGGGCGCGTTCCTGCGCAAGGAGATCGCCGAGCCGCTCGGCCTGCCGGTGTGGATCGGACTGCCGGAGGGCGAACTCCCGCGCCTCGCCCGGCTGGTGGAGGCGGAGGGCCGCCGCCCGATGCCCGGTCCGGAGCACCTGCTCACCCGGATCGTCACCATGAACGGCGCGCTGGTCTTTCCCGGCCTGGACGTGCCGCACGGCTGGAACGACCCGGCCCTGCACGCGATCGAGCTGCCCGGCGCGGGCGCCGTCGCCTCCGCCACCGGACTGGCCGGCCTCTACGCGGCCGCCGCCACCGGCCTGGACGGCGCCCCCCGTCTGCTCTCGCACGACACCGTGACCGACGCGGTGCGCGAACTCTCCGCCGGCCAGGGCTTCCTGGGGTTCGACATGGGCGCCCGCTGGGGCTCCGGGCTGCTGCTGGACTCCCCCGCGTTCCGCCCGCTGCTCGGCGCGCGCAGCTTCGGCAACGACGGCGCGGGCGGCCAGTTCGCCTTCGGCGACGACGAGTTCGGCGTCGGCTTCGGCTACGTGGCGAACCGGATGATCGGCCACGGCGACGCCCGCGCCAACCGGCTGATCGAGGCGGTGCGCGGGTGCCTGGGATGACGCCCGAAGTGCCCACCGGCGCGGCGGACTTCCTGGCCCTGCTCACCGAGCTCGCCGCCACCGCCGACCTCGGCGGCCTGCGCTACGACGCCTCGCTGCCGCTGCTCGCCACCCGCTTCGGCGACCCGTACGACTCGGGCCGCGTCCACAAGCAGAGCCGCTGGCCGCACGCCTTCGGCTGGGGCGACGCCTGGACGGTCTTCTGCCGCTGCCGCCGGCTGCGCTCCTTCTCCCTGCCGGCCTGGCACGGCGAGCTGGAACTACCGGTGGACGGCGGCGGATTGCGGACGTACGACACCCGCGTCACCGAGTCCGCGCTGATCGGCGCGCTGACCGCCGCCGGCTGCTCCTGGGAGACCGTGACCTACGAGAACATCCCCGGACAGCGGACCCTGGAGGTCGCGCCGGCCGAGGAGGTCCGGGTCGGCTTCGTCCTGGTCGACCAGCCGGACCAGGACCAACCGCCTTTCCCGGACCGGCTGCTGCACAAGGTCAGCCTCTGGGGCTACGACCACCCCGACTGCCCCGAGCCCGACCGCGCCCTGCCCGACGACGGCTGGGGCGCGGCCGGACGCTGAGGCTCCGGCGGGCCGTTCCGTCCCCTGTGCGGAACGGACCGCCGGCGGCCCCGCTACTTGAGCAGGAAGTCGTAGACCGCCTGCCGCCCGGCCGGGTCGGCCGCCCGGGTCTGTACGGAGTGCGCCGCACCCGGGACGATCACGATCCGCGGGTCGTGGGTCAGCGCCGCCTGCTGGTACAGCCACTCGTACGGGGTGGAGAGGTCCCGGTCCCCGCCGATCAGCAGCACCGGCACGTCGGGCAGCTTGCGGTGCGCCGGCGGCAGCGGCGGCACCTGCTCGCGCGGCCAGTCCTGGCAGACCAGCAGGCTGCCCAGCCCGGTCGCGGTCGCCGCGTCGTACGGCCAGGTCTGCTCGGCGGTCAGGTCCTGCCGGGTCCGCGCCAGCGCCTCCGCCCGGCCGTCGACCGGAGTGTCCGAGGAGCCCCACGGGTAGCGCCCGTCGGCGCACAGGGTGGCGGCGTGCAGGCCCTGGCTGAGCGCCTCGGCCGGGGCGGCGTCGCCCTTGTGCACCTGGTCGATGAAGGCCTGGAGCTTCTGCGGGTGCCCGCCGGCGGCTTCGTGCAGGGCTTCCGGCACCCCGCCGTAGTTGGGGTCGGCGAACTCGTAGCTGGTGAGCGCGTCCAGGATCTGCGCCCCGTTGCCGTACCGGCGGACGGTGGCGGCCAGGTCCTCGGCCGGGTCGGTGGTGCAGCCGGTGGCCTGGCAGGCGGTGCGCAGCACCCGGGCGGTGGCGGGCAGCGCGACCAGGTCCATCGGGTCGTAACCGCCCTGCGGCACCACCGAGTCGAGCACCAGCCGGGCCACGTGCGCGGGCCGGGCGAGGGCGTAGCGCTCGGCGACGAAGGTGCCGTACGAGACGCCGTCCAGGGTCAGCCGGTGGTCGCCGAGGGCCTGGCGCAGCAGGTCGATGTCGGCGACGGTGTCCGCGGTGCTGTAGAAGCGGGCGTTGGGGCCGAGCGCGGTGGCGCAGTCG
The DNA here is from genome assembly GCF_055584725.1 of Kitasatospora sp. NPDC101108. Lineage (NCBI taxonomy): Bacteria > Bacillati > Actinomycetota > Actinomycetes > Kitasatosporales > Streptomycetaceae > Kitasatospora > Kitasatospora sp. NPDC101108. The sequence continues at coordinate 258,995 of NZ_JBVJLM010000011.1, forward strand.
GCGATGGACTGCTTGCGCGGCACGGCGAGGTCGGAGGAGCCCATGTCCTCCTGGAGCCCGGGGCACTGCAGGGCGCGCTCGCCGGTGCCGCGCTGGTCGTACATCACCAGCCGGTAGTCCTTCAGGAGCGGCTCGATCTTGCTCGCGATCCGGCGGATCAGCGGCACGCCGGGCTGGCCGGGGCCGCCGGTGAGGAACAGCAGGTCACCCTTGGGGGCGTCGGCGTTGCCGGTCATCGCCACGTCGAGCCGGAGGTCGCCGGGGGTCCGGCCGCCGTGGTCGAGCGGCACGGTGATGGTTCCGCAGGTGAATTCGGGTGCGCCCTGGCAGGGGGCCTGGCCGGTGATCCCGCCGCCCCGCCGGTGCGCGTCGGCCGACCGGTCCGGCGCCGCTGCGGCGGGGGTGGCCAGGGTGGTGCCGGCGACCACCGCGACGGCGCCCAGCAGGGCGGCGATGCGGCCTCGCTTGCTCGTCATGTTCGTCCTTCCGCTCGCGCCGCGTCCGTGCTGACGCGGTCACGGGAATCAGCTTGGGCGGGGGCGACTTCGAACGCGAGCGTTCGTGGAAGGATTCGACCAGGGTCGAAGGGTCACGGTCCGAAAGGCCGACAAAACCGACTCCTTCGAACGGTCCGGGAGGGGGACGACGGCATGATCCGGCTTACCATCGACTCGGCCGGGCTCGCCCGCACCCGGTTCGCGGTCTCGCCGCTGCACGAGGCGGTCAACACCCTGATGGCCTCCGGGCTCAACTCCCGCACCGGCCCGTACGCCTGGGTGAGCCGCACCCGCCGGGTGCTGCGCCGGGAGAAGCTGGAGCTGCTGTCGGGGCTGGCGCTGGAGCAGGACGGCGGCTACATCCCCGACTTTCTCTCCCCCCACCCCACCGGCCCCGAGCCGACGGTGGCGGAGCAGCTGGAGGCCGTCCGCCGCACCGACCCGGACCGGGTCCGGGCGGAGCTGGAGACGGTCCGGCGCGGGATCGCCGCCGCCAATCTGGTGGGCCGTCCGGTGCCGGACGCGGTGCTGCGCGGCCTGGAGCGCGGCCCGCGCCACTTCGCCGAGCGGATCGCCGACGAGCTGGGCCGGTACTGGGAGCTGGCGCTCGCGCCGTACTGGCCGGACGCCCGGGCGGTGCTGGACGCCGAGATCGACCAGCGGGGCCGCTTCCTCGCCCGGCACGGTTCCGGCGCGCTGTTCAACTCCCTCGCGCCGCAGCTCTCCTGGTCGGACGGGCTGATCCGGCTGGAGAGCCGCTTCGAGGTGACGCTGGCCGCCCGGATGGTGCTGCTGATGCCGACGCTGGTGAGCCGCCGGATCCACGTCATCCTGGATCCGGTCGACGGCTGCCACCGCCCGCCGACACTGATGTACCCGATCGCGCCGCCGGCGGCCGTCCCGCAGACGCCCGCGCCCGCGCTGGCCCAGCTGCTCGGGCCGACCCGGGCGGACCTGCTGGCCGCACTGGTCGGTCCGGCGACGACCGCCGCGCTGGCCGCCCGGCACTACCTGAGTGCGGGGACGGTCTCGTACCACCTGGGGGTGCTGCACCGCTCGGGCCTGGTGAGCCGGGTGCGCAGCGGGCGGGAGGTGCTGTACCGGCGGACGCCGCGCGGGGAGGAGCTGCTGGCGGGTCGATAGGGGTGGCCCGGCGGCAGGCGCATGGCTACGGCGCGCACCCTCGTTTTCGCGCCCCTCGGACTCGGTTCACACCAATGCGCGCGGGAGCACCACCCGCACCCACTCCTCCGGCTGCGACAGGTGCGGGGCGTGACCGGCACCCCCGTACACGTGCCGCTCCGCCTTCGGCAGGGCGAGGTCGATCAGGTCCAGCACCGCACCGAACATCGGCACGCTGTCGTCGCTCTGGGTGAGCAGCGCGGGCTCGGTGAACCGGGTCAGCCCGGTGAGGTCGAGGTCCAGCGCGTCCGGATCGCGCAGCTCGTCCAGGTAGGTGGGCGCGTTGCGGATGTAGGTGTGCCGGACCGGCGCCGGCAGCTGCTCCCAGGCGCCCGGGCCGAAGGCCAGGCTGTCCACGTACAGTTCGGCGGCCGCGGCGGACTCGGCCTGCTCCAGCAGCTCCCGGACGGCGGCGATCCGGTCGGCGAAGGCGGTGCCGATCGGCCGCAGGTCCGGGTCGGTGAGCAGGACGCCGCTGCCCGGAGGCTCGTGCACCGCGATGCCGCGCAGCAGGTCGGGCCGGGCGGCGGCGAGCCGGAGGGTGATCAGGGCGCCGTAGGAGTCCCCGTAGACGAAGGCCGGTGCGAGGCCGAGCCCCTGGATCAGACCGGCCAGGTCGGCCGCGTCCTCGTACACCGAACCCTGGGTGAGCAGGTCCTCACTGCGGCTGTGGCCCCGGCGGTCGTACGCGACGGCGGTGGTGGACTCGGCCAGGCCCGGCAGCACCCGCGCCCAGGAGTCCGCGTCGCTCCACGAACCGTGCACCAGGACGACACCGGGGCCCTCGCCCCGTGCCTCGTAGTGCAGTGAGACCCCGTTCACCCTGATCTCGGCCATCACGAGCCTCCCGGCCTCGGCGGTGCTCCCCCACCAGCCTGACACACCCGCCTGGAACGCTCAGCCCGCGCCGTACGCCGCCCGCGGCGGCCCGCTCAGCTCATCCCCCGGACCGGCGGCTCGTCCCTGGTCCCGTCCTCCGCGACCACCGTGAACCGCTCCCGGCCCGCCACCGCGAGATCCACCGGGTACAGCGAGGCCGTGTCGTTGACGTCCAGCTCGCGGCTGCGGCGGCCGGTCGCCGCGTCGACCCGGGTCAGCTTGTCGCGGGTCATCGCCCACACCGAGCCGCCGTCCACCAGCACGCCCGTCACCTGGTCGTCCAGGCCGGCCGTCCACTGCTTGCTGCCGTCCGCCAGGGAGTACGCGACCAGCCGTCCGGTGGCCGTGCGGCCCGGGTGGATGCCGCCGCTGATGCTGACGTCGCCGGGCTTCTCACCCGGGACGATGAACAGGTCGTCGACCACCACGCCGCCGAACAGCGGCCGGGCGGTGAACTCGTCGAAGGCGTGCACCCCGCCGAGCATCACGTCCAGGTCGTACTCGTCGCCGGAGACCGGGATCGAGGCGCGCTGCTTCCCGGACCGGTCGTAGCTGAGCACCGCATGGGTGCCGCGCTCGGCCTGGGCGTCGACCCAGACCGCGAGCGGGTCGACCGACACCACCATGAGGTTCCTGATCCCGCCCTCCACCGGCAGGTCGACCCGCGCCCGACCCGCTCCGTCCGCCGGTGCCAGCGACCGCAGGACCGCCGCGCCGTCACCGCACCGCGCGGCCGTCACCACGTCCTGCCCCCCGCCCGCGACCTCCAGCGGCGTGCACCCGGCGTCGGGCGCGCTGCGCCACAGCTCCCGGTCGTCCGTCAGGCGTACCGCCCGCCAGCCGTCGGTGCCCTGCAGCACGGCCTGGGCGCCCACCACCGCGACGAGGTCCGAATCCGCGGAGTCCCCGTCCCGGGCCGGGGCCTGCACGGTGTCGGTCCACCCCTCCTTGCCGTCCGCGAGGTCGAGCGCCGTCACGGCCGTGCAGGGCCTGCCGTGCGGAGAGTGGCCGACCAGGCCGACGCCACCCGCTCCGATCCCCCGGCTCATCGTGCACACGGAGTCCTCGCCCGGCGGCTTCCACTGCCAGGCCACCGACCCGCCGCCGCTGCGGTAGGCCACCACCTGGTCGGGGCGGACCCGCACCACCAGGCCCCGGCTGGTCCAGCTGCCGACCGCGCGGACGCTGGAGGGGTGGTCCAGCGGGGCCTTCCAGGAGTCGTTGAGGCCGTCGCCCGCGAAGCACAGGAAAATCCCCAGCCCCAGCACGGTGCCGACGGCCGCCGCGGGGAGCCCGCGCCGGGGGTGGATCAGCGCCCAGACGAAGCCCGCGCCGCAGGGCAGCAGCCCGAGGATGCTGATGGCGCCCAGGTAGCCGAGGCTGTCGCCGCCGAACCCGTTCGCCGGGCCCAGCACCACCGCCATCCCCATGCTCGCGAACATGGCCCCCAGGACGCCGCCGGAGACCACCATCCAGGCTTCCCTACTCCTGGCGAACCTGGCGCCCCACTCCATCCGTGCCCGGACGACGCTGTCCTCGGGCCGCTCGGCCATGCCGATCTCTCCCCTGCGAAGCGCCGCCCCCGCAGTAGGGCGACGATCATCGGATCGTCGCAGAGCAGAGCAAGATCCTAAACAAAGAGCAGGGAAAACCCCGCCCCACCCTGGACATGGGAGGCCCTGACCGGCCCGTTCGTTAGGAACCACGGCCCCGGCCCTGGGTCACCGATCGCGGTGCCGGCCGTGGGTCACCGATCGCGGTGCCGGCCGTGGGTCACCGATCGCGGTCCTGCCCATTCGTCACGAATCCCGGCCAGGGCGGCGGCCAGCGTCGTCTTGCCCGCACCGGCGCCCCCGGTGAGCGTCAGCAGCATGTGCACTCCCTCGCCTCCGCCGGTCAGCCGGTCGGAGGTCCGGCGGTCGGAGTTACGGCGGTCGGAGTTACGGCGGTCGGCGTTCCGGCGGTCGGCGTTCCGGCGGTCGGCGTTCCGCCGGCCCAGCCCTGCAGGCCCGGCAGCACCGCTTCGGCCACCCGGTAGAGGGTCCTGTCGTCGATCGGCCCGGAGTCCTTGCGCCAGATGCTGACCTCGAAGGTGCCCCCGGTCCCGTCCGGGTTCTTCGCCACGGCCAGGCAGTGGGCGGCGGAGCCGGTGCCGGAGGTGGACTTCCCGCCGCCGAGCGGGATCGAGAACAGCATCGTGGGTGACCGGTGGACCAGCGCCTGGTGGCCGAGCACGGGCGTGCGCGCGATCGTCGGGTCGCCGGGCGTGGCGAAGTCCTCCACGTCGACGTCCCCGTGGTCGGCGAGCTCGACGTACAGCTCCCTGAACTGCACCTCCGCCGCGCCGTAGTTCTCCTTGGTCAGGCCCGGTCCGAGAGCAGCCGACAGCCCGGGCTGGGCCACCAGCACCCGCTCCTCCGGCACCCCGACGAGCACCGGCAGGTCGGGCCGGTTGAGCGCGGCGCACAGCGTCGGGTACTTCGGCGAGTCCTTCTCCGTCGCGGCGGTGCACTTCGCCGGTTCGACGCCGTCGCGCTCCCTCTTCGCCAGGACCCAGAGCCCGGCGAACAGCACCCCCACCAGCACGACCGCCGCCCCCACCTGGAGCCCCACCCGCGGCCCGGCTCCGCCACCGCCCGGTTCGGCGACCGGCTCCGCACCCTCGGCGCTTCCGGCCCCCTCGGCGCTTCCGGCCCTCTCGGCGCCGGTCTCCACCGTTCCCCCACGATCGTCAGTCACCGGCGGACCCTACCCCGGGCCGCGCCCCACCCGCAGCCCCATTTCCCGGGCGTCCGAGGCCGGTTCCGACTTCCTTGCCGATTCACCTCATGGTCGGTCAATTCGCGGACGACGCTCGGTCCTTGGCGAACTCGACGTACTCGAACAAAGCCCCGCCCGGGTGCCGGACGGTGGCATTGCGCCCGGTCGGCACCTGATTGGGGCCGTCCAGCAGCTCTCCGCCCTTCTCCCGAAGCAACTCTCCGAGGCCGTCCAGGCCCTCGACCAGCAGGGTGGCCTGCACCCGGCGGAAGGGCGCCAACGCCTCCTCCGTGCCCGCGACGACCAGCAGGCCGCCGATCCGGGCGACCTCCACCCCGGCGTACGGGAAGCGCAACCCCGGTTCCTCGCCGGTGAGTTCGCGCAGCGTGGGCAGGGCGGCGTCCAGGTCGTCCACGTACACCCGCGCCAGCGTCGTCAGCACCTTCATCGCATCCATCGTTCCCATCGCCTCGATCGCTCGCCAAGATCATTTCGACTTTCCCGAACTATCGAAATGAGATACTAGACTGCCCACAGGGCCCACCACCAGAGCCCGCCAGCGCCCAGCCGAGGAACCCGATGCGGACCCTGCCCCAGCCCCACCCCGAGGACTTCGACCTCGCCGCCGTCCTGCACGCCCTCGGCGACCCGGTCCGCCTCGAACTCGTGCGCCGCCTCGCCGAGGAGGGCGAGACCACCTGCAGTCCCGAGGGCATCACCGTCCCGCGCTCGACCCTCTCCAACCACTGGCGGATCCTTCGCGAGGCGGGCGTCGTCGCTGTCCGCACCAGCGGCAAGACCCGCCTGGTCACCCTCCGCCGGAGCGACCTCGACGCCCGTCTCCCCGGCCTGCTCGCCGCCGTCCTGGACGAGCTGTCCGCCGAGCGCAACGGGTGACCAACTCCCTCGTCCACCCGGCAGGTTGACACCGGTCGGGGTACGGGCACCGGCCCCGGCACCGCCGAATCCCCGAATCCCCGAATCCCCCAAGGACGCCGCCCGGTTCGCCGGCACCTGGCCGACGGACCACCTCCGCCGCCCAGGGCCCTCGACCGGTCCGCCCGGACAGCCGGGGCACCGGCCACCGCGCACCGGGCCGGAGTCGTCCACCGGGACGCCAAACCCGCTCACACGAGGCCGCCGTTCGGGCCGCCGTCGTCCGGAGCGGCTCGACGCAACCGACCCGAAGCCGCCACGACGGCGCAACTGGTGGCGGCGTACGCCGAATTGACACGCACACCCAGGTGACCGCCGCTGTACCACCGGGCGTGCGCTCGCCCGACCGAGTGAGCAGCGGCGCGCGACGGTACGTGCACGACGGGCGGCTCGTTCTGCTGTACGTGATCCCCGTGCTCCCCACCGCTTCCGCACGCCCCGAGCACAGCGCTGCCCCGAGGCCGCCGTGGCGGTGATCGGCCGGGCGACGGCGGGGGTGGTCTCCCTCGCCATCCTGCTGGTCCCGGCGGCCGTCACCCCCGGCGAGCCGCAGGCGCCCCGGGTCGGGACGGGGTGGTGGGAGGTCTCCGCGAGCGCCGCCAACGTCCGGGTCGACCACTCCGGCGGCGACACCGCGATCGGGCTGGCGCAGTCCGGCGACCGGGTCGAGGTCGTGGACACCTGGACCTCACCGCTCGGCTCCCGTTGGGCGAAGGTCCTGGTCACCCGTACCGGGGTCACCGGTTGGGTCCTGTGGGCGCTCCTGACGCACCGTGAGCCGCAGCCGGAACCGTAGAATCCGCCTGTCCACCCCAGGCACCACCGTCCCCCAGGAAGGACCGGCGTGTTCCGAGCGCAGCGTCCGCGCACCGCACAACTCACCCCGTGGGAGGGCGACGGCCCGGTCTCCGGCGTCGTCCTGCTGCTGCCCGGCGGATTCATCCGCAGCCGGCGCGGACCGCTGCGGATCGCCGAACTCGGCCTGCAGGGCCTCGCCAACGAACTCACCGGCCGCGGCCGCCCGCACGGCCTCGCGGTGCACCTGCTGCGCTACCGCTACAGCGGCTGGAACGGCGCCGACGCCGACACCGCCGTCGACACCCACTGGGCGCTCGACGAACTCGAACGCCGTTACCCCGGCGCGCCGGTGGTCCTCATCGGCAACTCGCTCGGCGGGCGGGCCGCGTTCTGGTGCGCGGGACACCCGAACGTCGCCGGGGTCGCCGGGATCGCCCCCTGGCTGCCCAGCGGCGACCGGGTCGAACAGCTCGCCGGGCGCCGGGTGCTGATCGTGCACGGCACGGCCGACCGCAGCGCGGCGAGCGCCGCCCAGTCCCTGGAGTACGCGCTGCGCGCCCGGCAGGTCACGCCAGAGCTCGCGCGCTACGAGGTGCCCGGCGGCAGCCACTACCTGGTCCGGCAGAGCGCCGCCGTCAACGCGCTGACCACGGACTTCACACTCGCCTCGCTGGGCGTCGGGACGACGCCGCCGGCAACGGGCGCGGTCTGCACCCGCCTCCCGGCCCGGGCGTAGCACCCCGGTATGGCGGCGGGGGCGGAACGGCGGCCCGTACCGCCCCCGCGCCGCCCCGCCCCGCCAGGTCACTCCACCGGCGCCGCAGCCACCAGGGCGATCTCCGGCTGCTCACCGTCCGCCAGCAGGAAGTACCCGAGGAAGGTCGCGCCCTCCGGCCCGGCGTCGAAGCGCACCGGCACGCCGACCGGCTCGTGGAACACCTCCCCGGCCGTCAGCACCGTCTCAGGGCCGCCCTCGACCTGGAAGTGCACCGACCCGGCGACCACGCTGCCCAGCACCGGCCCGTTGTGCACGTGCCACCCGGCGGCGAACCCGGGCGGCATGGTGATCCTCCGCACCTCGACCCGGGAGATCGGCTCCACCGGCGACACCGGCTCGTCCAACAGCACTTCACGCCCGACGGGCAACTGATCAGGTGTCACGTTCGTCGTCTCCATAGCGGCCCATTCTGCCCGCCGCGCCCCACCCACTCGCTCCCGGGGACCGACCCCTGCCGATCGGCAGGGCCACCCCGCGAACCCAGTGATCGCTTTATGCCGATCGGCACATGTGCGGAGGGGGTTTGACGTCCTCCCGGCCCTAAAGGACCGGGATTCCTGCCACGGTCGTCTGACCGTCTCGGTGGGTTCCTGCTTCACGGCGCTGTGCCGGGACGAG
>NZ_JBVJLM010000012.1:0-152185 GCF_055584725.1 Kitasatospora sp. NPDC101108
CCGGTGGAGCGGATGATGCGGGACGCGAAGATCACCCAGATCTACGAGGGCACCAACCAGGTCCAGCGGATCGTCATGGCCCGCAACCTGCCGTAACGGCGGCCCGAGGCGCCCCGGCGGCCGGGCGGGAGATCCCCCCGGCCGTCGGGGCCGACGTCTTGCGCCGATGCTAAGTTCCGGAGAATGAGCGAGAAGGAAGAGCAGGACCTGCCCATGAACGACGGGCCCTCGAAGCCGGCGATGCGCGAGGCGCTGGTGGCCGCGGCCTTCGAGCTCTTCCTGGAGCGAGGCTTCGAGCAGACGACGGTCGACGACATCGTCTCGCTCGCCGGCGTCGGCCGGCGCTCGTTCTTCCGCTACTTCCCGGCCAAGGAGGACGTGGTCTTCCCCGACCACGAGCGCAGCCTCGCCGAGATGACGGAGTTCCTGGACTCCGGCACCGGCGAGGAGGACCCGGTCAAGCACGCCTGCGACGCGGCCCGGCTGGTCCTGCGGATGTACGCCGAGCAGCCCTCCTTCTCCGTCCAGCGCTACCGCCTCACCCGCAAGGTCCCCGGCCTGCGGGCGTACGAGCTCTCGGTGGTCTGGCGCTACGAGCACACCCTCGCCGCCTACCTGCGCGGCCGCTTCGCCGACCGCCCGGACGGCCCGCTGCGCGCCGACGTGATCGCCGCGGCCGTGGTCGCCGCCCACAACCACGCCCTGCGCACCTGGCTGCGTTCGGGCGGCGAGAGCGACTGGGTGGCCGAGGTGGACGCGGCGATGGCCTTCGTCACCTCCACCTGGAGCGACCGCCCCGCCGATTCCGCCCCGGCGGGCGAGGACGCGGCCGACGACGTGGTGGTCCTGGTCGCCAGCCGCCGGGCCCCGCTGTGGCGGATGGTCCAGGGCATCGAGAGCGCCATCGGCGACACCCGCCGGCTCTGAACCGGCCCGGCGCGAGCGCGGCGCAGCCTGCCGAACGGCCCCTCCGGCCGGACTCGTGGTCCGGCCGGAGGGGCCGTTCGGCGTTCCCGCCCCGCCGTACGGGGATGAGCGGCGCGGGAACACGGGTGACGGACTCCCGGATCGCGGGGTCGGTCAGGTACGGGCAGGTCAGGTACGGCCGGGGTCAGGTACGGCCGGGTCAGGTACGGGCCGGGGCGGTCGCCGCCTCGGCCGCGGCCTCGGTGCGGCGCTCCGATCGGGCGACCAGCCGCCAGGCGAACACCGCGCCGAGCAGGTAGGCGACGCCGACCAGGACGAACGAGACCGAGGCGCCCCGGCTCCAGTCGGGGGTGGCGTGCAGCACCACGCCGACCACGGCGATGCCCACCAGCGAGCCGATCTGGCGGTTGGCGTTCAGGACGGATCCGGCGACGTTGGCGTGCTCCGGGCCGGCCGAGTCCACCATGGCCGCCGTCATGCCGGGGGAGATGATGCCCGAGCCGAGGCAGGCCACGCCGATGCCGATGGCGATGATCCAGTACGGGGTCGACGCGGAGATCGCGGTCAGGCCGAGCGAGCAGACCCCGGCGACCAGCAGGAAGACCGTCAGCAGCGGGCCGTTGGCGTAGCGCCCCGAGATCTTCGAGTACACCACGTTGGCCACCGGCGACAGGATGGTGATCGGGATCAGCTCCAGCCCGGCGACGAACGGGCTGGCGCCCTGGGCGTGCTGGAAGAACAGTCCGAGCATGAAGATGGTGCCGAAGAGCGCGAAGTTGAAGAAGAAGCCGACCAGATTGGCGCCGGAGAAGCCGGGGCGGCGGAAGAGCGTCCACGGCATCACGAGCTTGTCGCTGCCGCGCTCGCGCCGCACCAGCACGGCGGTGGCGACCAGCGCCACGCCGTAGGAGATCAGCACCGGCGTTGCGCCCCAACCGAGTTGGGGGCCCTCGATCAGCGCGAAGCTGACCGCGGCGAGCGTGACGATCCAGACCAGGTGGCCGAACGGGGCCGGCCGGTCGCCGCGGGCCTCCGGCGCCGCGATGAAGCGCCGCGTCATCAGCATGCCGATGACGCCGATCGGCAGGTTCAGCAGGAAGATGCTCTGCCAGCCGAGCGAGCCGACCATGAGGCCGCCCAGGGTGGGGCCGACGCCCGAGGAGGTGGCGACGATCGCCGACCACAGGCCGAGCATCTTGGTGCGCCGGCGCTTCTCCGGGAACGAGAACACCAGCAGGGACAGCGAGCTCGGCATGAACAGCGCGGCGCCGGCGCCCTGCAACATCCGTGCGGCGATCAGCAGTTCGGGGGTGTTCGCGAGCGCGCAGCCGAGCGAGGCCAGCAGGAACAGGCCCATGCCGGCCATGTAGACCTTCTTGGCGCCGAGCCAGTTGGCCAGGCCGCCGGCCAGCATCAGCAGTGAGGCGAAGGTCAGGATGTAGCCGTCCACGACCCAGGTGAGCTGGGTGAGCGTGGCCCCGAGCTTCTCCTGGAGGGTCGCGCCCGCGACGTTGACGATGGTGACGTCCAGGGTGGCCATCACGAAACCGGTGGCCAGCGCGGCGATCTTCAGGCCGCTGGAGGAGTCCGGTGGGGCGGCTGCGGGGGCGGCGCCGGTCTGCGCCGGGCGGGTCTCGGCGGTGGTCATCACTGGTTCCTTCTCTTGCGGACGGCGGCTGCCCGGGCGGGCAACTCGCGCTGGCGACGGTCGAGTTGGCGGGTGGGGCGGGATTCCCACTGAAGGGCATATGACGATGGCTGTCAAATTTGATTCCAGTCGTCATAAAGTGGCCGTCGTACGATCGTGGTCGTACGATTGGGGACGCCGCGAACCAGAGAGGTGCACCGTGACCGCACAGGCCGCCGTCGACCGCATCGGGGACCACCCCGACGCCGCGGACATCACCCTGCAGCGCATCCTGGAGGCCTTCGCCGACCCGGTGCGGCGCAGCATCGTCCGGCAGATCGCCCGCACCGAGGGGGACACCGCCTGCGGCACCTTCGACATCTCGGTCACCCGGTCGACCGGCACCCACCACTTCCGGGTGCTGCGGCAGTCCGGGCTGATCCGGCAGTACTACGTCGGCACGTCCAAGATGAACACCCTGCGCCGCGACGACCTGGAGCAGGCCTTCCCCGGCCTGCTGGACGCCCTCATCGCCGCCGCCGACCGGGAAGCCAGCCGACCGGGGGCGGACTGACCGGCCCGGTCGGGCGCGGCGACGAGGACGGGACGAGGGCTCAGTCGAGTCGGGCCAACTCGGCGGCGTCGAACGGGCGCAGCCGGTCCGTCCGCCCGGTGCGGACCAGCTCCGCCCAGTCCGGGTTGGCCACCAGCGCCCGCCCCACCGCGACCAGGTCGAACTCGCCCCGGGCGAGGCGCTCGGCCACCAGGCCGACGTCGTCGACCTCCGCGCCCTTGCCCTCGACGTAGCCCAGGTAGTCGCTGTCGCGAAGGCCGACCGAGCCGACCGTGATGGTGGGGCGGCCGGTCACCTCCTTCACCCAGCCCGCCAGGTTGAGCGGCGAGCCCTCGAACTCCGGCTGCCAGAACCGCCGGGTGGAGCAGTGGAAGACGTCGACCCCGGCGTCCACCAGCGGTGCCAGGAAGGTCTCCAGCTCCCGCGGGTCGTCCGCGAGCCGGGCCCGGTAGTGCGCCACCTTCCACTGCGAGAGGCGCAGGATGACCGGGAAGTCGGGGCCGGTGGCCGCGCGGCAGGCCCGGACCACCTCCGCGGCGAACCTGGTCCGGCCGGCCGGGTCGCCGCCGTAGCCGTCGGTGCGGCGGTTGGTGACGTCCCAGAAGAACTGGTCGAACAGGTAGCCGTGCGCTGCGTGCAGCTCGATCCCGTCGAAGCCGAGGCGCTGGGCGTCGGCCGCGGCGCGGGCGAAGGCCTCGACCACCTCGGCGATGTCGGACTCGGACATCGCGCGCCCGGCCGGTCGGCCCGGCTCCAGGCCCGAGGGGTTGATCAGCCCGCCCGGCGGTTCGAACAGCTCGACGCCCTTCGGCGCGGTGCGGCGGGCCTCCTCCAGCGACCGGCCCCACAGCAGCGGGTCCTGGCCGACGTGCCACAGCTGGGGCACGATCCGCCCGCCGGCCGCGTGCACCGCGCCGACCACCCCGGCCCAGCCGGCCAGTGCGTCGACGCCGTGGAAGCGCGGGACGGACGGGCGGTTCCCGGCCGAGGGGTGGCCCACGAAGGTGCCCTCGCTGATGATCAGCCCCACCCCGTGCCGGGCGCGGCGCGCGTAGTACTCCGCGACGTCCGCGCCGGGCACCCCGCCGGGCGACAGGTCGCGGGACATGGGGGCCATGACGATCCGGTTCTCCAGCGCCAGCCCGCCGATCTTGAACGGCTCGAAGAGCGGCGCCGCGGTTGCCGGTTCCGGCGGTGTCGTGCGCACGTGACTGCCTTTCGTCTTGGGTTCGCAGGGCCGCGGACGGCCCGTCCGGCGGGCTCGGGTCAGCCGGCCGGGCCGATCAGCGCCCGCATCTCGCCCGGGGTGAACATGTGGGGGAAGAGCACCCCGCCCGGGTCGAGCGGCGCCGACCGGTCCAGCCCACCCAGGTCGACCGGGGTGAAGCCGGCGTCGTGGACCAGCCCGGACACCGTGGCCTTGGCCGCGGCGTCGTCGCCGGCGACCGCCATGGCCCAGAAGTGGCGCTGGCGGGTGCCGCGCGACCACAGCAGTTCGTCCATGACGTGGGTGAAGGCCCGGACCACGGTGGCGGTGGGCAGCAGCTCGGCGGCGTGCCGGCCCTGGGTCACCCCGGGGGTGAGGGTGGACACCACCCGGCCGTCCTCGGTGAGCGACACCGGGTTGGTGGCGTCGATGACGACCTTCCCGGCCAGGTGCTCGCGGACGGTGTCGAGCAGCCCGTCCACCGCCTCGTACGGGACGGACAGCAGCACGACGTCGGCCGTCCGCGCGGTCTCGACGTACGTCGCGGCGCGGGCCCGGGGACCGAGCGGTTCGACGAAGGAGGCGAGCCGCTCGGGGGTGCGGGAGCCGAAGGTGACGCTGTGGCCGGCGGCCAGCCAGTGGCGGCCGACCGGTCGGCCGATCTGGCCGGCGCCCAGGACACCGAGCTTCAGCGGCGTGGTGGTCTCGGTCATGGCGGCGGGCACCCCTCTCAGGCCGCGACGGCGGCGGTGCCGGCGGTGACGGTGCCGGCGGCCGCGGCGGCCGCGGCGTTGCGCTCGGACTCGCTGCGGACGTCGAGCTCGGCGTAGTCCTGCTTCGCCGCCTCGATGGCCTCCTCGATCGTCATCACCCGGGGGAAGCCGAAGAGTTCGGTGATGGCCTCCAGCCGCTCGGGGATGGTGCCGCCGATGATGTGGGTCGGGATCTTCAGCTCGTCCCGCAGCACGTTCAGCAGGTGCTCGTCGGAGAGGACCCGGAAGCGCTCGTTGACGGGGCGGTGGCCGTTCGGGTCGAGCGGGAACTCGATCGGCAGGTGCACGAAGGCGTCGTAGGTCTCCTTGGCGTACTGCTTCAGCGCCACGCCGAGCTGGGCGACGACCTGCTCGTAGAAGCGGATCTCGTCGGTCTTCTCCACGGACTCCAGGCCGATGGACTCGTTGGGGTTGATGCCGACCGTGACGCGCACGGTGGCGTAGGTCCACTCGTGCAGCGAGGAGCCGTCGGAGATGTACCCGCCGGGCAGGTGGCTCTCGTGCACGGCCCGCTCGACGTAGCGGCGCATCACCAGCTGGATGAGCTCGGCGGCGTTGCACTCCTCCAGCGTCTTGCCCGGGACGGCGTGCGGCAGGATCTCGCGCATGGTCTTGGCGTGGGTGCGCGGGATGCCGGTCAGGTGGGCGAGCGCCATGGTGGTGAGCGTCTTGCCGGAGGAGTAGGTCCCGGAGATGGCGAGCTTCATCGTTTACCTCTCGGAGCGGGGAGACGGTCGCGAGGACGGTCGGGGAAAACGCGCGCGGCGTTCCGGAGGATCAGCGGGGAACGGCCGCGGGGCGCGTGGGGAGATATCAGTGGAGAGCACGGCTTTCGGCTCTCGGACCGTTCTCCGGCGGGCCGGTTCGTGAATTCCAGGCCTGCGGCGAAGCGGTGCGGAAGAAAGGCTAGCGGGGGTGGAACGGGAATTTCCAGGTGCCCGTTTGCACAGGCTGTGCGACTGGGGCCGGTGCCTCGGTTGCACAGCGGACGGCCGGTCGGCGGCGGGCCGGCGCGCGCCGGGGCGGAAGGAATCCCCTGGTCAGCCCAGTCCCAGCACGGTGTGCAGGACGCGCCAGGCCTCGTCCGGCTCGTCGGCCCCGTCCTGGCCGGCCCCTCCGGACGGCAGGTACGAGGAACCGTAGAGGACGGCCAGAACCAGATAGGCAAGGGATTCCGGGGAGTGGACCGGTGTGACGTCCAGCTCGTCCTGCGCCCGCCGGATGCTGGTCACCATTTCCTGGCGGATATCGGCGAAAAGCCCGACCGAATCGCCGGGACGGCGCTCGCAGTCCGCGGCGAGCCGGAGGGCGGCCCGGAACCGGACATTGGATTCGAATTGAACGCGCATCCGGCGGATGAGTTCGGTGAGCGCCGATCCGGGGGAGGGGCGGGGCGGCTCACCGGGGGGCTCGCGGATCAGCTCCCAGCGCCGGGTGCTCTCGTCGACCAGTGCGACGGCGAGCTGGTGCTTGGACCCGAAGTGGGCGTAGAGCGCGCCCTTCGTCATGCCGGTCCGGGCCACCACGGCCTCGACCTTGGTGGCCGCGAAGCCGTGGGCGGCGAACTCCGCCGCCGCGGCGTCCAGTACGCGTTCCCGGGTCACCCATGCCCTGGCCTGCTTCACCACCGCGGCAGCCTCGCAACTGTGTCCATGCCATAGAAACATACCTATGCGAAGGTATGTTGTCGAGCGGTGATGAACGGTCGGCACCAGGGGGCCGATCGCCGATCTGACGGGCGATCGGCCCCCGGCCGGGACGGCGCGGCGGGTGGCGCGGCTATCCGCCGAGCACGGCCGCGGCGTAGTCGGCGGCGGCCGCCGCCGGACCGAGCACCCCGTGCGAGGCCGCGGTGGTGACGTCGCGCCAGTACCGCTGCAAAGGGGAGTCGTCCCGCTGCGCCTGCGATCCGGCCGCACGGAAGAGCCGGTCGACCGCCTCGGCGCACCAGGCCGAGGCCATCGCGGCGTCCCGGCGGTTCTCCGCCACCAGCAGCGGGGTCACCTCGGCGAGGTCGGCCCGCTCGGCGACCCGCTCCAGCAGCAGCCGCGCCGCGGCGATCCGGGCCGAGCCCTCGCCGAGCGCCAGCTCGGCCTCCGCCCGCCGGGCGGGGGAGAGGACGGGCAGGCGAGGCGTCACGGACGAGTGCCAGGCGTCGAGCGCGCCCTCGGCCGCTCCCAGGACCGGCGCCGCGAACATCAGCGCCCCGGCCAGGTGGACCGGCACCCGGTGGCAGCGGGCCGCGTCCGGCCCCGGCGGCCGCTGCAGGTCGGCGAGGGTGCAGGAGAGCCGGTCCGGGACGAACGCCCCGGCCACCTCCACCGCGTTGCTGCCCGTCCCGCGCATGCCCAGGCTCCGCCAGGTGTCCAGGACGGTCCAGTCCGACCGGGGGACGGCGAAGATCCGGTGCTCCGGTCGTTCCGCGGAGCCGGTCCGGGAGGCCAGCAGCAGCCAGTCCGCGTGGTCGACCCCGCTGGCGGTGTCCCAGCGCCCGCGGATCCGCCAGCCGGCCCCGTCCCGGACCGCCTCGCCCTGCGGCGGCATGATCGAGGTGGAGATCAGCACGTCGGGCGAGGCCCCCCAGAGTTCCTTGCGCCCCTCCTCGGGGAGGTGGGCGGCGAGCCGGCCGTGCGCCGCGAACAGGGTGGCGCACCAGGCGGTGGACGGGCAGGTCCGGGCGATCCCGGCCGACGCGCCGAGCAGCTCGGCGAAGGTGCCGGCCGTACCGCCGAACTCGCGGGGGACGAAGTGGCGGGAGAACCCGGCGGCCACCACGGCCCCGACCGCCTCCGGGCCGAGCCGGCGCCGCTCCTCCACGCCGGACAGGTCGTTCCGCGCCGCGTCCACCACTCGCCCGATCGCGTCGGCGGGAAAGGCGGTGGGCTGGACATCGGGCGAGGGCGGGACGGGAGGCGGGGCGGGGGCGTGCACGAGGGGCTCCTTCACGAGGCTTCCTGAGGGTCCGTCGGGTAGGCGAGCCGGGCCGCGGCGAGGACGACGCCGCGCTGGGTGGCGGTGACCTCGGCCGTCCGCGTCCGCTCCGGCCCGGGCGTCACCGTGACGGCCACCGGCAGGTCCGGCTCCGCGAACGCGGTGAAGGTCGCCGAGAGTCCGGCGGGGTGCAGCGGAGCGCCCATGGCGCGGCCGGCCTGCCGGAAGGCCTCCAGCAGCACCATCCCGGCGACGTGGTCGGACGGGTGGTCGAAGAGCACCGGGTGGCCCGGGTCCGGGTCGAGCCAGAAGCCGCCGCGGAGGCCGGAGGAGTCCCGGGCGAGGAGGACGTGCTCGTCGCCCGGGTACCCGACCTCGTCGGGGGCGAGCCGCCGCAGCGGGCCGAGCGGGGCCTCGGGGCGCTCGGGCGCCCCGCCCGCCCTCGGACGGGCCTCGCGGTGGCGCACCACCTGGTAGAAGGCCGGGTGCAGGACCTCCCAGCGGATGCCCGCCCGGCCGATCAGGGCACCGTCCACGGACGCCGCCGCCTCCAGCGCGAGGCCGGTGCGGCGCGGGGTGGTCACCGTCCGGGTGCAGGTGACGTCCAGGGTGACGTGCGCCGGGGCGCCGGGCCGCAGCGGCGCGGCGCCGTCCGTCAGTTCCAGGTCGAGGCGGTCGAGGACGAACGGGTGCCCGTGCGGTACGCCGTGGAAGCGGTGCGAGAGGAGTATCAGGGTCTGACGGACCGTTTCGGCCAGCAGCAGCGGATCCGGCGACCGGCCCTCCCCGCTGTGGTGGAGGAAGCGGTCGCGCGGCCACACGGCGCCGACGGTGAACCGGCCGTCGCCGTCGCGGGCCGCGTCGGTGAGCAGGACCTCGGCCGCGGAGGTCTTGTGGACGGAAGCGGCCGGAAGGCGGTGTGTGAACGAGATCCTGGGGCCGGTCGGCAGCGGTGCTGCCTGGTCCGACGGCAGGTACTTTGGCGGTGCGGTGATGATGGACATGCGAGCACGTCTCCCCGTTGGTGTGCCGTTCCCTAAGGTGGTGCCACCCCATCTGCGGGCGAGGGTCATGTCAGGTGACCGTTGATCCCGGGCCGAAAATATACCTGGGAGAAGGTATATAGCCAGAAGTGCTCGGTGTAGAGAGAAAGGGCGAGCAGTGAGTCAGAACAAGGGTGTTGCCGTGGAGCCGTTGTGGCCGACCCCCAAGATCCAGCGTTCGGGCACGGCCGGGCCGCTGCTGCGCCAGGAGCGCGCCGAACGCACCCGGGAGCAGATCCTGCACTGTGCCGCGCGGATCTTCGCCGACCGCGGGTACCAGCAGACCAGCATCAAGGACGTGGCGGACGAGGTGGCCATGACCAAGGGCGCCGTCTACTTCCACTTCCCCAACAAGCAGGCCCTTGCCATCGCCGTGGTGGACGAGTTGTACTCACGTTGGCCGGTGACGCTGGAGGCGGTGCGCGGCAAGGGCCTCTCACCGCTGGACACCGTGATCGAGATGTTCAACGCGGCCACCGCCGCGTTCCTGGAGGACCCGATCATGCAGGCGGGCACCAGACTGCAGAACGAGCGCGACGCCGTCGACGTCGAGCTGCCGCCGCCCTACGTGGACTGGACGAACCTGATCTCGATGCTGATGCGCGAGGCCCACCAGCAGGGCCAGTTGGCGCGGCACGTGGATCCGGACGTGGCCGCGCGGGTGGCGGTCGCGGCGTTCTTCGGCGCCCAGCACATCTCCGACAACCTGAACGGCCGCGCGGACTTCGCCGAGCGCTGGCGCGAGGTGCGTGACACCCTGTTCCCCGCCCTGCGCGCCCGGCCGAGCCTCGCCGCCGACCCCGACCGACCCGTCACCCGCGGGTGACCGCTGCCCCCGAGGAGCCCTCCGTGGTCCAGTCCGACCGTCTGGCGTTCAGCGACCTCGACGAGACGCTGATCGACTGCAAGAGCATGTTCGACTTCCTGGACTTCTACCTCGGCGGCCGGTACGGGCCGTCGGGCGTCCGGCGGGCCGCCCGGGTGCGGGCCGAGCTGGTCGCCCTGGCGGCTGCCGGGACCCCGCGCGAGCAGGCGAACCGGGCCTACTACCGGGTCTGGGCCGGGGAGCGGGAGGAGACGGTCCGGACGGCCGGCCGGGAGTGGTTCGCCCAGCGCTCGCGCGTCGCCGGCTTCTACATCGCCGCGACCCGCGAGGCCCTGACGCGGCATCGGGTGGCGGGCGATCCGGTGGTGCTGGTCTCCGGGTCCTTCCCGGCGCTGGTCGAGCCGGTCGCCCGGGACATCGGCGCGGCGCACGTGGTGTGCAGCCGGCCGGAGGTGCGCCGGGGGGTGTTCACCGGCGAGCTGGTCGGCGAGCCGGTGATCGGCGAGGAGAAGCGCCGGGCCGTGCGCGCCCTGCTCCGGGCGTACCCGCACGTCGATCCGGCGGACTGCTACGGCTACGGGGACCACGTCTCGGACCTGCCGATGCTGACCGAGGTCGGGCACCCTGTGGTGGTCGGCGACCCGGACCTGGTCGACCGGGTGCCCGGGGCCCGGCTGCTGCCGGTCGGCAGGCCCCTTCCGGCCGGTGCGCTGACGGCGGGCGCCCCGGCCGCCGGTGAGGTGACGCCTGGTGAGGTGACGCCTGGTGAGGTGACGCCCGGCGAGTTGACGGCCGGGGCCGCGGCCCGCTGATCGCCGGGGTTCCACGGCCCTCGACGTAAAGGTCTCGCTTCCGCATGTTGCGGCCGCATTAAAAAACCTTCTCAAAGGTATGTGGATGTCCTACGATCGCTGCGAAGCATGCCTCCCCTTTGGCCTGTCTCGACGAGGAGACGCCCCAGCAGACCCAGGGAGCGGGACGGCACGGTCCCCGAGGCCGGACGAGCGACGCGGACCGCGGCTCCGTTCGCCCGGCCACGCTCCCGTGTTGCACGTCAGAGGACTCGCCGTGAAGCAAGAAACCGCAACCGTCCGCGCCGAGGAGACTCCGGCGCCCCGCACGCCGTCCGCGGAATGGGCCCCGGCCCTGTCCGAGGTCGTGACCGTCCCGGTCGCCGCACTGCTGCCGGCCGATTCGCCGCGCGCCCGCGGCGAGGACCCGGAGCACCTGAAGGCGCTGGCCGAACTCGGCCGCGACCTGCCGCCGATCATCGTCCACCGTTCGACCATGCGGGTGATCGACGGCATGCACCGGCTGCGCGTGGCGGCCGCCGAAGGAAGACCCGACATCCCCGTCCGCTTCTTCGAGGGATCGGAGCGCGACGCCTTCGTGCTCTCGGTCCAGAGCAACATCCGGCACGGCCTGCCGCTGTCCCGGGCGGAGCGGACGGCGGCGGCCGGCCGGATCCTGCGCTCCCACGCCGACTGGGCGGACCGGATGATCGCCGAGGTCACCGGCCTGTCCACCAAGACCGTACGGGCGCTGCGACGGGAGATGGGCGGGGCGATCCCGCACCCGGCGACCCGGATCGGCCGGGACGGCCGCGCCCGGCCGCTGGACAGCGCGACCGGCCGGCTGCGCGCCGGCGAGCTGATCGCCGCCAACCCCCGGGCCTCGCTGCGCGCGATCGCCGACCAGGCGGGCATCTCCCCGGGGACGGTCCGGGACGTACGGGACCGGCTGCGACGGGGTGAGGACCCGGTGCCCGCCGGCCGTCGCCCGACCGGCCCCACGGCGATCCGCACCGTGCCCGCGCCTTCGCCGGTGCCCGAGCCCGCACGCGCACCCGCACCCGCACCCGCATCCTTTCCCGGTGACGTGCGGGGCGGCGACCGGCGCGGCGGTGACCGCCGCCGCGCTCACGCCCCGCAGCAGCCGGGCCAGGACCTCGCCCGCACCATGGAACGCCTGATGAGCGACCCGGCCCTCCGGCTGACCGAGAGCGGCCGGCACCTGCTGCGGATGCTGACCAGCAGTCTGCCCCCGGTCGAGCAGCGGGACCAACTGGTGCGCAGCGTCCCGCCGCACTGCGCCGGGCGGATCTCCCAGCTCGCCCTGGAATGCGCGGCCGCCTGGCAGGAGTTCGCGCGGCTGGTGGAGACCGCCCGGCCGGACCTCGCGCCCGAGGGCTGGGCCTCCGGCGCGGCCGCCTCGCCGGAGCGGTCGCACGGAGCCGGGAGGGCCGATGCTCCGGCAGCCTGACCGCCCGGGCAGTGGTGCGACGACGGCCGGGGTGTGCAACCGGGGCCGGTCCCCGGTCGCACACCCCGCCCCGGCGGAGCCCGGACCGGACGACGCCCCGCTCACCTTGCTGGGGCTGCACCCGGCCGGCGGCAGTACGGCCTTCTTCACCGGCTGGCAGCGCGCCCTGGGCGAGCGGGCGAGCGTCGTCCCGGTCCGGCTCCCCGGCCGGGACGCCACCGGTGCCCACTGCCGGGCCGGCCTGCCGAGCCTGGTCGCCGCCCTGGAACGCGACCTCGGCCCGCTGCTCGACCGGCCGTACCTCCTCTACGGGCACAGCATGGGTGCGCTGCTCGCCCACCGGCTCACCCTGTGCAGAGCCGAGCAGGGCCGCCGACTGCCCGAGCGGCTGCTGCTCGGGGCCTACCCGGCGCCCCACCTGCCGCACCCGCTGCACCGCGCGCTGCGGCTCGGCGACGCCGAACTGGTGCGCCTGCTCGTCGACTTCGGCGCGCTGCCGGAATCGCTGCGCACCGACACCCGCTGGCTGGCGGAACGGATCGCCCTCGTCCGGGCGGAGATCGGCCTGTGCGACGCGACTCCCGGGAGCGCCGTGCGCCGGCCGCTGCCGTGCCCGATCGAGGTGTTCTCCGGAATCGACGACCCGCTGGTGACGGCCGGGAGCGCGGCGGCCTGGGCCGAACACGCGGGTGGGGGCTTCCAGCTGCACCGGCTTCCCGGCGGCCATTTCTTCCCGCGCGAGTCACCCGAATCCAAGGACGCCTTCTTCCGCTGTCTGACCGGCCTGATCGCCCCGCCGGTGACGGTCTGAACCGGCCGTCCCGGCGCGTTCCCGCGGGCCCGGGCATTCCCTTTTCCCGCGCGCTTCCGGCCTTTCGGTGCCGCAATCACCCCGACCGGTACGGGTGGGGGGATTCCGGGCTTGCCTGACGGTCCGGGCGGCGGGCAGAGTGATCCCCGTACGGGAGCCGAAATCCTCCGGCACCGCGCGACCGGGCCGGCCGTCGCCCGTGAGCCCGTACCCACTCCGCAGGCCGAGCCCGTGAAGTGACGCGACGTCAGGTCCCGTCCTCGGTGGAGCTGCCCGTCGACACCGCCGTCGTCCCGGAACCGCCGAAGCGCCTCACGACCTGGGCCCAGGGCGCGCCCCGACCCGCCCTGCCACCTTCTCCGAGGAAGCCATGACAGACATCGCAGAGCAGACCCGTGCCCGCCGAGCCACCGTCGACGACTACCTGGGGCCAGGAGAGAAACGGTTCTTCGGTGAGGGCTACAAGCGGGCGGAACAGTGGCTGACCGACATCCGGGTCGGCGTCGGCCCCGACGGCGTGGGACACGTCCGGGCCCGGGCCGGCGTCAGCTACCCGGACGACTGGTCGCGCAAGGGCAAGCGCAACCAGCGCCCGCACCTCAGCAGCATCGACGCCCTGCTGCTGGCCGGCGAGACCGCGGAGATCCACCTCGCCCACGTGCTCGGCCTGGACGCCGAGCAGCGCAGCACCGCCCGACTGCGCCGGGTGCGGATGAAGGCCGGCACCAGCCCGGTCGAGGAGCAGCTCGACGAGTTCCCCGTCGAGGCGACCGTCACCGAACTCCCTTACGGGGCGAGCGACCAGGGCATGCGCGTGTCGGTCGCCGACTGCCTGGTCGGTGCCCTGCGGGTGCAGTGCGAGATCGAGCACCCGGCCGGCGTCGTACGGTCCGAGCCGGGTGCCTACGACGGCCCGGACGCCCTGCTGGGCAGCGCGGCGCTGCGCCCGTACGGCGCGGCGCACAAGGCCAAGTACCAGCTGATCGAGCACCTCGCGGTCGACTTCCCGTCCAACTCGGCTTCCGCCACCGTCAGTTCGCACTTCCGCGAGAGCGAGGCGGCGGACGCCCCGGTCCGCGGACTGGAGACCCTCAGCCACCGGGCCACCTCGATCCTCGACGTCTTCGTCGCCACGATCCAGCTCGGCCAGATCCTGCTCTACGAGATCGACGGCGTGCCGCGCTCCGAGAGCAACACCCTGTGGATGCGGCAGACCGTCCTCGACATCGCCGAACCGCACCGGCCGGTGACGGCCCCCGAGCCGCTGTCGGTGCACCTGGAGGGCACCGAACTCCTCACCTCGCGCGACGGCGAGTCCTGGCGGCTGGTCGACATCGTCGGCCGCCTGCGGCACCTGTCGGTCAGGTGCTCGGCCGCCCACCGCCTGCCCTGACGGCCCCACCGCCCGACGGCAGCCCTACCCAACAGGCCCACCGCTCGACGGCAGCCCCACCCAACAGGCCCACCACCCAACGCCCCCGCACGGACAGGAAGCACGGACATGACAGCACCCCGCCCCACCGCCCCGGCGAGCCGGCCGTGAGCCGCACCGCCGTCCTCGCCGGCCTCGGCGCCATGGTGCCCGAACGGGTCGTGGACAACGACGAGATCGCCCTGACGATCGACACCGACGACGAGTGGATCCGGACCAGGACGGGCATCAGCCGACGCCACTGGGCCGCCCCCGGCACCGCCACCGGCGACCTCGCCGTGGTGGCCGGCCGACGGGCCCTGGAGTCGGCCGGCGTGGACTCGGTGGACCTGGTGATCCTGGCGACCAGCACGCCCAACCAGCCCATGCCCGCCACCGCCCCGGAAGTGGCCACCCGGCTGGGGATGGCCGGGGTGCCCGGCTACGACCTCTCGGCCGCCTGCGCCGGCTTCGTCTACGGCCTGCACGCCGCGGCCGGCTCGATAGCGGCGGGCCTGTCCGAACGCGTCCTGGTGATCGGCGCGGACATCTGGTCCACCCGGCTGGACCCGGCCGACCGCGCCACCGCCATCATCTTCGGCGACGGCGCCGGCGCCGCCGTGCTGCGCGCAGGGGAGGCCGACGAGCCGGGCGCCCTGGTCGGCTTCGACCTCGGCAGCGACGGCGCGAACCGCGACCTCGCGGTGCTGCCCGCCGGCGGCTCCCGCCAGCGCTCCGCCCGGGAGCCGCTGCGCGAGGAGGACAACTACCTCGCCATGCGCGGGAAGGAGATCTTCACCCACGCCGTCGACCGGATGGCGGGCTCCTCGGAGGCCCTGCTGGACTCGATCGGCTGGAGCTCCGAGGACGTCGACTGGTTCGTCGGGCACCAGGCGAACGTCCGCATCCTGCACACCGTCGCCGACGTGATGAACGTGCCCCGGGACCAGGTCGTGGTGCACCTCGACAAGGTCGGCAACACCTCGGCCGCCTCGATTCCGCTCGCCCTCACCGACGCCGCCGCCGCGGGGCGGCTCGAACCCGGGCAGCGGGTCCTGCTGACCGCCTTCGGCGGCGGGCTCAGCTGGGGCTCGGCGGCGCTCAGCTGGCCCGATCTCAAGGTGTCCGGCATCGAGACCGTATGACCCGCGCGGCCCCGGTGGCCCACGAAATCCGCCCCTCCCGCACCACCCGCCCGCCCCGTGCGAAAGGACACCCGATGGACCGCATCACCGAGCGCGTCATGACCCTCCTGGTGGACAAGTTCTCCATGGACGGCACGATCACCCCCACGACCCCCTTCGCCGACCTGGGCCTCGACTCCCTCGTCCTGCTGGAGCTCTCGGTCATCCTGGAGCGCGAGTACGGCGCCCGCGTCTCCGAGGACGACCTGGCCGAGGCCGGCACCGCGGCCGGCGTCGCCGCCCTGATCACCGCGCACTCCGCCGCCGTCTGACCCGCCGCCCCTCCGGCGGGCCCCCTTCTGACGAACAGGAAGTTCTCCCCATGACGCTGAAGAACCGTTCGGGACAAGCCGTCGCGCCCGAGCACGTCGACGCACTCCGCGCCACGGTGCGCGGCGAGGTGTTCGCCCGGAGCGACGAGGGCTACGCCCGGGCGCGGCTGGTGTGGAACGGCTACTTCAACCGCCACCCGGGCCTGATCGTGCGCTGCGCCGGCGCCGCCGACGTGGTGGAGGCGGTCCGCTTCGCCACCCGGCACGACATCCAGCTCGCCGTACGCAGCGGCGGCCACAGCTACCCCGGCCACTCCACCATCGACGACGGCCTGGTCGTCGACCTGAGCGGGCTGAAGGGTATCCGGGTCGACCTCCAGCGCGGTGTCGCGATCTGCGAGCCCGGCCTGCTGCTGGCCGAACTCGACGACGAGACCTACCGGTTCGGCCTCGCCGTGACCGGCGGCCAGGTCTCGCACACTGGCATCGCCGGGCTGACCCTCGGCGGCGGCATCGGCTGGCTGTGCCGCTCCCGCGGCCTGACCGTCGACAATCTGGTCGCCGCGGACGTCGTCCTCGCCAACGGCGAGGTGCGCCGGGCCAGCGCCGAGGACGACGCCGACCTCTTCTGGGCGATCCGGGGCGGCGGCGGCAACTTCGGCATCGTCACGTCCTTCGAGTACCGGCTCCACCCGCAGGGCGCCTGCCGCACCGGCATCGTCGCCTACCGCGCCGGAGACCACGCGGCCGTCGCCGCCGGCCTGTCCGCCTTCGCCGCCACCGCCCCGGACCGGCTGGCCCTGGCCGTCGGCCTCTTCGATCTGGAGGACGGCGACACGGGCATCGCCGTCCGCTACGTCGACACCGCGCCGGCCGAGGACACCGACCTGCTCGTCGACGCGCTGGCCGGCTTCGGGCCCGAGCCGGTGCTGCGCACCTCCGAGACCATGCCGTACCCGAAGGTCCAGCAGCTCGCCGACGCGGACATGCCCCACCACCGCCGCTACTACACCCGGTCCTTCATGATCGAGACGGTCACGGCCGAGGCGCTGGCCGGTCTGATCGACGGGTTCCGCACCCGGAAGTCGGAGCTGTCCCAGATCGGCATGATGCTCCTCGGCGGCCAGGTCGCCCGGGTCGCCCCGGAGGCCACCGCCTACCCGCACCGCGAGCCCGGCTTCCTGGTCACCCTGCTCGGCGGCTGGACCGAGGAGGAGGACGACGCGGCCAACACGAGCTGGTGCCGCGAGGTCTACGACGCCATGCAGCGCTTCACCTCGGGCGGCGTCTACGTCAACGAACTGCTCGACGAGGGTGAGCGGCGCATCGTCGCGGCCTACGGCGCCGACCACTACCGGCGCCTCTCGGAACTGAAGACGAAGTACGACCCCGCCAACGTCTTCCGGGTGAACCAGAACATCAAGCCCGCCGACCCGGCCCGCAGCTGACCCGCCGGGCTCCCGAAACGTTTCCGGGCCGTGGCTCCCGCCCCGGCCCGGAAACGCAGAAGGCCCCAGATGAACTGGGGCCTTCACTGGTGTCCGAGGGGGGACTTGAACCCCCACGCCCGATAAAGGGCACTAGCACCTCAAGCTAGCGCGTCTGCCATTCCGCCACCCGGACCGGGTGTCGTCCTCGCGGCTTCCGATCTCTCGTCCGTCGCGCTGACAGATGTAACTGTAGCAAAGATCGGCTGGGCCTCCCAAAACGGCTCCGGACCGGGTGGCCGGGCCGGTGGCGGGAGCGGGGGCCGGCCTGTGGCGGGGGCGTGACCAGCGGGTTTCGGGGCGGCACGGGGGGTGGAACGGGATCGGGCGCTGGGGGAGGATGGGCGGACGTGCTCGTACGGCCCGGGTGCAGAGCCTGGGGGTGGCGCGCTGGTGCGTCGGTGCGGGCCCAAGACGAGGAGTGACCGTGAGCGAGCGGAGCGAGTCGGCGGCGCCGAAGGTGACGGCTGAGTCGGAGGTCGCGGAGATCTGTCGCGATCTGATCCGGATCGACACCAGCAACTACGGCGACGGCTCCGGCCCGGGCGAGCGCAAGGCGGCCGAGTACGTGGCCGAGCAGCTCGCCGAGTTCGGGGTGGAGCCGCAGATCTTCGAGTCGGCCAAGGGCCGGGCCTCGACCGTCATCCGGATCGAGGGCGAGGACCGGTCCCGCCCGGGTCTGCTGATCCACGGCCACACGGACGTGGTGCCGGCCAACGCCGCGGACTGGACGTACGACCCCTTCGGCGGCGAGATCGCCGACGGCTGCGTCTGGGGCCGTGGCGCGGTCGACATGAAGGACATGGACGCGATGACCCTCGCGGTCGTCCGTGACCGGCTGCGCACCGGCCGCAAGCCCCCGCGCGACCTGGTGCTGGCCTTCCTCGCCGACGAGGAGGCGGGCGGCACGTACGGCGCGCGCTTCCTGGTGGACAAGCACCCCGAGCTGTTCGAGGGCGTGACCGAGGGCATCGGCGAGGTCGGCGGCTTCTCCTTCACGGTCAACGACCAGGTGCGGCTCTACCTGGTGGAGACGGCCGAGAAGGGCATGCACTGGATGCGCCTGACGGTCGAGGGCCGGGCCGGGCACGGTTCCATGGAGAACGACGACAACGCGATCACCGAGCTGTGCGAGGCGGTCGCCCGGCTCGGTCGGCACAAGTTCCCACTGCGGATCACCAAGACCGTCCGGGCCTTCCTGGACGAGCTGTCCGACGCGCTCGGGGTCGAGCTGGACCCGGAGAACATGGACGAGACGCTGCGCGTCCTCGGTGGCATCGCCAAGATGATCGGCACCACGCTGCGCAACACCGCCCAGCCGACCATGCTCGGCGCGGGCTACAAGGTGAACGTGATCCCCGGTCAGGCCACCGCGCACGTGGACGGGCGCTTCCTGCCCGGCTACGAGGAGGAGTTCCTGGCCGAGCTGGACAGCGTGCTGGGTCCGCGCGTGAAGCGGGAGAGCCTGCACTCGGACCGGGCGATCGAGACCAGCTTCGACGGCTCGCTGGTGGAGGCGATGCAGACCGCGCTGCGCGCGGAGGACCCGATCGCCCGCGCGGTGCCGTACTGCCTGTCGGGCGGGACGGACGCCAAGTCCTTCCAGGACCTCGGCATCCGCTGCTTCGGCTTCGCGCCGCTGCAGCTGCCGCCGGAGCTGGACTTCGCCGGGATGTTCCACGGCGTGGACGAGCGGGTGCCGGTGGACGGGCTGAAGTTCGGCGTCCGGGTCCTGGACCGCTTCATCGACGCCTGCTGAGCGCCCGGCGATCCCTTCGTGCCCCTGATCAGGCGACTGGGTCGGCCCGCTCCCGGACTGCCGGGGGCGGGCCGACCGCATTGTCGGAGCGGATGATTGTGGGACGGGTCCGAGGAGATCAACAGAAACGATTCTTCCCGGAATTCCGCGCCGCTTATCTGTGCGAAGCATCACCGGTGCGGGTGAATGGGAAATCTGTTCCGTACCCCGTTCGCCGCAGCGTCGTTTCTTCCTGTGCAGCCCGCCGAACGGGTTGCGTTGTCCATACAGGAGGAATGATGAAGGTCAAGAAGATCGCCGCCGTCACCGCCGCCACCGGTGGCCTGGTGCTCGCCGCCGCCGGTGTCGCGTCCGCTCACGGCGGCGCCGGTGCCGAGGGCGTGGCCGCGGGCTCCCCGGGTGTCGTGGCGGGCAACCAGATCCAGATCCCGGTCCACGTGCCGGTCAACGTGTGCGGCAACACCGTCAGCGTGATCGGTCTGATCAACCCGGCGTTCGGCAACCACTGCGCCAACGTCTGAGTCAACCTCCGGGCCGACGAGGCCCGTTGAGCCGGGCTCGGTACGGCCCCCGGGCGGCGGACGCGCCGCACCGGGGGCCTTCGCGTACTCCGGACCGGGGTGTGCCCGGATCCGGTCCCGGTCCGGCCGCGCGGGCCGGCAAGGCCCTGACGTTCCGATCGCTCGATCGGGTGAAGCTGCTTCGTTCGGCCCAACCTGGCCGTTCGCCTCTCGTTAACTCCTGTGCAGTCAAAGACCTTGCGCGATTGCCGGATATACAGAAATTCCGACTTTCATAAGGTTCACGTCAAGATCGCCACGCCTTCTCGAAACGTCAGGGGAAAAAATGAGGAATGTAGCCAAGAAGGGGATCCTCACCGCTGTGGCCACCGGCAGCGTGCTGGCCTCCACCGCCGGCTACGCCTACGCGGCCGCCGAGGCGCAGGGAGGCGCGGTGGGATCACCGGGTGTCGCCTCCGGGAACTCGGTTCAGGTGCCGGTCGAGGTGCCGATCAACGCCTGCGGCAACACCGTCGACGTGGTCGGCGCGCTGAACCCGGCCTACGGCAACCGGTGCGCCAATGTCAGCGGGGGCGGCCGGCACGCCGCCCCGAAGCCCGGCCAGACCGGCCAGACCGACCAGAGCGGCCAGAGCGGCCAGACCGGCCACCCCGGCGGCAGCGACAGCTCCAGCACCGGCGCGAGCCGCGGCTCCTCCGGCTCGGGTTCCTCCGCCTCGGGCTCCTCCGCCGCCGGCACCACCGCCGGCTCGCCCGGGGTGGTCTCGGGCAACAGCGTCCAGGCCCCGGTGCACGTCCCGGTGAACGCCTGCGGCAACTCCGTGAACGTGGTCGGCGTCGGCAACCCGGCCTTCGGGAACGAGTGCGGCAACGTCGCCCACCCCGCCCCGAAGCCGACCGACGACTGCCCCGGGGAGCACAGCCCGTCCACCCCGCCGCCCGGCGACACCGGCACGGGCGGCCCGCGCAACGGCGGCCCGTCCGCCGTTGCCACCCCGAGCGCCCCGGCCGCCGGCCACGGCACCCAGGCCGTCCCGGCCGCCGCCCGCACCAGCGCCCCCGCCGCGCAGAGCGTCGCCGAGGGCGGTCAGCTGGCCCACACCGGCGCCGGCGGCGTCGAGGTGCTCGGTGCCGCCGGGCTCGCGCTGCTGGTCGGCGGCGGTGTGCTCTACCGCCGCGCCCGCGCCGGCGCCCGCTGAGCCCTCCCGCCGGCTGAGCTCCCCGACCGCTCAGCGGCACCCGCCGCCGGAAAGCCCCCGGCACGCACCCGCGGCCGCCCGTTGTTCCACGGGCGGCCGCGGGTGCGTCGTGCCATCGCCCCGTCCGTCACCAACTCCGGACCTGCCGGATGATCCGCCGCTTCAGCCGGACCGTCCGGCTCCCGTCGGGGAACAGCCGCAGCCGGTCGAGCTCCCAGTGCCCGTACTCGGCGTGCTCGGTGAGCAGTTGGCGTGCCGCGTTGCGCGACGTCCCGCGCGGCATGCGCAGCGACTGGTACTCGTACTCCGGTTGCCGGACCGGCTTCGGTGGGGTCAAAACGCTCCTCCTGAGGATCACCTGCACGCAAGCCTACGGCCTGCCCCGGACAGTCGGCCCGAAGATTTCCGGCCGTCCTCCCGCCCCGCCGCTGCGGTCCGACGGCCCTCGCCCCGGGCACTCGTCTGACAGTCCATCAGTTCTGTTGCCGTTGTGGAGCGAATATCCCGATACCGGCGCGCGCGGCCGCACCCGGACGGCCCCGGCGGACCGGCCGTACGCTCTTCGCGCCCGGCCCGCGCCGGTTCTGCCGGTGGACAGAAACCCCCGAATCGGACATCAGGGGGGAAGTTGCGGTGAAATCGCGGGTGTAGGTGACAACCGCTGTGCGTACCGGCGCCGAGGGGAGATAGCGTCTGCACCATGTCTGATGCCGCGCAGCCCACCATTGCCGAGGTACGCGCCGCCGCTGAGGCGGTCAAGGCCGCCATCGACCGTCATCTGGAAGCGGTGTCAAGCCCCAACGCAGCCGATGATCCCGCCGTGCCCGCTGCCTACGAGCAGCTCGCGACGGCGGCCATCGCCTACGACCAACTCCTGTACGAGGTCTACGACGAGGTCACTCCCTTCGAGATCCCCGGCGATGAGGGCCCGGGCGGCTACCACGGCCCGGAACAGCCCGAGGCGATCAGCGTGCTGATCCGCCGCGACTACCACGTGGTCGACCCCAAGCGGCTGCGCGCGCAGGCCGAGCGGCTCGACGAGTCGCTGACCCCGGGCGGCGCCGGCGGCGTGAACGCCGCGATCGGGGTGCTGTTCGGCGAGTACGAACCGGACGAGATCGCCGCCCGCAGCGAGGAGTTCGGCCTGGAGGAGGCGGACTCGACGCTCTGGGTCGCGGCGACCGAGCCGAGCGAGCCGGGGGAGTGGCTGCCGGAGCCCTTCGAGCACGCCGACCCGCAGCTGCTGATCTGCCGGTTCGACGTGAGCGAGGTCTACGACGACGAGGACCCCGACGACTGACGTCGCCCCGCGCGCGGAGGGCGGGCCCGGGAGCTCCGGGCCCGCCCTCCGCGCGTGATCCGCGGGACGCGCCTCAGTCCGCGGCGACCGCGTTCTCCGCGAGGAGCGCCCGCAGCCGGGTGGTGCGCGGCTGCGCCGGGCGCTCGGCGACGGCCTGGACGAGCGCCGGGCCCGCCGCGTGGACCACGGACAGGTGCCGCTCGCCGCGCCCGAACGCGGTGTAGACCCACTGCCGGGAGAGCGCCGGCCCGGCGTCCTCCGGCACCACGACCACCGCGGCGGGCCAGCGACGGCCCAGCGCCTGGTGGACGGTCAGCGCCCAGCCGTGCCGCAGCCGGCCGGCCTCGGCGGGCGGGACGGTCCGGTGGGAGCCGTCGGGGTACTCCAGGTGCAGCCCGGCGGCGTCGCCGTCCAGCACCCGGGCCGGGCGGACGACCCCGGGCGCGGGGGACTCCACCACCCGGTCGCCCGGGTCGAAGCCGCCGAACCGTCCGGGGCCGGGGTTCAGCCGGGCCTTGGCGGCGGCGTTCAGCGCACGCGTACCCGCCGGTCCGCCGTGGCCGGGGGTGAGCAGCACCACCTGCTCGGCGGGGATGCCGAGGGCGCGCGGGATGGAGTCGGTGAGCAGCTGGACGGCGCGGTGGACGGCCTCGCCGCCGTCCTTGGCGGTCAGGATGACCACCTCCTTGTCCGGCGCCTCGACGGGCTGCAGCTCGCCGATGCCGACCCCCGAGACCAGTTCGCCGATCGGGCCGAAGTCCGGGGTGCGGGAGGCGACCGCCGGGCAGACCTTGGCGGCCAGCAGGTCGGCGAAGAACCGGCCGGGGCCGGCCGACCAGAGCTGGCCCGGGTCCCCGCTGAGCACCAGCCGGGTGCCGTCGGCGAGCGACTCCAGCACGGTGGCGGCCAGCTCGACGTCCAGCAGCGGCGCGTCCAGCACGATCAGGAGATCCAGCGCGAGCGTGCCGTCGGCCGCGCGGCCGGGGCCGGCCGTACCGGACAGCAGCTCGGCGAGGGTCACCACCGGGGCCCCGGCCCCGCCGAGGGCGGCGAAGGACTCCTTGCCCTGGTCGGTCCAGGTGGCGGCCCAGGCGCGCAGCCCGAGCCCCGTGGCGGCGGCCAGCAGCGCGGCCGGCTCGGCGCGGGCCGCCTCGCCGCCGGTGTGCAGCACCAGGGCGCTCTCGGCGACGGCCCGGATCAGGGCGGTCGCGGAGGAGGACGGCGCCCTCTCGGCGGCGGCCTCCCAGGCGGCGGGGCCGGGGGAGACGGGCGCGGCCTCGGCGGACCCATCCGCCTCCGGGTCCTCGGTGCCCTCGACGTCCCCGGTCTCCTCGATCCCGGTCTCCTCGACCCCGGCGTCCTCGCCCGGCACGAAGGAGGCCATCAGCTGGAGCAGCTTCTCGGCGAGGCTGTCCTCCGCCATCGCCAGCGTCTCCAGCGCGAGCAGGGTGCGCGTCGGCGGCTCGTCCTCGTCGCCGCCGGCCGCGTGCGCCTCGGCTCCGCCCAGCTCCTCCTGGAAGGGCAGCACCCGCCCGTCCGCGACGGCCGCCTCGATCGCGGCGGCCGGTTCGGGCATCCGGAGCCGTTCGAGCCCGGCGGCCACCTCGGACAGCTCCTGGGCGGAGTGCCCGCGCAGGGCCGCCTGCTCCAGCAGCCAGACCACCAGGGCCTGGGCCCGGCGGGGGTCGTCCGGCCCGACCGAGGCCCCGAGCAGGCCGCGGGCGAACCGGTCCGCGTGTTCGGGGCGCACGCCGGGCAGCCCGAGGACCGCCCACGGGTCGTCGCGCAGCCGTCCGGCGGCGTCCTCGCCGAACTCCGCGACGGCGGCGGCCGCCAGCTCGGCCGGGGCGCCACCGGCCGTCAGCACCTCGGCGGTGGCGCGGAGCGCGTCGCCGTGCCGCCGGTCGGGCACCACCGGGGCCGGAGGGGCCGGAGCCGCAGGGGCAGCCGGAGCCGGAGGGGCAGCCGGAGCCGCCGGAGCGGCAGGGGCAGCCGGAGCCGCCGGAGCAGGAGCCGGAGCGGCGTGTTCGGTCTGTTCGGTCTGCTCGGCCTGCTCGGCCGGCTCCGCCGTCTCGGCCTCCGGAGTCTCCGCCATCGAGGCCTGCGCCCGTGCGGCCCCCGCCCGCGCGGCACTCGCCGCGGCGTCCTCCGGCTGCATGCCGCGGATCCGCTGCGCCAGCTCCGCGAACTTCGCCGCCTTCTCCTCCGCGGTCAGCTGGGCCCCGGTGGTCACCTCCGGAGCGCCGTTCCCCGTGTCACTCATCGTCGTCCGCTCCAAAGGTCACTCCACTGCACGTTCTGCTCAACGACCGGCCCGGGGCTACAGCTCCGTCCACCCCTGGTCCGGGTAGCGGTGCACCGGGGACGAGATGTCGTCCAGCGCGCCGCGGATCTCATCCGGAAGCGTAAGCGCCTCCACTGACAGCGCCGCCTGCAGCTGTGCCACCGTGCGCGCCCCGACCAGTGCGCTGGCCACCCCGGGCCGGTCCCGGACCCAGGCCAGCGCGACCGCGAGCGGGCTGCTGGCCAGCCCGTCGGCGGCGGTGGCGACGGCGTCCACGATCCGCCGGGAGCGCTCCCCGAGGTAGGGCTGGACGAACCCGGACAGGTAGGCCGAGGCGCCGCGCGAGTCCTGCGGGACGCCGTGCCGGTACTTGCCGGTGAGCACCCCGCGCCCGAGCGGCGAGCCCGCCAGGATGCCGACCCCGGCGTCCAGCGCGGCGGGCAGCGCCTCGCGCTCGATGCCGCGCTGGAGCAGCGAGTACTCCAACTGCGCCCCGGCCAGCGGCATCCGGTCGTGGTGGGCGTGCTGCCAGGTGGCGGCCTTGGCGAGCTGCCAGCCGCTGAAGTCGCAGACCGCGGCGTAGCGGGCGCGGCCGGAGGAGACGGCGATGTCGAGGGCGCTGAGGGTCTCCTCGACCGGGGTCATCGGGTCGAACGCGTGCACCTGCCACAGGTCGACGTAGTCGGTGCCGAGCCGGCGCAGCGAGGCGTCCAGGGCGGCCAGCAGGTGGCCGCGCGAGCCGTCGAAGCGGCGGGCGGACTCGGGGACGCTGCCCGCCTTGGTGGCGATGACGAGTTCGGAGCGGGGGATCAGGTTGTCGGTGAGGCGGGAGATCAGGTACTCGGCGCCGCCGTCGGCGTACACGTCGGCGGTGTCGACCAGGTTGCCGCCGGCGTCGACGAACTCCTTGAGCTGCTCGGCGGCTTCGTGCTCGTCGGTGTCGCGGCCCCAGGTCATGGTGCCGAGACCGAGGCGGGAGACCTGCAGGCCGGTACGGCCGAGGTGACGCTTTTCCATCGGACGGGCCCTCCACTGGCCGGGTGGCACCGGTGGCGCCGGTAGCCCAGTAAACGCGCAGGTGGGGAGAGCACTCCCCACGTCGGCTGAGCGTAGCGGCCGGTACCCGGACAGGGGCGCAGACCCGCAGAACGATCAACGGCGGCGCTGTGACCCGGACCACTGCTACCCGTCAGTAGCCCGAGCCGTGCGGACACCGTTACGCTCGACCACCAAGCCCACCCGACTGGAAGGTTCGGCACATGCGACTCGGCATCAACCTCGGCTACTGGGGACTCGGCATGGATGCCGACAACATCGCGGTGGCCCAGGAGGCGGACCGGCTCGGCTACTCGGTCTGCTGGGCCGCCGAGGCGTACGGCTCGGACGCCGCCACCGTGCTGAGCTTCGTCGCGGCCAGGACCGAGCGGATCGACGTCGGTTCGGCCATCTTCCAGATCCCGGCCCGCACCCCGGCGATGACCGCGATGACCGCCGCGACCCTGGACACCCTCTCCGGCGGCCGCTTCCGGCTCGGCCTCGGCGTCTCCGGCCCGCAGGTCTCCGAGGGCTGGTACGGGGTGAAGTTCGACAAGCCGCTCGCCCGCACCCGCGAGTACGTGGAGATCATCCGCAAGGCGATGTCCCGCGAGCGCCTGGTGCACGAGGGCGCGCACTGGACCCTGCCGCTGCCCGGCGGCCCGGGCAAGCCGATCAAGCTGACCGTCCACCCGGTGCGCGAGCACATCCCGCTGTACATCGCCGCGATCGGCCCGAAGAACCTGGAGCAGACCGGCGAGATCGCCGACGGCTGGCTCGGCATCTTCTTCGCCCCCGAGCACGCCGCGCTCTCCCTCGACCCGCTCAGGGCCGGGCGCGCCAAGGCCGGCAAGTCCCTGGACGGCTTCGACCTCTGCCCGACCGTCACCATCGCCGTCGGCGAGGACATCAAGGCGGGCGTCGACTCCCAGCGCTCCTACGCCGCGCTCTACATCGGCGGCATGGGCAGCAAGGAGAAGAACTTCTACAACCAGCTCGCCCGGCGGATGGGCTACGAGCAGGCCGCCGACGAGATCCAGGAGAAGTACCTGGCCAAGGACTACGCGGGCGCCGCCGCCGCCGTCCCGCACGACCTGATCGACGCCACCTCGCTGATCGGCGACACCGCCCGGATCGCCGACCGGATGCAGGCCTACGCCGACGCGGGCGTCACCACGCTCACCCTGGCCCCGGCCGGCTTCACCCTGGACGAGCGGATCCAGGCGCTGCGCACCGGCGTCGAGGCGCTGGAGCGGGCCGGGCTCGCGTCGTGACGACCGCATGAGGAGCGGGCGGCACTACAGCCAGTCGTGCCGCTTGAACACCCGGTGCAGCACCACGCAGACCACCGCCATCAGCGACAGCACCGCCGGGTACCCCCAGGGTTCGTGCAGCTCGGGCATGACGTCGAAGTTCATCCCGTACACGCCGGCGATCATGGTCGGTACGGCGGCCAGCGCCGCCCAGGCGGAGATCTTCCGCATGTCGTTGTTCTGCTGCACGCTCACCTGCGCCAGGTTGGCGCCGAGGATGTCGGACAGCAGCCGGTCCATGCCGTCCACCTGGTCGTTCACCCGGGCCAGGTGGTCGGCGACGTCCCGCAGGTAGGGGGCGGTCTCCGGGCGGACGAACGGGGCGCCGCGCTCCAGCCGCAGCATCGGCTCCAGCAGCGGGGAGGCGGCGCGCCGGACGGTCATCACCTGGCGCTTGCAGCCGTAGATCCGCCCGGCGGCGTCGCGGTCGACCCGGCCGGGGGCGAAGACGTCCGCCTCCAGCTCGTCCAGTTCGCCCTGCAGCGCGGCGGCCACCGCCACGTAGCCGTCCACCACGGTGTCGCAGACCGAGTGCAGCACCGAGCTGGGCCCGTACCGCAGCAGTTCGGGCTCCTGTTCCAGCCGGGCCCGCAGGCCGCTGAGCGGGCTGTCCGCGCCGTGCCGGACGGTCATCACGAAGTCCGGGCCGAGGAAGACCATCACCTCGCCGCTGGTGACGGCGTGGGTCTCGGCGTGGTGGCCGAGGGTCTTGAGGGCGACGAACAGCGAGCCCTGGTAGGCCTCGACCTTGGGGCGCTGGTGGGCGCTGACGGCGTCCTCGACGGCCAGCGGGTGCAGCGCGAACTCCTTGCCGACCCGGTCGAGTTCCTCGGTGGTGGGCTCGAAGAGGCCTATCCAGACGAAGGCCCCCGGCCCGGCCTCGCGGGCGGCGGTGAGCGCGTCGGTCGGATCCTCGGAGGCCCCGAGCCGGCGGCCGTCCTGGTACGCGGCGCAGTGGACGATCATGCGGGCCATTGTTCCCCGGGAACGCCGGACGATGCGGGAGCCTGTGCGAGGACCCGGGCCGCGGCAACGGACCGGGCAGTGCTCGCGGCGGCGGTTCGACCGGGAACCGGGCCCCACCGCCGCGCCCGGAGGCCGTAGGCTGAGCCCCATGCCCACCCTGCTGCTCGTCCGCCACGGCCGCTCGACCGCGAACACCGCCGGGACCCTGGCCGGTTGGACCCCCGGCGTGGACCTGGACGACACCGGGCGCGCCCAGGCCGCCGCGCTGGCCGGCCGGCTGGCCGCGATCCCACTGGTACAGGCCGTCAGCAGCCCGCTGGAGCGCTGCCGGCAGACCATGGAGCCGCTGCTCGCCGTCCGCCCGGAGCTGGGCCCGCCGGCCGAGGACGAACGGCTGGGGGAGTGCCACTACGGTGAGTGGACCGGCCGTCCGCTGGCCGAACTGGCCAAGGAGCCGCTCTGGCGCACGGTGCAGGACCACGCCGCCGCCGCGGCCTTCCCCGGCGGTGAGTCGCTGCGCGAGCTGAGCCACCGCACGGTCTCCGCGGTCCGCGAGTGGAACGCCAAGATCGCCGCCGAGCACGGCGAGGACGCGGTCTGGGTCGCCTGCTCGCACGGGGACGTGATCAAGGCGGTGGTGGCCGACGCGCTCGGCCTGCATCTGGACCACTTCCAGCGGATCAGCGTCGAGCCCTGCTCGGTCACCGCGATCCGCTACACCCCACAGCGGCCCTTCGTCCTCAGGATGGGCGACACCGGCGACCTCTCCTCGCTGGCGCCCAAGCCCTCCGCCGACCCGGTCACCCCGGCCGGCGACGCGGTGGTCGGCGGAACGGCCTGAGCTGCGCGGCACGGCCCGGGCCCGCGGGTGCCACCCCGCCCGGCGGCCTCCGGCTCGGCTCCCCGGCCGGGCCCCGGAGGTCGTAGGGTGACTGATGAGTGCCCGTAGTTCTGAGTGCCCCGTAGTTCGACCACCCGACCGTTGAACCACCCGCCCCCGTTGGACAACCCCGCGGTCCCGCACGGCGGAACCGCGCCGACCGACACGATCCGGAGCTAGAGCGTGCCCCGTCAGGTCTTCTTCTACGACCAGCCCGAACGGTTCGTGGCCGGCACCGTCGGCCAGCCCGGCGCCCGGGCGTTCTACCTGCAGGCCAGCGCCCGGGGCCGGATCACCAGCGTGCTGCTGGAGAAGAACCAGGTCGCCGCCCTCGCCGAGCGGATCGAGGAGGTCCTGGACGAGGCGCTGCGGCGCAGCGGCGGCGACGCCTCGATCCCGGCCACCGCGCCCAGGGACCTGCTCGACACCGCCCCGCTGGACCTCCCGCTGGAGCAGGAGTTCCGGGTCGGCACGATGGCCCTGGCCTGGGACAGCGTGGACGCCTGCCTGGTGGTCGAGGCGCAGGCGCTGGTGGAGGACGAGGAGGAGGACGCCGAGGAGGCGGTCTTCCAGGACGACGAGAACGGCCCGGACATGCTGCGGGTGCGGCTGACCGGCGCGATGGCCCGGGTGTTCGCCAAGCGCGCGCTGGACCTGGTCGCGGCCGGCCGCAAGCCCTGCCCGTTCTGCAACCTGCCGCTGGACCCGGAGGGCCACCTGTGCCCGCGCGCGAACGGCTACCGGCGCTGAACACCGAGACCCCGCCGCAGGCCGACCCGGCGGTGGCCGCCGCCCTCGCCGCCGACGTGCCGACCGCCCTCGCGCTGCTGCGCCAGGGCGAGCTGACGGTGCACGGCCGCCTCACCGAGGCCTCCAACGCCGCGCTGTACTGCACCGTCGAGCACGGCTCGCTGAGCGCGCAGGCCGTCTACAAGCCGGTGGCCGGCGAGCGCCCGCTCTGGGACTTCCCGGACGGCACCCTGGCCGGTCGCGAGGTCGCCGCGTACGAGCTGTCCGCGGCGACCGGCTGGGAGCTGATCCCGCCCACCGTGCTGCGCGAGGGCCCGCACGGGCCCGGCATGGTGCAGCTGTGGGTCGAGCCGGACCCGCAGGCCGAGCCGCTGCTGGCGCTGCAGGACCCGGACGGCCCGGAGGCGGGCTGGCTGCCGATCGTCCGGGCCGAGATCGAGGACGGCCGCACCGCGCTGCTGGTGCACCACGACGACCGGCGGCTGCGCCGGCTCGCGGTGCTGGACGCGGTGCTCAACAACGCCGACCGCAAGGGCGGCCACCTGATCCCCGCCGCGGACGGCCGGGTGTACGGCATCGACCACGGCGTCACCTTCAACACCGAGGGCAAGCTGCGCACCCTGCTCTGGGGCTGGGCGGGGGACCCGCTGCCCGCCGAGGCGCTGGAGGTGCTGTCCCGGCTGGCCCGGGAACTGGACGGGGAACTGGCCGAGCGCCTCGCCCCGCACCTGACCGGCGCCGAACTGGACGCCACCCGCGCCCGGGTGGCCGCACTGCGCGGCTCGGGCCGGCACCCGCTGCCCTCCGCGGACTGGCCGGCGATCCCCTGGCCGCCCGTTTAGGGCCCGTCCTCGGGGCCCGTCCGACGGGGTGCGGTCGTCCGGGCCCGGGCCGCGGCACGGTTACCGATCGGTGGTCTGGACCTGTTGCCGGAACAGGTCGCACACTGCTCCGATGGACGTGCCACGGACCACCCCCACCCCCCGGACCGCGCCGGACCTGCCGTTGCACCGCCTGCAGGTCCCGCTGCCCCAGCTGCTGCCCTTCGCCATCGGCAGTTTCGACGCGATCGGCGCGCTCTCCCGCGCCAACTTCCCCCACCGCCACTCGTTCCACGAGATCGTCCTGGTCACCGGAGGCCGTGGCGCCCATGTCCTGGACCTGGTCCACCAGCCGCTGGCGCCACCGCAGTTGTGCGTGATCGCGCCCGGCCAGGTGCACTACTGGGCGGACACCGAGGAGCTGGCCGGCCGGGTCGTCCTGTTCAACGAGGACTTCCTGCTGAGCCACCCCCAGGACCTGGCCGCGCTGCGCGCCCTGGCCACCCGCCCCGGGATCGGGCTCGGCGAACACGCCGGCGCGGTCGCCCGGTTGCTCGCCGACATGGAGCAGGAGTACCGGACGCGGGCGCCCGGCTACCAGGGCGTGCTGCGGGCCAGTCTGCACATCCTGATCGTCCGGGCGCTGCGCGCCTGCGCCCCGGACGACCGGCCCGCGGTGCCCACCCGTCCGGCCGAACTGGCCGCCGCCTTCACCCGGTTGATCGCCGAGCCGGGCGGGGTGCGGCGCTCGGTGGCCTCCACCGCCCAGGAACTCGGCGTCTCCCCGGGGCACCTGCAGACCCTGGTCAAGCAGGCCACCGGCCGTACCCCGGGCGGACTGATCCGCCGGCAGCAGACCCTGGAGGCCAAACGGCTGCTCGCCTGCACGGATCTGACGATCCGCCAGGTGGCGAAGGAGGCGGGTTTCGCCGACCCGGCGTACTTCTGCCGCTTCTTCCGGCGGGAGACCGGGATGACCCCGGGGGAGTTCCGGTCCCGGGTCGACGGAAATCACCACGATCCCCGGATCATGTCCATCGCCGTCGCACCGGACGGTCCGTAGATTTACTGCTGGCCACCGGCGGTCGATCCAGCGCGCGGACGGCGGCCGGTTCGGCCCTTGTCATGCCCCCACCATGGCAAGGGCCGACCCCCACCCCCAGGAGGAACCCACCGGAAGGAGACGGCGCATGCCCCCGTCCGACGGCATGATCAGCCGCAAGACCGTCCTGAAGGCCGCCGCCGCGCTCGGGGCCGCACCGCTGCTGGTCGGCGGCGGGGTCGCACTGGCCCGGGAGCAGGTCGGCACCGGCCGAACCCCAGGACTGACCCCCGAGTGCCACGACGGCGACGACCCGACCGTCGAGCAGATCGAGGGCCCCTACTTCAAGCCCAACTCCCCGCTGCGCAGCTCGATGGTGAGTGACGGCCCGGGCACCCGGCTGACCGTCAGCGGCTACGTCTTCGGCCGAGCCTGCCGGCCCGTCTCCGGTGTCCTGCTGGACTTCTGGCAGGCCGACGACGGCGGCAACTACGACAACGTCGGCTACACCTTCCGCGGCCACCAGTTCACCGACGCCAACGGCGCGTACAAGCTGGACACCATCGTCCCCGGCCTCTACCCGGGCCGCACCCGGCACCTGCACGTCAAGCTCCAGGCCCCCGGCCGCCCGGTCCTGACCACCCAGCTCTACTTCCCGGGCGAGCCGCGCAACAGCACCGACACCATCTACGACGCCCGGCTGCTGATGAACGTCCAGCAGAACGGGTCCGGCGAGACGGCCACCTACGACTTCGTGCTGGACGTGCCGCAGAGCCCGGGCACCCCGAGCCCGACGGCCACCGCCACCCCGACCGGTGGACCGACCGGCGGGCCCACCACGCCCCCGAGCGGCAGTTGGACCCCGGGCCGGTCGTACAGCGCGGGCGACCGCGTCACCTACTCCGGCGCCTCCTACGTCTGCCTCCAGGCGCACACCG
Source organism: Kitasatospora sp. NPDC101108 (assembly GCF_055584725.1). Lineage (NCBI taxonomy): Bacteria > Bacillati > Actinomycetota > Actinomycetes > Kitasatosporales > Streptomycetaceae > Kitasatospora > Kitasatospora sp. NPDC101108. Next base: position 32,143 of record NZ_JBVJLM010000012.1, read on the forward strand.
CCATGGTGGGCTGGGAGCCGCCGAACGTACCGGCCCTCTGGCAGCGGTCGTAGCGGCTCCGGCCGCTTCCCCGGGGGAGCCGGGCGCCCGGTCGGCGGCAGGGTCGACCGGGCGCTCACCCCTGTCCGACCGGCCCGCTCACCCGGGCCCGAACGCTCACTATCAGTCGGAAAGCACTCAGGCAACGACAGGATCAGAAATCAGTCGATCTTGTTGACTGGTTAGGCTTTCAAATGTTCTCAAGGTTAAAGTCGATCCCATGCATGCCTGGCCCGCCTCCGAGGTTCCCGCCCTGCCTGGTCAGGGGCTCCCCCTCCACATCTTCGACACCGCAGCGGGCAAGATCCGCGAGGTCGTGCCGCAGGACGGCACCGCCCGGATCTACGTCTGCGGCATCACCCCCTACGACGCGACCCACATGGGCCACGCCGCCACGTACAACGCCTTCGACCTGGTCCAGCGGGTCTGGAAGGACGCCGGTCACGACGTCCTCTACATCCAGAACGTGACCGACGTGGACGACCCGCTGCTGCAGCGCGCGGTCCAGACCGGCCAGGACTGGGTGGCCCTGGCGGAACGCGAGACGGCCCTGTTCCGCGAGGACATGACCGCCCTGCGGCTGCTCCCGCCGGCCCACTACGTCGGCGCGGTCGAGTCCATCCCGTGGATCGTCCCGATCGTCCAGAAGCTGCTGGCCTCCGGCGCCGCCTACAAGGTGGACGAGGACATCTACTTCTCGGTCGACGCCGACCCGAACTTCGGCCAGGTCTCCGGCCTCACCCGTGAGGCCATGCGCCCGGTCTTCGCCGAGCGCGGCGGCGACCCGGACCGCCCCGGCAAGCGCAACCCGCTGGACGCCCTGCTCTGGCTGGCCGCCCGCCCGGGCGAGCCCGCCTGGGACACCGAGCTCGGCCACGGCCGCCCCGGCTGGCACATCGAGTGCGTGGCCATCGCGCTGCGGTACCTGGGCATGACCTTCGACGTCCAGGGCGGTGGCAGCGACCTGTCCTTCCCGCACCACGAGATGGGCGCCTCGCACGCCCAGGTCGCCACCGGCTCCCACCCGTACGCCAAGGCGTACGTCCACGCGGGCATGGTCGGCCTGGACGGCAAGAAGATGTCCAAGTCCCGCGGCAACCTGGTCTTCGTCTCGGCCCTGCGCCGCGACGGGGTCGACCCGGCGGCGATCCGCCTGGCCCTGCTCTCGCACCACTACCGCGAGGACTGGGAGTGGACCAAGTCCGTCCTGGACGAGGCCGTCGAGCGCCTCGCCCGCTGGCGGGCCGCGGTCTCCCGGCCGGACGGCCCGGCGGCCGAGCAGCTGCTCGCCGAGGTCCGGGCGGCGCTGGCGAACGACCTGGACGCGCCCGCCGCGCTGGCCGCCGTCGACCGCTGGGCCGCCCAGCAGGAGAACGAGGGCGGCACCGACACCGGCGCGCCCGGCCTGGTGACCCGGACGGTGGACGCCCTGCTCGGCGTCGCGCTGTAGTCCGGCCCGCCCGCAACCACGCCGAAGGGGCGTCAGGACCGAAGTCCTGACGCCCCTTCGGCGTCGGCGGGGGAGGACTACTCGTCCTCGGCGCCCTCCTGGCTCTCCCGGGTGGTGCCCGGCGACTCCGGCTCGGCGGGCCGCTCGGCCGTCGCGTGCCCGGACACCGGCTTCTCGCCGGTCGGGCCGACGTTCTCCCGGCGGCGCAGATAGCGCTCGAACTCGCGCGCGATCGCGTCCCCGGAGGCTTCCGGCAGCTCGGCGGTGTCCTGCGCCTCCTCCAGCTGCTGGACGTACTCGGCCACCTCGCTGTCCTCGGCGGCCAGCTGGTCCACGCCGAGCTGCCAGGCCCGGGCGTCCTCGCCGAGCTCGCCCGGCGGGATGCGCAGGTCCAGCAGGTCCTCCAGCTTGTTCAGCAGCGCCAGCGTGGCCTTGGGATTGGGCGGCTGCGCGACGTAGTGCGGCACCGCGGCCCACAGCGTCACGGCCGGCACCCCGGCGTGGGTGCAGGCCTCCTGCAGCACCCCGACGATCCCGGTCGGGCCCTCGTAGCGGCTCTCCTCCAGATCCAGCCGGCGGGCCAGCTCCGGGTCGGAGGTGACCCCGCTGACCGGCACCGGGCGGCTGTGCGGGGTGTCGCCGAGCAGCGCGCCCAGGATCACCACCAGCTCGACGCCCAGCTCGTGCGCGAAGCCGAGCAGCTCGTTGCAGAACGAGCGCCAGCGCATGCTCGGCTCGATGCCGCGCACCAGCACCACGTCCCTGGTCACCGGCTCGGTCACCCGGACCACCGAGAGCCTGGTGGTCGGCCAGGTGATCCGGCGGACGCCGCCGTCCAGCCAGATCGTCGGCCGGTTGACCTGGAAGTCGTAGTAGTCCTCCGCGTCCAGGGCGGCGAACACCTTGCCGCCCCAGGTGTCGTCCAGATGTGCCAGAGCCGCGGAGGCGGCGTCACCCGCGTCGTTCCACCCCTCGAAGGCGCAGACCATCACCGGGTCGATCAACTCGGGAACATCTTCCAGCTCGATCACCCAGCGTCTCCCTCCGGTCGGCGGTCGGACCGGCACCGCCCCGGCTGGCCAGCCGGGGCACCGACGGGCCGGCTCCCGCCTGTCGAACCTCTCGTCTCCCATGGAACAGCTCGCCCCATGGTCCCTACCTGCCCAGCCTACGGGCTTTGATGCGCATGGCGGCCGGGCACCGGGACAGTCTGGGGGAGCGGGCCGCCGCGATCCAGCGGATATCCGCACCGTGACGGCTGACTCCCCGTCAGCTCGCCCGGGGACGGCGGCACAGGGTGCCCGGCCGGCGACGGAGCGCACAGGAGTGCCGCCCGGGCACCGGCGGCGCGATGATGGTGGACGGGGCCGGGCGGAAGGGGCCGACCGATGAACCGATGGCTGTGGATCGGCGCGGGTACGGCCGCGGCGGCGCTGCTCGGGGCCGCGCTGCTGGCGGCGGACCGCGCCGGACGCCGGCTGCCGGTGGAGCACGTGACCGAAGGCGGGCTGGAGCTCGCCCAGCCGCCCGGCGCGGTCTGGGACGTGCTCACCGACATCGACCTCTACCCGGCCTGGCGCCCGGGCCTCACCCACGTCGAACGGCTGCCCGCCGGGGCCGGCGGCCGCCCGCGCTGGCGCGAGTACGACCGGCACGGGCACACCACCTACGAGGTGGTCGCCAGCGAGGCCCCGCACCGCCTGGTCACCGGCATCGCCGACCCCGACCTGCCCTACGGCGGCACCTGGACGTACCGGCTCACCCCGGCCGGGGCCGGCTGCTCGCTGACCGTCACCGAGCGCGGCGAGGTCCGCAGGCCGCTGGACCGGGCCGTCTCCCACTACCTGACCGGCGAGGACGCCGGCGTCCACCGCTACCTGGGCGCCCTCGCCCACCGCATGGCGGCCTGAGCCCCGCCCGTCGCGGGGCGCCGCTCAGGCCGGGTCCACCCAGCCGCCCCGGTACACCGCCCAGTTCTCCGGCGTCGCGGCGAAGTCCACGTACAGCGCGACGCCGAAGTTGGCCCGCCCCGGGTCCTGGTGGCCGAGGCCGAGCCGCACGCCCCGGACGGCCGCCGGGACGGTCTCCGCGTCGCCCCAGTGGCCCCACTTGTCGTCCCAGAAGAACGGCAGGCCGATCAGCAGGTCGACCTGCGGCGGGGTGGCCCGCAGCGCCAGCTCGGTCTGCTGGGCGACGTACCCGCCGAACAGCGGCTCGGTGGGCATCGAGGTGTCGTACGCCATCACCGCGATCTGGTCGACCCGGCGGGCGGTCTCCCGGAAGTACGCCTGGTCCCACCACTTGCCGTGGTCGGTGAGCAGGATGCCCGCGGTGTGCAGTCCGGGGACGGGGTCGATCTGCGGGGCCGCCACCGACAGCACGGCGTGACGCGCCGCCGTCACCGGGCGGACCTGGTCCAGCAGGGCGAGCCAGCCGGCCGAGCCGGGGCGGATCGGCTCCATGTCGAAGTGCACGCCGTCGAAGCCCTGGTCCAGCACCTGTCGGGCGGAGGCGGTGACCCGCTCCCGGGTGGGCGCGTCGTCCAGGTCCAGGGCGTCCCGCTCCGGCTTGACCTCGTCACCCAGCCAGCCCTGCACCCGGACCCCCGGCAGCGCCCGGTGGGCGGCCTCGGTGAACCAGCGGGCCCGCGGGTGGACGGACGCCGGAAGGGAGCCGTCGTGCTCCAGCGGGCCGGTGTGGACGTACAGGTCGCGCACCCCGGTGCCGGCCAGCTGCCGGGCCAGCGCCGCGACGTCCGCGTCGGTCTTGCGGCCGTCCACCCAGGCGTGGCCGAGCCACACCGCGTCCCGGCCCCGGGTGCGCGCCTCGGCGGCGGGTTCACCCGTGTAGTGCAGCCGGATCGCCACGAACACCGAGCCCAGCGCGGCGACCGGGACGGCCACCGCCAGCCCCAGCGCCAGCAGCGCCCGGCGCCACCAGGACCAGCCCCTCCAACGCTCGCGCAGCGCCCGGAACGGGGCCGAGACGGCCCGCCCCACGCGCCGCGCGGCGGCCCGAAAGCCTGCCACGCGATCGCTCCCCCTTGCGGTCGAGCGCTCAGGATACGGAATGGGCCCGCGTGGCGGGCCGTCGGCCGGATACCCTGACGACGTGCGGGCCCGACGAAGCGGGTTCGCAAAGCCGACAGCCGTCGCACCAGGGAGACGCCCCATGGCCACTGCAGCCGACCCGTCCACCACTCAGCAGAGCCGCGCGAACGCGCTGCGCGAAGCGCTCGCCACCCGGGTGGTGGTCGCCGACGGTGCGATGGGCACCATGCTCCAGGCGCAGGACCCGACCCTGGAGGACTTCCAGGATCTGGAGGGCTGCAACGAGGTCCTCAACATCACCCGCCCGGACATCGTCCGCTCCGTCCACGAGGCCTACTTCGCGGTGGGCGTGGACTGCGTGGAGACCAACACCTTCGGCGCCAACTTCGCCGCGCTGGGCGAGTACGACATCTCCGAGCGGATCTTCGAGCTCTCCGAGGCCGGCGCACGGATCGCCCGCGAGGTGGCCGACGCCCACGCCGCCGACGGCCGCACCCGCTGGGTGCTCGGCTCGATCGGCCCCGGCACCAAGCTGCCGACCCTCGGCCACGCGCCGTACGAGACGCTGCGCGACGGCTTCCAGCAGAACGCGGCCGGTCTGATCGCGGGCGGCGCCGACGCGCTGCTGGTGGAGACCAGCCAGGACCTGCTGCAGACCAAGGCCGCGATCCTGGGCTCCAAGCGCGCCCTGGCCGAGGCCGGGCTGGACCTCCCGGTGCTGGTGCAGGTGACGGTGGAGACCACCGGCACCATGCTGCTCGGCTCCGAGATCGGCGCCGCGCTGACGGCGCTGGAGCCGCTCGGCGTCGACTACATCGGCCTCAACTGCGCCACCGGCCCGGCCGAGATGAGCGAGCACCTGCGCTACCTCGCCAAGAACGCGAGGATCGGCCTGTCCTGCATGCCGAACGCGGGCCTGCCGGTGCTCGGCAAGGACGGCGCCCACTACCCGCTCTCCCCGGCCGAACTGGCCGAGGCGCACGACGTGTTCACCCGCGAGTACGGCCTCTCGCTGGTCGGCGGCTGCTGCGGCACCACCCCCGAGCACCTGCGCCAGGTGGTCGAGAAGGTCCAGGGCCGCCCGATCGCCCGGCGCGAGCCGCAGCCGGAGCCCGCGGCTGCCTCGCTCTACCAGTCGGTGCCGTTCCGCCAGGACACCTCGTACCTGGCGATCGGCGAGCGCACCAACGCCAACGGCTCGAAGAAGTTCCGCGAGTCGATGCTGGCCGGCGACTGGCAGGCCTGCGTGGAGATCGCCCGTGACCAGATCCGGGACGGCTCGCACCTGCTGGACCTGTGCGTGGACTACGTCGGCCGCGACGGCGTCGCCGACATGAAGGAGATCGCCGGCCGGCTGGCCACCGCCTCCACCCTGCCGATCGTGCTGGACTCCACCGAGCCGCCGGTGCTGCAGGCCGGCCTGGAGGCGCTCGGCGGCCGCGCGGTGCTCAACTCGGTCAACTACGAGGACGGCAACGCCCCCGACTCCCGCTTCGCCAGGATCGCCTCGCTGGCCCGCGAGCACGGCGCAGGCCTGATCGCGCTGACCATCGACGAGCACGGCCAGGCCCGTACGGCCGAGAAGAAGGTGGAGATCGCCGAGCGGCTGATCGCCGAGCTGACCACCGACTACGGCATCGACGAGGGCTCGATCCTGGTCGACTGCCTGACCTTCACCCTGGCCACCGGCCAGGAGGAGTCCCGCCGGGACGGCATCGAGACCATCGAGGCGATCCGCGAGCTCAAGCGCCGCCACCCCGGGGTGCAGACCACCCTCGGCCTGTCGAACATCTCCTTCGGCCTCAACCCGGCCGCCCGCGTGGTGCTCAACTCGGTCTTCCTGCACGAGTGCGTGGAGGCCGGCCTGGACTCGGCGATCGTGCACGCCTCCAAGATCCTGCCGATCTCCCGGATCCCCGAGGAGCAGCGCGAGGCCGCCCTCGACCTGGTCTACGACCGCCGCCGGGACGGTTACGACCCGCTGCAGCGCCTGCTGGAGCTGTTCGAGAACGTCTCCACGGCGTCGGTCAAGGCCTCCAAGGCGCAGGAGCTGGCCGCGCTCCCGCTGGAGGAGCGGCTGCAGCGCCGGATCATCGACGGCGAGCGCAACGGCCTGGAGGCCGACCTGGACGAGGCGCTGGGCGAGCGCCGGGCGCTGGAGATCATCAACGACACCCTGCTCGCCGGGATGAAGGTGGTCGGCGAGCTGTTCGGCTCCGGCCAGATGCAGCTGCCGTTCGTGCTCCAGTCCGCCGAGGTGATGAAGACCGCGGTGGCCCACCTGGAGCCGCACATGGAGAAGTCCGAGAGCGAGGGCAAGGGCACCATCGTGCTGGCCACCGTCAAGGGCGACGTCCACGACATCGGCAAGAACCTGGTCGACATCATCCTGTCCAACAACGGCTACAACGTGGTCAACCTGGGCATCAAGCAGCCGGTCTCGGCGATCCTGGACGCCGCGCAGGAGCACAACGCGGACGTGATCGGCATGTCCGGCCTGCTGGTGAAGTCCACCGTGATCATGAAGGAGAACCTGGAGGAGCTGAACCAGCGCAAGCTGGCCGCCAGTTACCCGGTGATCCTCGGCGGCGCCGCCCTGACCCGCGCCTACGTCGAGCAGGACCTGCACGAGATCTACGAGGGCGAGGTCCGCTACGCCCGGGACGCCTTCGAGGGCCTGCGGCTGATGGACGCGCTGATCGCGGTCAAGCGCGGCGTGCCCGGTGCGACCCTGCCGGAGCTCAAGCAGCGCCGGCACGCCCGGGTCGAGGTGGCGGAGCCGGAGCCCGAGGTCAACCTCGGCCAGATCCGCTCGGACGTCGCGCTGGACAACACGCTGCCCACCCCGCCGTTCTGGGGCGACCGGATCGTCAAGGGCATCCCGTTCGCGGACTACGCCTCCTGGCTGGACGAGGACGCGCTGTTCAAGGGCCAGTGGGGTCTGAAGGCCGCGCGCAACGGCGAGGGCCCGTCCTACGAGGAGCTGGTGGAGACCGAGGGCCGGCCGCGGCTGCGGGCCTGGCTGGACCGGCTGCAGACCGAGGGCTGGCTGGAGGCGGCCGTGGTCTACGGCTACTACCCGGCCAACTCCAAGGGCGACGACCTGATCGTCTTCCACGAGGACGGCACCGAGCGGACCCGCTTCACCTTCCCCCGCCAGCGCCGCGGCCGCCGGCTCTGCCTGGCGGACTTCTTCCGCCCGGAGGAGTCCGGCGAGCGGGACGTGGTCGGCCTCCAGGTGGTCACCATGGGCAACCGGATCTCCGAGGCGGCCAACGAGCTGTTCGCCGGGAACTCCTACCGCGACTACCTGGAGCTGCACGGCCTGTCGGTGCAACTGGCCGAGGCGCTCGCCGAGTTCTGGCACGCCCGGGTCCGCTACGAGCTGGGCTTCTCCGGCGAGGACCCGCAGGACGTCAAGGACATGTTCGCGCTCAAGTACCGGGGCGCCCGCTTCTCGCTCGGCTACGGGGCCTGCCCCGAGCTGGAGGACCGCGCCAAGATCGCCGAGCTGCTGAAGCCCGAGCGGATCGGCGTGGTGCTCTCCGAGGAGTTCCAGCTGCACCCCGAGCAGTCCACCGACGCCATCGTGATCCACCACCCGGAGGCGAAGTACTTCAACGCCCGGTAATCCGGATGCCCTTCTGCGTTCGCTCTTTCCGGGCGGAGCGGGCGTATCCTTGATGATCCTGAACGGGCCGGTCCGCTCACCAGCGGGCCGGCCTGTGCCATCCCCGGGGGCGTCCCAGGACGCACCGCGGGGTACTGCCGGAAGGACTCGCCATGACCACCAGCTCCACCACCGCCCTCTCGCTCGACCACGGGGACGGCCGCGGCCTGCAGGCGGTGCTGCTGGACATGGACGGGACGCTGGTGGACACCGAGGACTTCTGGTGGCAGGCCGAGGTCACGCTCTTCGCCGAGCTGGGCCACCAGCTGGACGAGCAGGACCGGGCGCACGTGGTCGGCGGCCCGATGACCCGGGTGATGGACTACCTGGTCGCCCGGACCGGGGTGGACATCGCCCCGGCGGACCTGGGGGTGCTGGTCAACCAGCGCTTCGTCGACCTGCTGGCCGGCGGGGTGCCGCTGATGCCCGGCGCCGAGCGGCTGCTCAACACCCTCGCCGCGCACGGCGTCCCGGCCGCGCTGGTGTCCGCCTCTCACCGGCACGTGATCGACATCGTGCTGCGCTCGCTGGGCGCCGAGCGCTTCGCCTTCAGCATCGCCGGGGACGAGGTGCCGCGCACCAAGCCGTTCCCGGACCCGTACCTGGCGGCGGCCCGCCGGCTGGGCGCGGAGCCGGCCCGCTGCGTGGTCGTCGAGGACACGCCGACCGGGGTGCGCGCGGGCGAGGCGGCCGGCTGTCCGGTGATCGCGGTTCCCTCGGTGGCGCCGATCGAGGCGGCGCCCGGGCGGCTGGTGCTGCCCTCGCTGGAGCAGGTCGATCTCGAACTGCTGCGCTCGCTGGTCGCCTCGCGGGTGTAGCCGGGGCGAGCGGAGCAGCGAGCGCTTGATGTGATTGTCGTCTCATTGCGCATCACTGCTACCGGCCGGTAGGCGGCCCCGCCCCGAATCTGCGGACGGTCGGCGGGGGAGAAATCGGGCATTGGCTGACAACTCGTCGGGTGTGCCGCGATGCCCCCCAGCACCGTGTCCCAAACGTCATCTGCACGGGTAGCGGTCGTGCGTGTTCGATATGGCACGCTACTCGGGTTCGTGACACCCCCGAAGGACGCTCCCGTGAAGACTTCAGCTGAACGCCTGGCAGCACTCGGCTGCGCCGGTCTGGTCGCCGTGACGGTGGCCGGTTGCGGATCGGTCACCGACGCCGTCAAGGGGGACAGCGGCGGCAAGGCGATCACCATGGGCACCCGCGGTCTTACCAGCGTCCTGGACCCGGCCGGCGCCTACGACACCGGCTCGTGGCTGGTGCTCTCCAACACGTTCCAGTCGCTGCTGGCCTTCCCTCCCGCCGCCAGCTCCCCGACCCCGGACGCCGCCCAGTCCTGCGAGTTCGTCAGCGGGGACACCACCCAGTACCACTGCGTGCTCCGCCCCGATCAGAAGTTCGCCAACGGCCACGCCCTCACCGCCGCCGACGTCGTGTTCTCGATCCAGCGGACCAAGAAGATCAAGGACCCGAACGGTCCGGGCGGCCTGCTGGACACGATCAAGTCGGTCGAGGCGAAGGGCGACAACGAGGTGGTCTTCCACCTCTCCGCGCCCGACGCGACCCTGCCGGCCAAGCTGGCCACCCCGGCCGGCGCCATCGTCGACCACGAGGTCTACCCGGCCGACAAGCTGCTCGACAACGACAAGGTCGTCGGCTCCGGTCCGTACAAGATCGACTCGGTCGAGACCATGACCCCCGAGGGCGGCAGCGCCAAGGTCCTCGCCAAGGTCGTGCTGACTCCCAACGGCAAGTACGCCGGCGACGCCAAGCTGCAGAACAACAAGTTCACCGTGCGGTACTTCGACAGCCCCACCGCGCTGAAGGACGAGTTGGACAAGGGCGGTGTCGACCTCACCGACAACAGCCTGGAGCCGAACACCGCCGCCCGGATCCTCGACGACCAGCAGGGCGGCAAGGGCGACCTGACCGTCGTTCAGGGCGAGAGTTCCGACACCAACTCGATCGCCTTCAACACCAAGGACGCCACCACCGGGAACGTCGCCGTCCGTCAGGCCGTGGCGCAGCTGGTCGACCGGAAGGCCCTCGCCCGCGACGTCTTCGCGCGCACCGTCCAGCCGCTGTACTCGATGATCCCGACCGGCATCGCCGGCCACAACACCGTCTTCTACGACAAGTACGGCGACCCCGACGTCGCCAAGGCCAAGGCGATCCTCGCAGCCGCCAAGGTCCCCTTGCCGGTCAAGCTCAATCTCGCCTCGGGGCGCTCGCGCACCGGCACCAGCGAGATCGACACCCTGAAGCGCCAGCTGGAGACCGGCGGCCTGTTCCAGGTCACCACCCAGGTGGAGAACGACTCGGCCGCCTACCAGAAGGGCCGGAGCGAGGGCAAGTACCAGGCGTACCTGGTCGGATGGACCGCGGACTACCCGGACCCCGACAACTACGTCGGGCCGCTGGTCGCCGAGGACAGCGTCTACCGCACCGGCTGGGTGGACGAGCGGGTCAGTCAGAAGCTGCTGCCGGAAGGCCTCAAGCAGGCCGACCGCGGCGCCGTGACCGGGATCTACAACCAGGTCCAGGGCATCGTCGCGGAGAACGTGCCGCTGATCCCGATGTTCCAGACCAAGGCCTTCTTCGCGGCCAAGCCGTACGTCACCGGCGTCGAGTCGACCATCGACACCACCGGCGTCTTCCGCTTCTGGGAGATCGGCCGCAACAGGAAGTAGCGCCCCGCGCACGGCGGCCCGCCGCCTCCCCCGGACCGGGAGAGGCGGCGGGCCGCCGCGGTGTCTACAGGGTGCCCGGCCGCACCAGCCCGCTCTCGTAGGCGTACACCGCCGCCTGCACCCGGTCGCGCAGCTGGAGCTTGGTCAGCACGTGCCCGACATGGGTCTTCACCGTCGTCTCGCTGACGAACAGCTCGGCCGCGATCTCCGCGTTCGACAGCCCGCGCGCCACCAGCTTCAGCACCTCCAACTCCCGCTCGGTCAGCGCGCTCAGCGCCTGCGGCGGCGCATCCTCGCCCGAGGGCAGCTTGGTGGCGTACATGTCCAGCAGTCGTCGGGTGATGCTCGGCGCCAGCATCGCCGCGCCGTCCGCGACGACCCGGATCGCCTGCACCAGCTCCTCCGCCGGGACGTCCTTCAGCAGGAAGCCGCTGGCACCGGCGCGCAGCGCCTCCACCACGTACTCGTCCAGGTCGAAGGTGGTCAGCACCAGCACCTTGGCCGGGCCGTCCCGCCCCGGGCCGGCGATCCGGCGGGTCGCCTCGACGCCGTCCATCCTCGGCATCCGGATGTCCATCAGCACCACGTCGGGCTGCAGCGCCCGCACCTGGTCCAGCGCCTGCTGACCGTCGCCGGCCTCACCGACCACCACCAGGTCGGACTCGGCCTCCAGGATCATCCGGAAACCGGTGCGCAGCAGCGGCTGGTCGTCGACCAGCAGCACTCGGATCGTCACTAGGACTCCTTGCTCATCGGATCCCCCGTGGGATCGCTCTCATCCGACGTACGGGCTTGTGCCGGCACGGGCAGCGGGTACGGCGGCGGGGTGCCGCCGAACTCCGGGCAGCTGGCCTGGTGGTCGCACCAGTCGCACAGCCGGTTGCGGGTGGCCGGGAACTCCCCGGTGGCCACCGCGTGGCTGATCCGCTCCCACAGCGCCTGCAGCTTGCGCTCCACGGCGAGCAGGTCGGCCTCGTCCGGGTCGTAGCTGACCACGTCCCCGCCGCCGCCGAGGTAGACCAGCTGGAGGCGCTTGGGGATCACGCCCTTCCAGCGCCACACCACCAGCGCGTAGAACTTCATCTGGAACATCGCCTTGCCCTCGAAGTCCCGCGAGGGCGCCCGGCCGGTCTTGTAGTCCACCAGCCGGACCTCACCGGTGGGGGCGACGTCCACCCGGTCGATGTAGCCGCGCAGCAGCAGCCCCGACTCCAGGGCCGTCTCCACGTACAGCTCCCGCTCCACCGGGTGCAGCCGGGTCGGGTCCTCAAGCCGGAACCACTGGCCGACCAGCTTCTCGGCGTCCGCCAGCCAGCGGGTCAGCGCCGCGCCGTCCGGGTCGTCGGGGAACAGCGAGCCCAGCTCCGGGCGCTCGCCCAGCAGCCGCTCCCACTGCGGCCGCAGCAGGCCCAGCGCCCGCTCCGGCGTCCGCTCGGCCGCCGGGCTGTCGAACAGCCGCTCCAGCACCGCGTGCACCAGGGTGCCCCGGGTCGCCGCCGGACTCGGCGGCTCGGGCAGCCGGTCGATCACCCGCAGCCGGTACAGCAGGGGACAGGTGAGGAAGTCCCCCGCGCGGGACGGGGACAGCCCGGTCGGGGGCGCCGCCGGGCGCGCCGGGGCCCCGGCGGCACTGCTGGTGTCGGTCTGCTGCATGGCTACGACCCTATTGCCCTTCGCTGTCATCGCGCTGCCACCGTGCTGCCACGGCTCCCGGACCGGCCGACGGCCCCGGCGGCCCCGAGCCGGTCCGGGCCGGTCCGGGCCGGTCCAGCGCCGGTCCAGTGGGTATGAAGCCTGACAGAGGGGCGCACGGCACCGAGTGGCCGCGATCACGTAGCGTGGGCGCACCGGGGGCACGACGGGCGGACGACCGAAGGGATCACGGTGAGCGACACCAGGGGGCAGCAGACCTCCGACCAGCCACCGCAGGACGGCGGGCGCCCGACCGGGCCGCGCCCGGAGCGCGGCGGCGGTCTCCTGATGGGGCGCCCCTTCGGCGTGCCCATCTACGTCACCCCGTCCTGGTTCGTCATCGCCGCGCTGATCACCTGGGTGTTCGGCGGGCAGCTCGGGGACGTCCTGCCCGAACTCGGCAGCGGCGTGCGCTACCTGCTGGCCTTCTTCTTCGCGGTCGCCTTCTACGCCTCCGTCCTGGTCCACGAACTCGCCCACACCCTGGTCGCGCTGCGTTACAAGCTCGGGGTGCGGCGGATCCAGCTGCAGTTCTTCGGGGGCGTCTCCGAGATCGAGAACGAGGCCGAGAGCCCCTGGCGCGAGTTCTGGCTGGCCTTCGTCGGCCCGCTGCTGTCCCTGGTGCTCGGCGGCGTCTTCTACCTCGCGCTGCGCGCCGTCGAGCTGTCCAGCGTCCCCGGGGTGCTGCTGACCGGCCTGATGGTCTCCAACCTGGTGGTCGCCGCCTTCAACCTGCTGCCCGGCCTGCCGCTGGACGGCGGCCGGATGCTGCGCGCCGTGGTCTGGGCCGTCACCGGCAGGGCGATGACCGGCACGGTGGCCGCCGCCTGGATCGGCCGGGCGCTGGCGATCGCGGTGCTGGTCGGGCTGCCGCTGGTCAGCGCCTCCCGCGGCGGCGATCGCACCACCACCGACTCCCTGGTCGACGCGGTGCTCGCCGCCGTGCTGGCCGCGATCATCTGGAACGGCGCCACCGGCAGCCTGCGCAACGCCCGGCTCAAGGAGGCGCTGCCCGAGCTGCGGCTGCGCGACCTCGCCCGCCGCACCGTCGAGGTCACCGCCGACACCCCGCTCGGCGAGGCGATGCGCCGGGCCCGCGAGGCCGAGGCCGGCGCGGTCGTGGTGGTGGACGGCCGGGGCGACCCGATCGCCATCGTCCGCGAGTCCGCGGTACGCGCCGTACCGGAGCACCGCCGCCCCTGGGTGGCCGTGGGCCCGCTCGCCCGCGACCTCGAACCCGGTCTGCGACTGGACGCCGACCTCGGCGGCGAGGACCTGCTGCGGGCCGTCCAGGCCACCCCGGCGGGGGAGTACCTGGTGGTCGAGGCGGACGGCCGGGTGTACGGCGTGGCCGCGCTCGCCGACATCGAGCGGCGCCTCACCGCCGCCGTCTCGGGCAGGTGACCAGGCCCTGGTGAGGCGGGGCGGCCCGCTTCCCTTAGGATTGGCCGCATGTCCGAACCGACCGGTGCCGCCCGCCGACGCGGGCCCTTCCAGGTCGGGGACCAGGTCCAGCTGACCGACCCCAAGGGTCGCCACTACACGTTCACGCTCCAGGCCGGGAACCAGTTCCACACCCACAAGGGTGCGTTCCCGCACGACGAGCTGATCGGCGCTCCCGAGGGCACGGTCGTGCGCACCACGGGGAACGTCCCGTACCTCGCGCTGCGCCCCCTGCTCCCCGACTACGTCCTCTCCATGCCGCGCGGCGCCGCCGTGATCTACCCCAAGGACGCGGGGCAGATCCTGGCGATGGCCGACATCTTCGCGGGCGCCCGCGTGGTCGAGGCGGGTGTCGGCTCCGGAGCGCTCAGCACCTACCTGCTGCGCGCCGTCGGCGAGCAGGGCTCGCTGGCCTCCTACGAGCGCCGGCAGGACTTCGCGGACATCGCCCGGGGCAACGTCGAGCGCTACTTCGGCGGCCCGCACCCGGCGTGGAAGCTGACCGTCGGCGACCTCCAGGACAACCTGGTCGAGACCGACGTCGACCGCGTCATCCTCGACATGCTGGCCCCCTGGGAGTGCCTGGACGTCGCCTCCAAGGCGCTCGTCCCCGGCGGCCTCATCTGCTGCTACGTGGCCACCACCACGCAGATGTCCAAGACCGTCGAGGCGCTGCGCGATCACGGCACCTTCACCGAGCCGCAGGCCTGGGAGACCATGGTCCGCACCTGGCACCTGGAGGGCCTGGCCGTCCGCCCGGACCACCGGATGATCGGCCACACCGGCTTCCTGCTCACCGCCCGCCGCCTGGCGGACGGCGTGGAGCCGCCGCTGCGCCGCCGCCGCCCGGCCAAGGGCGCCTACGGCGAGGACTACGACAGCGGGTCGCCCGAGCCGACCCTGCAGGAGCGCGCCGCGGCCCGCAAGGCCGCCCGCGACGTCGAGGCCGAGCAGCCCGACCTGGGCTGAGCCAGTACCTGGAGAAGGGGTGGTGCGAGCGTCACGTTCGCACCACCCCTTCCGTCTTCCGTCCGCCGGGGTGTGGGACGATGCTCGCTCACGCAGACCAGCTCCTGGAGCTCTGGAGGGGACGCCTGGTGGAGACCGGGGTCGGGACGACGACGGCGACGGCTGGACAGCAGACACCGCGGGGCCGCTCCGGCCCCGGGCACGCGCGAACCGCCCCCTGGCACTGGGCCGTTGCCCTGGTCGGCTGCGGCGCGGTGGTGGCCGCGGGGCTCGCCGCCTCCCCGGCCACCGGCACCCCGCTGGCCGCCGGCGGCACCCCCAGGGCCCTCGCCGCGAGCGCCGCCCCCGACCCCGCGGCGGCCCAACTGCCCATGGACTGCGGCCCCTTCCCGGTCAAGACGGTGCTCAGCGTGCCCGCCGACCTGGGCGACGGGCACCCCGGCACGGTCGTCGCCGCGCACTGCGCCACCGACACCGGCAACCCCCCGGACTCCGTCTACCTGCTCGGCTTCGGCCCGGGCGGGCACCCGGCGGTGGTGGCCACCCTGCTGACCGAGCGCGCGAACCTCACCCTCAGCAGGCTCGCGGTGCGCTCCGACGGCGTCATCACCGGCCGCGCGCAGGGGTATTCCAGCGACGACGTGCCGCGCTTCCGCCCCGACGTCTCACTCGACCTCACCTGGACGCGCAAGAGCGGCGGCTGGGAGCGTTCCCAGTCCGCCGCCCCGGCCGGCTCCGCCTAGGCGGAGCCGGCCTACTCGGCGTCAGGCCCGTAGACCTCGACCCGGTCGGCGACCCGGCGCACGTGGATGCAGTCGCCGGGGCACTCCTTGGCCGAGTCCACCACGTCCTGAAGGAGCGTCAGCGGCACCGGGGCGGTCTCCCCGGGCTGCTGGCGCAGTTCGTCGTCCGGGCCCTTCACGTACGCGAGTCCGTCGATGTCCAGCTCGAAGACCTCGGGCGCGTACTGGGCGCAGATGCCGTCGCCGGTGCACAGATCCTGGTCGATCCACACCTCCAGCTCCTCGGTCGCTGCCGCGGTCTGCTCGCTCACCGACATGGTCCCCTGCCGTTTCTGTCCCGGGTCGCCCCTATTCCTGGAGCAATCCCGCCATTCGTACAACGATCGGACCCAAGCACCGCGGTCGCGATCGGATATCACTTCGCTCGACGATACATCTGGCCCGCTTTGGGTGGTGCGCGGTGGGTATCCCCTTAGCAGAGGGGAAGCACGCTGGGGCGAAGATCGGACACGCCCGTTCCATCTTTCTTGATCTAGGGGTTTACGGACCCCTGGTCCCAGGTAGGGTCTGGAAGCGTCCAGCTCCCCGGAGGAGGTGAGGACCGTGGCAGCCCACGATGACGACTACAACCGCAGCACCGGCAGGCCCGCTCGTGGTTCCGACGAGGCCGCTCAGGTCTCGTACCTTGAGCAGGAAATCGCCGTACTGCGCCGCAAGCTCGCCGACTCGCCGCGCAATTCGAGAATCCTCGAAGAGCGGATCGTCGAGCTCCAGACCAACCTGGCCGGCGTGACCGCCCAGAACGAACGACTCGCCTCCACCCTGCGCGAGGCCCGCGACCAGATCGTGGCCCTCAAGGAGGAAGTGGACCGGCTGGCACAGCCCCCGGCCGGGTTCGGCACCTTCCTCGCGGCGAACGAGGACGGTACCGCCGACATCTTCACCGGCGGTCGCAAGCTCCGCGTCAATGTCAGCCCGAACGTCGCCCTCGACGAACTGCGGCGCGGCCAGGAAGTGATGCTCAACGAGGCCCTCAACATCGTGGACGCGATGGCCTTCGAGCGCATCGGCGAGATCGTCACCCTCAAGGAGATCCTGGAGGACGGCGAGCGCGCCCTGGTCATCGGCCACACCGACGAGGAGCGCGTGGTGCGCCTCGCGGAACCGCTGCGCGAGGTCACCATCCGGGCGGGGGACGCCCTGCTGCTGGAGCCGCGCTCCGGCTACGTGTACGAGGTCGTGCCGAAGTCCGAGGTCGAGGAGCTGGTCCTCGAAGAGGTCCCGGACATCGACTACCGCCAGATCGGCGGCCTGAGCAACCAGATCGAGCAGATCCGCGACGCGGTCGAGCTGCCCTACCTGCACGCCGACCTCTTCAAGGAGTTCGAGCTGCGGCCGCCCAAGGGCGTGCTGCTCTACGGCCCGCCCGGCTGCGGCAAGACGCTGATCGCCAAGGCGGTCGCCAACTCCCTGGCCAAGAAGGTCGCGGAGGTCACCGGCCGCCCTCAGGGGAAGAGCTACTTCCTCAACATCAAGGGCCCCGAGCTGCTCAACAAGTACGTGGGCGAGACCGAGCGGCAGATCCGCCTGGTCTTCCAGCGGGCCCGGGAGAAGGCGGGCGAGGGCACACCCGTCATCGTCTTCTTCGACGAGATGGAGTCCCTGTTCCGCACCCGCGGCTCGGGCGTCAGCTCGGACGTGGAGAACACCATCGTCCCGCAGCTGCTCGCCGAGATCGACGGCGTGGAGGGCCTGGAGAACGTCATCGTCATCGGCGCCTCGAACCGCGAGGACATGATCGACCCGGCGATCCTGCGGCCCGGCCGCCTGGACGTCAAGATCAAGATCGAGCGCCCGGACGCCGAGGCCGCGAAGGACATCTTCTCCAAGTACCTCAGGGACTCGCTGCCGTTCCACCCGGACGACCTCAAGGAGCACGACGGCTCCGTCGAGGCCACGGTGGCGGCGATGATCCAGTCGGTCGTGGAGCGGATGTACTCCGAGACCGAGGAGAACCGCTTCCTGGAGGTCACCTACGCCAACGGTGACAAGGAGGTCCTGTTCTTCAAGGACTTCAACTCCGGCGCCATGATCCAGAACATCGTCGACCGCGCGAAGAAGATGGCCATCAAGGACTTCCTCGACCACGGTCAGCGCGGTCTTCGCGTCTCCCACCTGCTCGCCGCCTGCGTGGACGAGTTCAAGGAGAACGAGGACCTGCCGAACACCACCAACCCGGACGACTGGGCCCGCATCTCCGGCAAGAAGGGCGAGCGGATCGTCTTCATCCGCACGCTGGTCACCGGCAAGCAGGGCGCCGAGTCCGGCCGCTCGATCGACACTGTCGCCAACACGGGGCAGTACCTGTAAGCACGCGGTTGTCCGGGCCGGCAGCGGTCCCCGGAGCTGTACGCACACCGTCCGGCTGTGGCGCCTCGCGGCCCCGCAGCCGGACGGCGCGTCTCGGGGCCCGCCGGTCGGCGCCGGGTTCTAGGCTCGACCCACCGTTCGCGGGCAGACCGCCGGCGCCGGTGTCGTTCAGCTGTACGTCAGCGTGTGCCGCCCGTCGGGGGCGGTGCACCGGGCAAGGAGGGCCGCATGACCGTACGGCGCGTGATGGGCATCGAGACCGAGTACGGGATCTCCGTGCCCGGGCACCCCAACGCCAACGCCATGCTCACCTCGTCCCAGATCGTCAACGCCTACGCGGCGGCGATGCACCGGGCACGGCGGGCCCGCTGGGACTTCGAGGAGGAGAACCCGCTGCGCGACGCACGTGGCTTCGACCTCGCGCGCGAGGTGGCGGACGCGAGCCAGCTGACCGACGAGGACATCGGCCTCGCCAACGTCATCCTGACCAACGGGGCCCGGTTCTACGTGGACCACGCGCACCCCGAGTACAGCTCGCCCGAGGTGACCAACCCGCGCGACGCGGTGCTGTGGGACAAGGCCGGCGAGCGGATCATGGCGGCCGCCGCGCAGCGCGCGCTGGAACTGCCCAACGGGCAGAACATCCACCTCTACAAGAACAACACCGACAACAAGGGCGCCTCCTACGGCACCCACGAGAACTACCTGATGAAGCGGGCGACGCCGTTCGCCGACATCGTCCGCCACCTCACCCCGTTCTTCGTCTCCCGCCAGGTGGTCACCGGCGCCGGCCGGGTCGGCATCGGTCAGGACGGCTCGGCGCACGGCTTCCAGATCAGCCAGCGGGCGGACTACTTCGAGGTCGAGGTCGGCCTGGAGACCACCCTCAAGCGGCCGATCATCAACACCCGGGACGAACCGCACGCCGACGCCGAGAAGTACCGCCGGCTGCACGTGATCATCGGGGACGCGAACCTCTCCGAGATCTCCACCTACCTCAAGCTAGGCACCACCTCGCTGGTCCTGGCGATGATCGAGGACTCCTTCATCGCCTCCGACCTCGCCGTCGACCAGCCGGTGCGCACCCTGCACCGGGTCTCCCACGACCCGACCCTCAAGCACCTGATCACGCTGCGCAACGGGCGCAAGCTCACCGCCGTCCAGCTGCAGCTGGAGTACTTCGAGCTGGCCCGCAAGTACGTCGAGGACCGCTTCGGCAACGACGCCGACGAGCAGACCGTGGACGTGCTCACGCGCTGGGAGGACGTCCTCGGGCGCCTGGAGCGCGACCCGATGTCGCTCTCGAAGCAGCTGGACTGGATCGCCAAGCGGGAGATCCTGGAGGGCTACCGCAGCCGGGACGCCCTGGAGTGGGACAACCCGCGGCTGCACCTGGTCGACCTCCAGTACAGCGACGTGCGGGCCGAGAAGGGCCTCTACAACCGTCTGGTGGCCCGTGGCCGCTTCGACCGGCTGCTGACCGAGGAGGAGGTCGAGCGGGCCGTCACCAAGCCGCCGGAGGACACCAGGGCGTACTTCCGCGGGCGCTGCCTGGAGCAGTACGCCGAGCACGTCGCGGCGGCCTCCTGGGACTCGGTGATCTTCGACCTGCCGGGCCGGGACTCGTTGCAGCGGGTGCCCACGCTGGAGCCGCTGCGCGGCACCCGCAACCACGTCAAGGAGCTGCTGGACCGCTGCCGCACGGCGGAGGACCTGCTGCGCGTGCTGTCCGGCGGGTAACTTTTCGATCACCACGGGTGAACGTCCCGCCGAATGGGAATCATCCGGGGTGGCAGCGGGTGTTGGACAGGGAGCGCCACCGGCAAACCGGGAGCGGCAGTCGCACCTTGTGTATAGGGTCGGTGCCAACCGGCAACGACCGACCGACCAAACCGTGCCAGACGATTCGAGCGGGGTGAGGGAAATGGCGAGCAAGGACACCGGCGGCGGCCAGCAGCGGGCAAACCGCTCCTCCGAGGAGGTCGAGGAGCAGGTCGCGGAAACCCAGAATTCCGACGACCTCAAGGAACGCCAGGAAAAGCTGAGCGACGACGTCGACGCGGTGCTGGACGAAATCGACGAGGTCCTGGAGTCGAACGCGGAAGATTTCGTGCGCGGCTTTGTGCAGAAGGGTGGGCAATAGCCCTTCCCCGGTATTCGGGAATTCACGGTCGCGACCGTCCTGGGCGGTCGGACGGCAGTGGCCGTCCGACCGCCCGGCACCGGCCCCTCCACGCGTGGACAGTGATCGTCGGCGGGTAGGGTGCGGGCATTGCGCGCTTCAAGCTACCTGGAAGGAATCGTGTGGAAGCCAACACTCGTGGCACCGGGCGTCTACCGGCTGCCTTCCTGACCCCGGGGTCCTCCTCGTTCCTCGACTTCCTCGCCGAGCACAAGCCGGAGCTGCTCCCCGGCCGCACCGGGCTCCCCGAGGGATCCGTGGTGGAGGCCCCGCACGGGACCACGATCGTGGCCGCGGTCTTCGACGGCGGTGTGGTGATCGCGGGTGACCGCCGGGCGACCATGGGCAACGTCATCGCCCAGCGCGACATCGAGAAGGTGTTCCCGGCCGACGAGTACAGCGCGGTCGGCATCGCCGGCACCGCCGGCCTCGCGGTCGAGATGGTGCGGCTGTTCCAGCTGGAGCTGGAGCACTACGAGAAGATCGAGGGCACCACGCTCTCCCTGGAGGGCAAGGCCAACCGCCTCACCAGCATGATCCGGGGCAACCTGGGCATGGCGATGCAGGGCCTCGCGGTGGTCCCGATCTTCGCGGGCTACGACCTCGACCGGGGCCGCGGCCGGATCTTCAACTACGACGTCACCGGCGGGCGCTCCGAGGAGCGCGGCTTCGCCGCCACCGGCTCCGGTTCGGTCTTCGCCCGCGGCTCGCTGAAGAAGCTGTACCGCGAGGACCTGACGGCCGAACAGGCCGTCACCCTGGTCGTCCAGGCGCTCTACGACGCGGCGGACGACGACTCCGCCACCGGCGGGCCGGACCTGGCCCGCAAGATCTTCCCGATCGTCTCCGTGATCACCGAGGACGGCTTCCGCCGGCTCACCGAGGCCGAGGTCGCCGAGACCGCGGTCGCCATCACCGACGAGCGCCTGACCCGGCCCAACGGTCCGCAGGCCCCGCTGATCTAGCCATCACCTCACAGGAAAGGGACGACCGCCGGTGTCGACACCGTTCTACGTCTCGCCCCAGCAGGCCATGGCGGACCGCGCGGAGTACGCCCGCAAGGGCATCGCTCGCGGCCGCAGTGTGGTCGTGCTCACCTACGCCGACGGCATCGTCTTCGTCGCGGAGAACACCTCCAGGGCGCTCCACAAGGTCTCCGAGATCTACGACAAGATCGCCTTCGCGGCGGTCGGCCGCTACAACGAGTTCGAGAACCTGCGCATCGGCGGCGTCCGCTACGCCGACCTGCGCGGCTACTCCTACGACCGGGCCGACGTCACCGCCCGGGGCCTCGCCAACGTGTACGCCCAGACCTTGGGCACCGTCTTCTCCTCGGTCGGCGAGAAGCCGTACGAGGTCGAGCTGATCGTCGCGGAGGTCGGCCGGACCGCGGACAACGACCAGATCTACCGGCTCACCCCGGACGGCTCGGTCGTCGACGAGAAGAACTACGTGGTGGTCGGCGGCAACGCCGACTCGATCGGCAACTACCTGGGCCAGCGCCACCGCGTGGGCATGAGCCTGACCGAGGCCGTGAAGGTCGCGGTGGACTCGCTCGCCCGCGACCCCAACGGCGGCAGCCCGCGGGCCCTCACCCCGGAACAGCTGGAGGTCGCGGTCCTCGACCGCCAGCGGTTCCAGCAGCGCAAGTTCAAGCGGATCCTCGGCAACCAGCTCGGTCGCCTGCTCGACGGCGACCAGTCCGCCGAGGCGGACGACGAGGACGGCCCGGCGGACACCACGCCGGAGTAGCAGTGCCTGCGGGGTCCCGTACGGCGGCCGGACCGCCGTCGTACGGGACCCCGGTGCCCCTGCGGCGGCCCAGTCGTCGTGGAGGCGGTTTCGGACAGCTCCGACACGGAATGGAGTGCTCATGGACCGCCGGATTTTCGGGCTGGAGAACGAGTACGGCGTGACCTGTACGTTCCGCGGGCAGCGGCGGCTGTCGCCGGACGAGGTCGCGCGGTACCTGTTCCGCCGGGTCGTCTCCTGGGGCCGCAGCAGCAACGTCTTCCTGCGCAACGGTGCCCGCCTCTACCTCGACGTCGGCTCCCACCCCGAGTACGCCACCCCCGAGTGCGACGACGTGGTCGAGCTGGTGACGCACGACAAGGCGGGCGAGCGCATCCTCGAAGGGCTCCTGGTGGACGCCGAGCGGCGGCTGCACGAGGAGGGCATCGCGGGGGACGTCTACCTCTTCAAGAACAACACCGACTCGGCCGGGAACTCCTACGGCTGCCACGAGAACTACCTGGTGGCCCGGCACGGCGAGTTCTCCCGGCTGGCCGACGTGCTGATCCCCTTCCTGGTGACCCGCCAGCTGATCTGCGGCGCGGGCAAGGTGCTGCAGACCCCGCGCGGCGCGGTGTACTGCGTCAGCCAGCGGGCCGAGCACATCTGGGAGGGCGTCAGCTCCGCCACCACCCGCTCCCGCCCGATCATCAACACCCGGGACGAGCCGCACGCGGACGCCGAGCGCTACCGCCGGCTGCACGTGATCGTCGGCGACTCCAACATGTCCGAGACCACCACCCTGCTCAAGGTCGGTGCGACCGACCTGGTGCTGCGGCTGATCGAGGCCGGCGTGGTGATGCGCGACCTCACCCTGGAGAACCCGATCCGGGCGATCCGCGAGGTCAGCCACGACCTCACCGGCACCCACCAGGTGCGCCTCGCCAACGGCCGGGAGGCCAGCGCGCTGGACATCCAGGAGGAGTACTACACCAAGGCCCTGGAGTTCGCCGACCGCAAGGGCATCAACACCGGCACCATCGCCCGGGTCCTCGACCTGTGGGGCCGCACCCTGGAGGCCGTGCGCAGCGAGCGGCTGGACGGGGTGGCCACCGAGATCGACTGGATCATGAAGTACAAGCTCATCGAGCGCTACCGCGAGAAGCACCAGATGACGATGTCCAACCCGCGGGTCGCCCAGATCGACCTCGCGTACCACGACATCCACCGTCGGCGGGGCCTGTTCTACCTGCTCCAGGGCAAGGGCCAGGCCGAGCGGGTGACCACCGACCTCAAGACCTTCGAGGCCAAGTCGATCCCGCCGCAGACAACCCGGGCCCGGCTGCGCGGGGACTTCATCCGCCGGGCGCAGGAGCAGCGCCGGGACTTCACGGTGGACTGGGTGCACCTGAAGCTGAACGACCAGGCGCAGCGCACGGTGCTGTGCAAGGACCCGTTCCGTTCGGTGGACGAGCGGGTGGAGAAGCTGATCGCCGGCATGTGATCGCCCGATCCGTCCGATCGCCGGCACGCGTCCGGCCCCGGTGGTGTCTACCGGGGCCGGACGCGTGCCGGGCATACGCTGTCCGTCGAGTCAGGAGAGCCGACTTCGACCGACAGTAAGGACCACCGTGCGCCGCACCGCCGGTTTGCTTCTCACCCTGCCGCTGCTGCTCGCGGTGGCCTGCAGCAGCTCCCCCAAGGCGGCCGGGCCGGCGACGCCGTCCACGGTGAGCGCCGCGCCGACGGTGCCCCCGCCGGTGGCGGAGGCCTCCCCGATGCCCACTCTTTCGGGTGGCGGTTTCGGCAGCAAGGCCACCATCACCATTCCCGAGGGCCAGCAGCCCAGCGGTCAGTTCGTGGTGAACACGGTGAGCGAGGGGGAGCGGTCGACGGTCAACAAGGGTGACTGGGTGACCGTGAACTACACCGCGAAGGACTGGACCACCGGCAAGGACCTGCCGAGCTCGTACGACGACAACGGCAAGCCGCAGCTCTACCAGGCCGGCAGCGGGCAGCTGGTGCCGGCGCTGGACCAGAGCGTGATCGACAAGAAGGTGGGCACCCGGCTGCTGGTGGTGGCCCCGCCGGCGGCGGCCTTCGGGGAGAAGGGCTCCCCCGAGCTGGGCGTCAACAAGGGCGACACCGTGGTGTTCGTGCTGGACATCGTGGAGAGCCTGCCGCCGGACTCGACGCTGACCGGGAACATGACCCAGGCGGCCGCGACGCTGCCCCAGGTCAAGGACAACGGCAAGGCGCCGGTGGGCATCACGATCCCGGCGGGGCAGGCCGCGCCCACCGACCTCCAGCAGGCCGTGCTGATCAAGGGCGAGGGCAAGCAGGTCAAGACCGGGCAGACGCTGGTCGTGCAGTACACGGGGGTGCTGTGGAGCAACGGGCAGCAGTTCGACTCCTCCTGGACGCACGGTGGCGCGCAGGCGGTGCAGATCGGCACCGGCAGCGTGATCGAGGGCTGGGACAAGGGGCTGGTCGGGCAGAACGTGGGCAGCCGGGTGCTGCTGGTGGTGCCCCCGGCGCTCGGCTACAAGGACCAGGCGCAGGGGTCGGTGCCGCCGAACTCCACGCTGGTCTTCGTGATCGACATTCTGGAAGCGGTTTAGACACGCCCTAGGAAGTCGCCGGGGGGATTCCGTACGCTTGGGCGGACGCTCGTACAACGAAGCGTCCGCCCTCATCCTTAGCTGTCATACTGCCCTCGCACTGTGGCAGGCGCCGCCCGGCGCCGAGGTCCGGGCGGGCGGTACGGCGGCAGGCCGGCGCTCACCACGCCGGGCGCAGACCTGGAAGACCTCGTGGCGAGATGGATGGGGAGTCATGACTGAGAAGACGCCGAGCCCGGGCGGGGCCGGCACCGCGGCGAACGACAGCTCTGCGGGTGACCCGGCCGCCTCTCGTCCCGGCGGCCCGATCGCGGCGGACCGCGAGTCGATCGTCGTCCCCCCGGCGATCCTCGCGCAGCAGGCGGGCTGGGCGCAGCCCGGCGAGAAGCCGCGGCCGATCGGCGGGACCAAGGCGGACGACGAGGACGCCCCGCAGATCTTCGCCAGCAACGTGCGCAAGACGGACACCTCGGAGGCCGGGTACGACGAGAACCCTCCCGGCGTCGGCAAGCTGGGCGTGATCCTCGGCACGATCCTGGCGCTGCTGCTGGTCGGCAGCGGCGTCACGCTGTACATGGTGAACAAGGACGACTCCAAGGACACCTCCGCGGCCTCCCAGCCGGACGCGACCAAGTCCGCGCGGCCCACGCCGAGCGCCGAGCCGGTGCCGCCGATCAAGGACAGCGCCAAGGTGCTGCCGACGGTCACCGGTGACTTCGGCAAGAAGGCCGAGATCCAGGTGCCCGGCGAGGCCTCCGACGGCTCCTTCGTGGTGAAGGTGCTGTCCGAGGGCAGCGGCCCCAAGGTCGACAAGAACAACTGGACCTCGGTGGACTACACCGCCAAGGACTGGAACACCGGCAAGGACATCCCGAGCTCGTACGACGACAAGGGCAAGCCGCAGATCTTCCAGGCCGGCACCGACGCGCTGATCCCGGCGCTGGACCAGGCCGTGATCGGGAAGAAGGCCGGCAGCCGGCTGCTGGTGGTGGCCCCGCCGGCCGCCGCGTTCGGCTCGCAGGGCAAGTCGGACATGTCGATCGGCGCCAAGGACGACCTGATCTTCGTGATCGACATCCGCAACACCAACGCGCCGGACGCCGTGGTGAGCGGTACCGTCACGCCGCCCCCGGCGGACTTCCCGCAGGTCAAGGACAACGGCAAGAAGCCGGCCGACATCACCCCGGTGGCCGGCGCCAAGGACCCGACCGAGCTGAAGACCCACGTCCTGATCAAGGGCACCGGGCCGGTGGTGGAGAAGGGCGAGAAGGTCGTCGTCCAGTACACCGGCGCGCTGGCCAAGGACGGCAAGGTCTTCGACTCCTCGCTCAGCAAGGGCCAGGCGTTCTCCTTCGCGGTCGGCGGCGGCCAGGTCATCCAGGGGTGGGACCAGGGGCTGGCGGGCCAGACCGTCGGCAGCCGGGTCGAGCTGGTGATCCCGGCCTCGCTGGGCTACGGGGACAAGGGCCAGGGCGACATCCCGCCCGGCGCGACCCTGGTCTTCGTGGTGGACATCCTGGACGCCGGTCAGGGCTGATCCACTTTTCGGGTGACAATGGTGGACGTGTGACCTTCGGGGTCGGCCGCGTGGCCGCACCCCACGGGCGGCGGGCGCCCGTACCGTGGTCCAGGAACGGACCGTGGTGCGGGCGCCCGCCGCTTGGTCGTCTATGGAATTTGCGAACCTGAGAAGAGGGACCATGGCTGTGAACCTCAACGAGAAGCCCGAGATCGACTTCCCGATCGGCGACGCTCCCAAGGAGCTGCAGATCCGCGACATCGTCGTGGGCGACGGCGAGGAGGCCAAGCCGGGCCAGACCGTCAGCGTCCGCTACGTCGGCGTGACCTTCGCGACCGGTGAGGAGTTCGACGCGAGCTGGAACCGGGGCACCGCGCCGTTCAAGTTCCCGCTGGGCGCCGGCAAGGTCATCAAGGGCTGGGACCAGGGTGTCGTCGGCATGAAGGTCGGCGGCCGCCGCGAGCTGACCATCCCGTCGCACCTGGCGTACGGCGCCGCGTCGCCGACCCCGGCGATCCCGCCGCACTCGACCCTGATCTTCGTGGTCGACCTGCTGGCCGTCTGAGCCCGCGCTGACCTCGGGCCGGACCCCTGCGGGGGCCCGGCCCGAGGCCGTGTTCGGGCCAGAACGGCACGTGCCGGTGGGCAGGCTCGGGACGCGGCTTTTGCAGTGCGTACCGCTACCGGTACGGTCGGTCCCGCCGGGTGAGGATCGCCCGGTTGGCGCACCCCGCGCACGGCGCGGCACACCGGAAGGGTCACCGATGGCGATCGCCAAGGCAGAGCGGCTGATGAATCTCGCCCTGTGCCTGATGAACACCAGACGCCCGCTCTCCAAGAAGGAACTGCGGGAATCCATCGAGGCGTACCGCGAAGCCTGGCAGAGCAGCAGCGAGGACGCCTTCAACCGGATGTTCGAGCGGGACAAGGACGACCTGCGCGAGCTCGGCCTGGTGATCGACGTCGACGAGAGCGCGCTGGACGGCGAACTCGGCTACCTCGCCCGCCCCGACCGCAACCGGCTGCCGGAGATCGCGCTGGACGCCGAGGAGGCCGCCGCGCTCACCCTGGCGGCCCGGGTCTGGCAGCAGGCCAAGATGTCCGGCGCGGCCAGTGGCGCGCTGCAGAAGCTGCGCGCGGCCGGGGTGCCGTTCGGCGAGGCCGAGGGCCGGACCGCCCTGGAGCCGCGCATCCCCGCCCGGGAGGCCGCGTTCGAGCCGCTGCTCACCGCCGCCCGGGACCGCCGCCCGGTCACCTTCGAGTACCGCAAGGCCGGGGCCGCCGCCGTCGAGCAGCGCAGCGTCGAGCCGTGGGCGCTGGAGTGCTGGCGCGGGCACTGGTACCTGGCCGGGTACGACCGGGACCGCGGCGACGCCCGGGTGTTCCGGCTCAGCCGGATCACCGGCAAGGTGAAGGCCAAGGGCGGCGCCTTCCTGGGCACGGTGCCCGAGCACGTGGACGTCCGGGCCACCGTGGCCAAGTTCGCCGGCGAGGGCGCGACCGCCACCGCGACCGTCCGGGTCCGCCGGGGCGCGGGCTTCCCGCTGCGCACCAAGGCGCTGAACAGCACCCGGGTCGACGAGGCCTGGGACGAGCTGGAGATCCCGTACGGCAACGGGCTGGGCGCCGACCTGGCCGAGTTCGGGCCCGACGTGGTCGTGCTCGGGCCGGAGGAGCTGCGGGCGGATGTGGTCGACCGGCTGCGGGCGGTCGCGGGGCTGGACTCGGAGGACGTACGGGCGTGAGTGAGCGGAGCGAACGAACCATGGGAAGGTGCGCATCGGGCGAAGCGCCCGCCGAGCGCAGCGAGGTGGACGCATGAGCAATGCGATCGACCAGACGCGACGGATGCTGTCGCTGGTCACCTACCTGCGCGAGCGGCCCGGGGCCGAGGTCGCCGAGGTCGCCCGGGCGTTCGGGATCAGCGAGCGGGAGCTGATCGGGGACCTCAACGTGCTGCCGATGTGCGGCACCAGTTTCCGCGGCGGCGACCTGCTGGACATCGACACCGACGGCGAGCGGATCTGGTGGCACAACGTCGACGACGTGGCCCAGCCGCTGCGGCTGGCCGCCGACGAGGCCACCGCGCTGCTGGTGGCCGCCCGCGCGGTGGCCGGGCTGCCCGGCCTGCGGGCCGGCGACCGGGAAGCGCTCACCCGGGCGGTCGCCAAGATCGAGAACGCGGCCGGGGAGAGCGCCGAGGGCAGCGCCCGGGTCGGCGTGACCTTCGAGGCGGAGAGCCACGTCTTCGCCGACATCGACCGGGCGCTCAGCGAGGGCCGCCGGGTCTGGCTGCGCTACTACTCGCACGGGCGCGGCGGGATGACCGAGCGCGAGGTCGACCCGATCCGGCTGCTCACCGAGGGCCACACCTACCTTGAGGCCTGGTGCCGCACCTCGGAGGACCACCGGATGTTCCGGCTGGACCGGGTCGCCGAGATCCGCGTCCTGGACGTCCCGGCCGACCCGCCCCGGCGCGAGCCGCGCGACCTCAGCGGCGGGCTGGTCAACCCGGCGGCGGACGACCCCGAGGTGGTGGTCGAGGTCTCCTCCGGCGGTCGTTGGGTCGCCGAGTACTACACCCACGACCGGGCGGAAGAACTGCCCGACGGCGGACTGCGGATCACCCTGCGCAGCGCCGACCCCTCCCAGCTGCGCCCGCTGGCGCTGCGGCTGGGTCGGGACGGCCGGATCGTGTCGCCGCCCGAGCTGGCCGAGCAGGCGCGCTCGGCCGCGCGGGAGGCGCTGGCCGCCTACGGGGAGGGGCAGGTCTGAGCGGTGGAGCCCGGGACGAGATTCAAGGTGTACTGCTCGCAGTGCCGCGAGAAGGTCGAGCTCCCGGCCGAGGAGTTCCGGCTGACCCTCGGCCGGAGCGCGGCGCAGGCGCACTACAGCTTCGGCTGCCCGCTCTGCGGGGCGGCGGTGCGCAAGCCGGCCGGGGAGAAGATCGTCGAGGCGCTCACCGCGGCGGGGGTGCGCACCATGCGGCTCGTTCCGGCCGAGGGATAGCGCGCCCGCGCCCCGTATAGGGTGGGCGCATGTCCTGGATGCTCGTCGCCGCCGTCCTGCTCGCCACCGCGGGCCTGCTGGTCCTCGGGGTCCTCGCGATCCGGCTGTGGCTGAACGTGCGGGCGCTGGCCAAGGGCGTGGACGCGGCCTCGCGGGCGCTGGCCGAGGCCGCGGGGGAGCTGGCCTCGGCGGTTCCGCACCCCTAGCGTCCCGTGGCCGTTAGCACACCAGGGGTACCCGGTGGTACGGGGGCTGCTGTGCGGAGGTAGGGGCGGGTTACGCTCTCAGGTGGCTCCTGAACTGCGAACCGGGGGCCGCTGTCCTGTTCGGGCGGCCGTCGTCGGGGCGTCATCCGCAGCGGTTACCATCCGCGGCGGGCGGCCTGCCGGGCCGCGGTGAGTGAAGGTGGTCGCACGTGCGCATCTCGATGACCGGGATCGTGGTGATCGTGGTTCTCGCCATCGTGCTGTTCGGTGCCAAGAGGCTGCCCGAGCTGGCGCGTTCGCTGGGGCAGTCGATGCGGATCCTGAAGAGCGAGGCCAAGGCGATGCGCTCGGACGGCGAGAAGGGCGGGAGCGTGCCGCCGGCGGCGCCGCCGGTCGACGGTCCGGCGCGGTCGTCGGCCAGGACCGTCCAGTCGGCCCCGGGAGCGTCGGCCACGGCCCGTCCGGTGGCCGGGCCCGACGGCGACGCGCCGCACTGAGCGCGGCGCACGTGACGGACGTGACGTACCTGACCTACGTGACCTGCGTGACGTACGCGACGCACCAGACCACGGGGGCCCGTCGACCGGCGGGCCTCGACGCACGAGTTGAGGACCGGGGTTGAGCAAGCTCTCCAAGGCGCCGCAGAAGGCGCCCAAGGATCCTGAGGGGCGGATGGCCCTAGCCGACCACCTGCGGGAACTGCGCAACCGCGTGGTCAAGTCGGTCCTGGCGATCGTGCTGTTCGCGGTGGTCGCGGCGGTCTACCACAAGCAGATCGAGCACTTCCTGCTCCAGCCGCTGCCCCAGTGCGACAAGGCCACCTCGGGCAACTACCACGGGCGCTGCGCCCAGGTGTCCAACATCGGCCTGACCGCCGGTTTCAACTGGATGCTGAAGGTCGCGCTGACCACGGGCGTGGTGGCGGCCGTCCCGGTCTGGCTCTACCAGGTGTGGGCGTTCGTGGCGCCCGGGCTGCACAAGCACGAGAAGAAGTACGCGATCGTCTTCATGGTCTGCGGCGCCCCGCTGTTCCTGGCGGGTGTGGCCTGCGCGATCATGGTGATGCCGACCATGGTCGAGATGCTGATCTCGTTCACGCCGAGCGAGACGGTGCCGATCCTCCCGCCCGAGGACTACTTCGACATCGCCACCCGGATGGTGCTGGTCTTCGGCCTCGCCTTCGAGTTCCCGCTGCTGCTGGTGATGCTCAACCTGGTCGGCATCGTGACCGGCAAGCGGCTGCTCAGCTGGTGGCGCGGGATGGTCATGGCCATCACGGTGTTCGCGGCCTTCGCCACCCCGGGCGCCGACCCGGTCAGCATGCTGCTGCTGTCGGCGCCGATCTGGGCGCTGTACTTCCTCGCCGTGGCGGTCGCGCTGCTCAACGACCGGCGCAAGCGGCGCAACAACCCGGACGCCGACCTGGACGACGAGGAGGCCTCGCACGTCGACCTCAGCGTCCAGGCCGTCGACGGCGCGGAGTCGGTGAGCGCCTCGGTGGCGCCGACGGCCGGGCCCACGCCGGTGCCGGCCGCGCGCCATGAGCAGATGGACGACATCACCTGAGCCGGTAGGGCCTGAGGCCCCGGCCCGCCGCCTCCCGCGGTGGGCCGGGGCCTTTCGCCGTTCTCGGGCTTTCCGGTTTCGGAGTTTTGCGGCTTTGCGGCTTTGCGGGTTTGCGTGGTCTTGGCAGGGTCGATGGCATGTGACATATTACTGGCGTGCTGAAGACCTGGACACCTCCCCTGGACGTCGTCGTGGTCGGCGCCGGGGTGGTCGGCGCCGCCTGTGCCTACTACGCCGCCCGCGCCGGGCTCGCCGTCGCCGTCGTCGACCGCGGGCCGGTCGCCGGGGGCACCACCGGCGCGGGCGAGGGCAACCTGCTGGTCTCCGACAAGGAGCCCGGGCCCGAGCTCGACCTCGCCCTGCTCAGCCTCCGGCTCTGGCGCGAGCTCGCCGAACAGCTCGGCCCGGCCGTCGAGTACGAGCCCAAGGGCGGCGTGGTGGTCGCCTCGACGGCCGCCGGGCAGCAGGCGCTGCGGGACTTCGCCGCCGGTCAGACCGCGGCCGGAGTGAACGCCGAGGAGGTCCCGGCCGAGCGGCTGCACGAACTGGAGCCCCATCTCGCCCCCGGGCTGGCGGGCGGCTACCACTACCCCCAGGACGCCCAGGTGCAGCCCGCGCTCGCCGCCGCCCACCTGCTGCGTGAGGCCCGTCGGATGGGCGCCGAGCTGAGCACCGGGGAGACCGTCACGGCCGTCGAGCGTGGGCCGGACGGCGCGGTGCGCGGCGTCCGCACCGACCGCCGCCGACTGGCCGCGCCCGCCGTGGTGAACGCCACCGGCGCCTGGGGGGCCGAACTGGCCGCGCTGGCCGGGGTGCACCTGCCGGTGCTGCCCCGGCGCGGCTTCGTCCTGGTCACCGAACCGCTGCCCAGGGTCGTCCGGCACAAGGTCTACTCGGCCGACTACGTGGCCGACGTGGCCAGCGGGTCGGCCGGGCTGCAGACCTCCTCCGTGATCGAGGGCACCCCCGGCGGGCCGGTGCTGATCGGCGCCAGCCGGGAGCGGGTCGGCTTCGACCGGACCATCTCCCACGAGGCGATCGGCCGGCTGGCGGCCGAGGCGGCGGCCCTGTTCCCGGTGCTGGCGCAGGTCGCCGTGATGCGCACCTACCGGGGCTTCCGCCCGTACCTGCCGGACCACCTGCCCGCCGTCGGGGAGGACCCCCGGGTGCCCGGGCTGTACCACGCCTGCGGGCACGAGGGCGCCGGCATCGGGCTGGCGCCCGCCACCGGGCTGCTGATCAGCGAGCAACTGACCGGGAAGCGGCCGGAGCTGGACCTCGCGCCGTTCCGGGCCGACCGGTTCCCGGGGGAGGGGCGCTCCGATGGGTGACCGTGTGCCGCGTACCCGGGAGGTCCTCCCGGGGTGTTCTGCCGGGGCGTCTTCCGGGGTGTTCTTCCGGGGCGTTCCTTCCGGATCGGAGAGGCCGGTGATGGATTTGGAGAAGCCGGTGATGGATTGGAGAAGCCGGTGAAGCGTCGCCGCACCCCTGCCGCCCTGGTCGAGGCCGAACCCGGGCCCGGCCACCGGATCGAGTTCGACGGGCGTCCCGTCCGCGCCCTGCCCGGGCAGTCGATCGCCGCCGCGCTCTGGGCCGACGGCGTGCTCGCCTGGCGCACCACCCGGATCGGCGGGCGGCCGCGCGGGGCGTTCTGCGGGATCGGGGCCTGCTTCGACTGCCTGGCCACCGTCAACGGCCGGGCCAACCAGCGCCTGTGCCTGCTGCCCGCCGAGCCGGGCACCGTCGTCACCACCCAGGAGGGACACGGCCGTGCCGACCTCGCCGTCTGAGCCCTTCGACCTCGCGGTGGTCGGCGCCGGGCCGGCCGGGCTCGCCGCCGCCGTCACCGCCGCCGACCTCGGGCTGCGCTGCGTCCTGCTGGACGGCGCGGACCGGACCGGCGGCCAGTACTACCGGCACCCCGCGCCCGGGCTCGGCGCGGCCCGCCCCGACCGGCTGCACCACGGCTGGGCGGCGTACAGCGGCCTCGCCGCGCGGCTCGCGGCCCACCGGCGGGCGGAGTTCCGCGGCGGCCACCAGGTGTGGGCGCTGGAGCGGACCGGGGACGGCTTCGCGGTGCACGTCACCCTCGGGCCGGAGGCCGCCGAGCGGACCACCGTCCGGGCCCGGACGGTACTGCTCGCCACCGGTGCGTACGAGCGGCAGCTGCCGTTCCCCGGCTGGACCCTGCCCGGGGTAGTCACCGCGGGTGGTGCCCAGGCGATGCTCAAGGCCGGGCTGGTGCTGCCCGGGCGGCGGATCGTGGTGGCCGGCAGCGGTCCGCTGCTGCTCGCTGCCGCCTCCTCGCTGGTGAGCGCCGGCGCGGAGGTCCCGGCGGTGGTCGAGGCGAGCGGCTACCTCGGGTACGCCCGGCGCCCCGGCGTGCTGGCGGCCGTCCCCGCCAAGCTGGTCGAGGGCGCCGGGCACGGGAGCGCGCTGCTGCGCCACGGCGTGCGGCTGCGGCCGCGGAGCGCGGTCGTCGAGGCGCACGGCGACGAGCGGGTCACCGCGGTCACCGTCGCCCGGCTGGACGCCGACTGGCGGCCGCTGCCCGGCACCGAACGGCGGATCGACTGCGACGCGCTCGCCGTCGGCCACGGGCTGCTGCCGCAGATCGACCTGGCCACCGAACTCGGCGCGGACACCCGGACCGGGCCGGACGGCGCGGTCGCCCTGCGGGTCGACGCCCGGCTGCGCACCACCGTCCCCGGCCTGTGGTCCGCGGGGGAGACCAACGGCGTGGGCGGCGCGGACCTCGCGCTGGCCGAGGGGGAGCTGGCCGCGCACGCGATCGCCGACGCCCGGCCGGGGCGCGCGCTGCTGCGCCGCCGGGCGCGGCTGCGGGCCTTCGCCGGGCTCATGGCGGCTGCGCACCGGCCGGGGCCCGGCTGGACGGGGTGGCTGAGGCCGGACACCGACGTGTGCCGGTGCGAGGAGGTGCCGGTCGCGCGGATCCGGGAGGCGGTGGAGGAGCTCGGCGCGGGTGATCCCCGGACGGTCAAGCTGCTCACCCGCGCCGGGATGGGCTGGTGCCAGGGGCGGATGTGCGGTCCGGCGGTGGCCTGTCTGTCCGGTGCCACGGGGGCGGGGCCGGACCGGCGGCCGCTGGCCTGTCCGGTGCCGCTGTCGCAACTGGCGGCGGGCGCGTCGGAGTAGTCCGGACCGGACTCGGGCCCGGACTCGGGCCCGGACTCGAACTCGGACTCGGACTCCGGCCCGGGCCTTCGGGGCCCGGGCCGGTTCCGGGCCGTCGGAACGCGCGGGGCGGGGGCTCTTGTCTCCGGCCTGTTCCCGCTTATAAAATGTCACACCTCACCAAGGAGCTCAACGTGTCCATCACCCCGCACGACACCACCCGTCCCTGGCGCGGCATCATGGTCGCCACCACGATCCCGCTGCGCCCGGACCTCTCAGTCGACTACGACGCCTACGCCGAGCACGTCCGCTGGCTGATCGAGTCCGGCTGCGACGGCGTCGTCCCCAACGGCTCGCTGGGCGAGTATCAGACGCTCACCGCCGAGGAGCGCGCCCGGGTCGTCGAGGTGGCGATCGAGGCGGCCGGCGACGGTTCCCGGGTCATGCCCGGCGTCGCCGCGTACGGCAGCACCGAGTCCCGCCGCTGGGCCGAGCAGGCCGCCGAGGCGGGAGCGGGGTCCGTGCTGCTGCTGCCGCCCAACGCCTACCGGGCCGACCACGCCTCGGTGCGGGCGCACTACGCGGAGGTCGCCCGGGCGGGGCTGCCGGTCGTCGCCTACAACAACCCCATCGACACCAAGGTCGACCTGGTGCCCGCGCTGCTCGCCCAGCTGCACGGCGAGGGCTCGGTCGTGGCCGTCAAGGAGTTCAGCGGGGACGTCCGCAGGGCGTACGAACTCGCCGAGCTGGCGCCCGGGTTGGACCTGTTGATCGGCGCGGACGACGTGCTGCTGGAGCTCGCGCTGGCCGGTGCGGTCGGCTGGATCGCCGGGTACCCGAACGCGCTGCCGGAGGCCTGCGTGGCGCTCTACGACGCGGCCGTCGGGCTCGACCTGGAGACCGCCCTGCCGCTGTACAAGTCGCTGCACCCGCTGCTGCGCTGGGACTCCAAGACCGAGTTCGTCCAGGCCATCAAGCTCTCCATGGACATCGCCGGACGCCCCGGCGGGCCGGTCCGGGCGCCCCGGCTGCCGTTGGAGCCGGAGATCGAGGCGGCGGTGCGCGCGGCCACCGAGAAGGCGCTGGCCGAGGGCCTGGCGTAGCCGTTCGGAGCCGGCCGGCTGTGCGGGCAGCCGGCCCCGACCGGCCGCTTCGACCGCTTCGACCGCTTTCGACTGCTTCGACTGCTTCAATTGAGGAGTTGTGAGGAATGCGCAGCCGTCACGTGTTCCACGCCGTGGACTCGCACACCGAGGGCATGCCGACCCGGGTCATCACCGGGGGCTTCGGCGTCATCCCCGGCGCGACCATGGCCGAGCGCCGGGTGCACTTCCAGCAGCACCTGGACCACTTCCGCACCCTGCTGATGTACGAGCCGCGCGGGCACGCCGCGATGAGCGGTGCCGTTCTGCAGCCGCCCACCCGGCCGGACGCCGACTTCGGGGTGCTCTACATCGAGGTGTCCGGGCTGCTGCCGATGTGCGGGCACGGCACCATCGGCGTCGCCACCGTCCTGGTCGAGACCGGGATGGTGCCGGTGGTCGAGCCGGTGACGACGGTGCGGCTGGACACCCCCGCCGGGCTGGTCGTCGCCGAGGTGCGGGTCGAGGGCGGCGCCGCCAAGGCGGTGACCATCCGCAACGTGGCCTCCTACGCGGTCGCGCTGGACCGCAAGATCGAGGTGCCCGGCTACGGCACGGTCGGCTACGACCTCGCGTACGGCGGAAACTTCTACGCCATTCTGCCCCTCGCCGAGCTCGGGCTGCCGTTCGAGCGCGAGCGCAAGCAGGAGATCCTGGCCGCCGGGCTCGCCCTGATGGCCGCCGTCAACGCGGGCCCCGACCGGCCGGTGCACCCGGAGGACCCGTCCATCCACGGCTGCCACCACGTCCAGCTGCTCGCCCCCGGCTCCACCGCCGAACACTCCCGGCACGCGATGGCCATCCATCCCGGCTGGTTCGACCGCTCGCCCTGCGGCACCGGCACCTCGGCGCGGATGGCGCAGCTGCACGCGCGCGGCGAACTGCCGCTCGGGCGGGACTTCCGCAACGACTCCTTCATCGGGACGACCTTCACCGGGCGGCTGGTCGAGGAGACCGAGGTGGCCGGGCACCCCGCCGTGGTGCCCACCGTCACCGGGCGGGCCTGGGTCACCGGCACCGCCCAGTACTTCCTCGACCCGGACGACCCGTTCCCGGCGGGCTTCCTGCTCTGACGCTGTTTTTGTGAACTCGCTCCGAAGGGCTGGTAGTTGTGAGCATCACCTCGTACAACCCCGCCGACCCGGCCGACCTGGTGGTCGCCGTCGAGGCGCCCGGCGCCGAGGCCGTGCGGGCCGCCGTCGGGCGGGCCCGGGCCGCGCAGGGCGACTGGCTCGCGGCCGGTGCGGGCGCCCGCTCGGCGGCGCTCGGCCGGATCGCCGAGGCGGTCGAGGCGCACGCGGAGGAGCTGGCCGCGCTGATCGTGCGCGAGGTCGGCAAGCCGCTCGTCGAGGCGCGGGGGGAGGTCGCCCGGACGGCGGCGATCTGGCGCTACTACGCCCAGGCGCCGTACGACCCTTCCGGGGCGGTGCACGAGACCGCCGCCGGGCCGGGGCTGCTGCTCACCCGGCGCCGGCCGTACGGGGTGGCCGGGCTGATCGCGCCGTGGAACTTCCCGCTGGCGATCCCGAGTTGGAAGGCCGCTCCGGCACTGGCGGTCGGGAACACGGCGGTGCTCAAGCCCGCGCCGGAGGCGACGGCGTGCGCGCTTCGGCTGGCCGAGCTGGTCTCGCGGGCCTCGCTGCCCGAGGACGTGTTCACGGTGGTGCCCGGCGGGGCCGAGGAGGGGGCGGCGCTGGTCGACGCGGCGGACGTGGTGTCCTTCACCGGCTCGACCGGGGTCGGCCGGGCCGTGGTGCGGGCCGCCACCGGGCGCGGGGTGCCGGTGCAGGCCGAACTCGGCGGGCTGAACGCGGCGTTGGTGCTGCCGGACGCGGACGTGGAGCTGGCGGCCGGGCACGTCGCGGCCGCGATCGCCGGGTACGCCGGGCAGAAGTGCACCGCCACCAGCCGGGTGATCGCGGTGGGTGCGGCGTACCAGCCGTTGCGGGAGGCGCTGGTCAAGGCCCTTGCGGCGGTGGACGATTCGGTGTGCGGGCCGGTGGTCAACGCCGCCGCGCGGGAGCGGATGGTCGGGGCGGTCTCCTCGGCCGTCGAGGCCGGGGCGAGCGTCCTGGTCGGCGGCGGGGTGCCCGAGCGGGCCGGCTGGTACGTCGAGCCGACCCTGCTCGCCGAGGTGCCCGCCCAACACCCGCTGGCGCGTGAGGAGTTCTTCGGCCCGGTGGCGGTGCTGCACGCCGCGGCCGACCTGGACGAGGCCATCGCGCTCGCCAACGACACCCCGCACAGCCTCGCCACCTCGGTGCACACCCGCAGCCTGGACGCGGCACTGGCCGCCGCCGACCGGCTGGACGCGGGCATGATCCGGGTCAACGCCCCGTCCAGCGGCGTCGATTTCCACCTGCCGTTCGGCGGCACCAAGGGCGCGAGCCACGGCGAGCGCGAACAGGGCCGGGCGGCACTGGAGTTCTACACGGCCAGCCGGACGGTCAGCGTCCTGCCGGGCGGGGGCCTGTGATGCTCCACGTCCGCACCGTCGACTACCACACGGCCGGGGAGCCGTTCCGGATCGTGCTGGACGGGGCGCCCCCGATCCCCGGTGACAGCGTCGCCGAGCGGCGGGCCATCGCGATCGGCGCGGGCGGCAGTGCGACCGCGCCCCGGCCGAGCGCCCTGGACGAGATCCGCCGGCTGCTCGTCCGGGAGCCGCGCGGGCACGCCGGGATGTACGGCGGGTTCCTGGTGCCTCCGGACGACGAGGAGGCGCACCTGGGCGTGCTGTTCTGGCACAAGGACGGCTACTCGACCGCCTGCGGGCACGGCACCATCGCGCTCGGTGCCTGGGCCGTCGACTCCGGGCTGGTCCCGGCCCCTGAGGACGGCGTGGCCCGGGTGCGGATCGACGTGCCCTCGGGTCGGGTCACCGCGCTGGTCCACCGGGCGGGCGGGCGCACCACCGGGGTCACCTTCCGCAACGTGCCCAGCCGGGTCAGCGCCCTGAAGCTGCCGCTGGCCACCTCGCGCGGGGTGGTGGAGGTCGCCGTGGCACACGCCGGGGCGTGCTACGTCTCGGTGCCGGCGGCTTCGCTGGGCCTGGCGGTGTCGGCCGAGCAGCTCCCCGAACTCACCGCTGTGGGGCGGGAGATCAGGGAGCTGCTGGCCGGCGCCGAGGAGGTCTCACACCCGGCGGACCCGCGGCTGTCGGGGGTGTACGGCGTCGTGCTGTACGACGAACTCCCCTCGGAGGGGCGGGCCCTGGTCCAGCGGAACGTCACCGTCTTCGCGGACGGGCAGATCGACCGCTCGCCCTGCGGATCCGGGACCTCCGCCCGCCTCGCGGTGCTGGTCGCCGAGGGGCGGCTCGCGCCCGGGGAGGAGCTGCTGCACGAGTCGATCACCGGCACGGTGTTCACCGGTCGGGCGGTGGCCGGCGGCGACCCGCTGGGGGACGGGATCGTCACCGAGGTCGGCGGGGTGGCGTTCCGCACCGGGGACCACCGGTTCGTGCTGGAGCCGGGGGACTCGCTCGGGACGGGGTTCCTGCTGTGAGTGGCGCTGCGCTGCCCGGCGCCGGAGCTCCTGCTGCCGGGCCGGCCGGTGCGGGGAGGCCCGGTGCCGGGCCGTCGGGCGCGGCGTTGCCGGGTGCCGGGCTGCCGGGTGCCGGACCGCTCGGCGCTGTTGTGCTGCCCGGTACGGGGGCTGAGCCGCTCCAGTACACCGTGCCGGGCACCGGCGGGGTCGAGCCCGCCGGGGCGGTGCGGGCGATCGAGCGGGTGCTGCTGGACGGGCTGGACCCGGAGGCGGCGCCCGCCCGGTCGGCCGTACCGGTGCCGGCCGGGGAGCTGCTGCTGATGCCGGCCGCCGCCGGGCCGTACGCGGGCGTCAAGATCGCCGGGGTCGCACCGGACAACCCGGCGCGCGGGCTGCCCCGGATCACCGGCAGCTACCTGCTGCTGGACGGGCCGACGCTCCAGCCGCTGGCCGTGCTGGACGGCGCGGCCCTCACGGCCCTGCGCACGCCCGCCGTGACGGCGGCGGCGCTGGCGCGGCTTGCGGCGCCGGAGGCCGAGCACCTGGTGGTGTTCGGCTCCGGGCCGCAGGCGTACGGGCACCTGGACGCGCTGCTCGCGGTGCGGCCGCTGACCCGGCTGACCGTGGTGGCGCGCGATCCCGGGCGGGCTTCCGCGGTGGTGGAGTACGGGCGGGGTCTCGGGCTCGCGGCCGACGTAGGCGGGCCGGAGGCGGTCGGGCGGGCGGACATCCTGGTGTGCTGCACGACCGCGCGCACCCCGCTGTTCGACGGCGCGCTGGTGCCCGCCCACGCCGCCGTCGCGGCGGTCGGTTCGCACGAGCCGGAGGCGCGGGAGGTGGACGAGGTGCTGGTCGGCCGGGCCGAGCTGTACGTCGAGGCGCGGACGGTCGCGGCCCGCGAGGCCGGGGACCTGCTGATGGCGGGCGTCGGCGGACGGCAGTTGTGGAACCTGGCCGAGCTGGTGCGTGGCGACGCGCTGGTGCCGGAGGGGCGGCCGCGGTTCTTCAAGAGCGTCGGGATGGCCTGGGAGGACCTGGCCGTGGCGGCCGAGGTGTACCGGGCCGGGTGGCACCGGTCGCCGTAGCGCGTGGGTCAACTGCCTTGGGCAGCGGCAGGGTCGCGGAGCCGGAGCCGGCCCGGTGGGAAGGGATCCCCCACCGGGCCGGCTCCTTCTGTGCTCTCAGGGCCGGTAGGTGGCGAGCAGCCGGGCGAGGTGGCGGCCGGCGATGTGCAGCGGCTCCTCGCTGCGGGCGACCTGGGCGGCGAGTTCGGCGCCCTCCAGGGTGTTGATGACGGTGCCGGCCAGTTCGCGGGCGTCCTCCGGGCCGATGCCGGCGGCGCGCAGCCGTTCCTCCACGATGGCCCGCCAGTTGGCGAAGGCCTCGGTCACGGCCTGCTCGATCACCGGGGCGCGGCCGACGGTCTCCAGAGCGGTGGTGGTGATCGGGCAGCCGTCCTGCCAGTCGGAGGTGCGCAGTTCGGTGGCGAGCAGGGTGGTGCAGGTGGTGACCGCCTCGGTCAGGTCCTCGGCGGAGCCGAGGCCGGCGCGCAGGATGACGGCGAACTCCTGGTCCCCGTGCCGGATCGCCTCGGCCGCCAACTCCTGCTTCCCGCCCGGGAAGAAGTGGTAGACGGAGCCGAGGGTGGCCTGGGCCTCGCGGGAGATCTGCTTGATCCCGGTGCCCTCGTAGCCCTGCCGCTGCAGCAGCCGGGAGGTGGCCCGGACGATCCGCTCGCGGGTGCCGACGCTGCTGGTCTTCTCGGCGGTCTTCTCAGCGGTTTTCTCGGCGGTCTTCACGGGCCGAATCCTAGCCGAGGTTCTGAGTAGAGCGTTCGTTCCAGAGTTGTGCCAGCGTCGCCGTCGGCGCCGGATAGAGCGTTCGTTCCAGAGGAGGGGAATCCCTGTGTCCACCGAGCAGCAGGCGAAGCGGTCCGTGACGGTGATCGGACTCGGCCCGATGGGGCAGGCCATGGCCGGGACGTACCTGGACGCCGGCTACGCCTGACGGCGCTGGTGGGGCAGTTCCGCGGGGCGTAGTCGTCGCGCGCGGTGGCAGATGGGGGGCCGCCGGCCGTTGTCACGGCCGGCGGCCGCTGTCACCATGGCCTCTGGCGGGGTCGACGGGCGTGACGTGTTTGACGGAATGTTCGTTTCCCGGACTGTTGCACGCTCAACGTAACGTGACATTGTACGCTGGTGTTCTGCACCCACCCGGAGGAACACCATGGCCGAGCTCAAATCCCGCACCCTGATCTCCGTGCAGGAGCGGCTCCGCGACCAGGTCGCCCACGCCCTCCGGGCGGCCCTCATCTCCGGCGAACTGCGCCCCGGCGTGGTCTACTCCGCCCCCGCGCTCGCCGCCGACTTCGGCGTCTCCGCGACCCCGGTGCGCGAGGCCATGCTCGATCTCGCCCGGGAAGGGCTGGTGGAGGCCGTTCGCAACAAGGGCTTCCGGGTCACCGAGCTGACCGAGCGCGACCTCGACGACTACACCGAGATCCGCGCCCTGATCGAGGTCCCGACCGTCGGCCGGGTCACCCGCACCGCGACCAAGGAGCAGCTGGAGCGGCTGCGCCCCCAGGCCGAGGCGATCGTCGCGGCCGCCCGCAAGCACGACCTGATCGGCTACCTGGAGGCGGACCGGCAGTTCCACCTCGACCTGCTGGGGCTGGCGGGCAACGCGCGCCTGGTGGACGTGGTCGGGGACCTGCGCAAGCGCTCCCGGCTGTACGGGCTGACGCGCCTGGACGAGCAGGGGCAGCTGGTCTCCTCGGCGGAGGAGCACGTGGAGCTGCTGGACCTGATGCTCAGCGGCGACGCGGAGGCGGCCGAGGCCTGCATGACCCGGCACCTCAGCCACGTGCGCTCGCTGTGGGCAGGCCAGGACGAGGCGGCGGAGGCGGAGCGGCCGGCACTGCGACTGCGGGCCCGGTAGGGGTTAAACCACTCGTTCGGGCAGTCGTTCACGTTGCCCCAATCGATCGGGGCAACGGTGACGCTTTCGGTGGACGACGTGCTCGCTGCCAAGAAGTAGTTCAGAACGCCGCGGGGAGGGCCAGCCGGCCGTCGTGGACCTCGGCGATCTGGTCCACCGCCGTCAGGTGGGTGCGGTCGTGGGTGACCAGGACGGTCGCGGTGGCCCGCTGGTGGGTGAGCTCGGTGATCAACTCCAGTACCGCCGCCCCGCGTTCGTGGTCGAGGGCGCTGGTCGGCTCGTCCACCAGCAGGACCGTGGGGTCGTTCATCAGGGCCCGGGCGATGTTGACCCGCTGGCGCTGTCCGCCGGAGAGCTGGTGCGGGCGGCGGTGGGCCTGGTCGCGCAGGCCGACGGCGTCGAGGAGTTCCAGGGCACGGGGGAGGGCACTGCGCGGCGAGCGGCCGTCGAGGTGGGCCATCACCTGGAGCTGTTCGACGGCGGTGAGCGAGGGCAGCAGGTTGGCCTGCTGGAAGACGATGCCGATCTTGGTGCGGCGCAGGGCGGTGAGCTCGGCGCGACCGAGGCCCGCCGTGTCGGTGCCGTCCACCACCACCCGCCCGGAGTCCGGGCCGATCAGGGTCGCGGCGACCGCCAGCAGGCTGGACTTGCCGGAGCCGGACGGACCGACGACGGCCGTGAGCGAGCCCTTGGGGACGGTCAGGGAGACCTCGTCCAGGGCGGTCAGCCGGTCGTCGCCGTCCGGGTAGGTCAACGTGATGCGGTCGAGGGTCAGGCTCATCGGGCGCTCCCCAGGGCGGTCAGCGGGTCGACGGAGGTGATCCGGCGGATGGACAGGGCCGCGCCGACCGC
Organism: Kitasatospora sp. NPDC101108; assembly: GCF_055584725.1. NCBI lineage: Bacteria > Bacillati > Actinomycetota > Actinomycetes > Kitasatosporales > Streptomycetaceae > Kitasatospora > Kitasatospora sp. NPDC101108. The sequence continues at coordinate 74,651 of NZ_JBVJLM010000012.1, forward strand.
GCCGAGGGCGATCATGACCGCGGCGGGCAGCAGCAGGGTCGGGGCGTCCAGGACGAAGGGGACGGCGGAGCCGATCAGTGAGCCGGCGCCGAGGGCGATCGCGGTGCCGACGGCCGTGCCGAGGAGCAGCAGCAGGACGGCCTGGCCGAGGGCGTCGCGCAGCAGGTAGCGGGTGGAGGCGCCGAGGGCCTTCAACACCGCGATGTCGCCGCTGCGTTGGATCGTCCAGACGGTGAAGAAGGCGCCGATCACCAGGGCCGAGATGGCGAACAGGAAGCCGCGCATCAGCTGGAGGGAGCCGTTCTCGGAGGTGTAGGAGCCGATCGCGGCGAGGGCGTCGTCCCTGGTCCGGGTCTCGGTGCCGAGGCGGCTGTCGGCGGCGGCGAGGTCGGCGCCCGCGGTGGTGCGCAGGGCGATGACGGTGGCGTGGCCGGTGCCGCCGGGGGCGAACTGCTGCCAGTCGGTGAGGCTGGTCCAGATCACCGGGGTGTGGCTGTACGCGGCGTCGCCCTCGACGGCGGCGACGGTGAGGTGGTGCCCGGCCATGGTGAAGTCGGCGCCGGCGGTGAGGTTTCCGAGCTTCTCGGCGGCGCTGGTGGAGAGCACGGCCCGGCTGGTGGTGATCCGGGCGCCCTGCGGGGCGAGGTCGGAACCGTCCGGGACGCCGAAGGCGGAGAGCGCGGCGGTGCGGGTGCCCGCGGCGGCCTTGGTGGTGGTGATGCCGAGCGGCTGGGCGGAGGTCACGCCGGGCTCGTGCGCCCAGGCCTGCCACTGGCCGGGGGTGAGCTGGGAGTCGGTGAAGGAGAGTGGCTGCCCGTCGGCGGGCTCGGCGAACACCAGGTGGTCGGCGGGCAGGCCGGTGATCGCGGAGATGTTCTGCCGGCCGAGCCCGGCGGTGAGCCCGGACAGCAGGCCGACCAGCACGGTGATCAGCACGATGACGGTTCCCATCAGGGCGAACCGCCCCTTGGCGAACCTCAGGTCCCTCCAGGCGACGAACACGGTGGGCCTTCCTGCGGATGAGACGGGTGATGGTCACACGGTCCGGGAAAGGGGGCCCGGCAGGCATCGCGCCGGGGGTTGCATCCTGGGCATCGAAGGGCCGAGGCGGAGCTCAACCTTTTGATTGATGCCGACCCCGGGCGCGGAACTTAGGCTGGAGGGATGGCGACCGAACGATCCAGAACCACCCCCGTCGCCCGCGTCCTCCAAATCTGCCTGCACCTGCTCGTGGCGGGCCTGCTGGCGCTCGCCGTCGCCCGCTCCGCCCTCGTCGACCGCAGCGCCGATCCGGCCGCCGTCGCAGCCGCCGCCTCGGCGATGGCCGCCGTGTACGCCGTCGGCCCCCGGCTGGCCGCCGTCCGCGGCTCGCGCCGGGGCGCGGCGCTCTGGCTGGCTCTGCTCGGCGTCACCTGGGCGGGCCTGCTGGTCGCCACCCAGGACGGGGTGTGGCTGGCCTTCCCGCTGTACTTCCTGGAACTGCACCTGCTCGGCCGGCGCAGCGGCCTGACCGCGGTCGGGCTGACGGCCGCGGCCTCGATCGCCGCGTGGTCCTGGCACCAGCACAGCTTCGGCCTCGCCGCCTCGATCGGGCCCGCCCTCGGGGCGGCCGTCGCCACCGCCACCGTCCTCGGCTACCAGGCGCTGTACCGGGAGAGCGAGGAGCGGCGCCGCTTGATCGACGAGCTGACCGCGGCCCGCGCCGACGCCGCCGCCGCCCACCACGCGGCCGGGGTGCTCGCCGAGCGCGAGCGCCTCGCCCGGGAGATCCACGACACCCTCGCGCAGAGCCTCAGCTCCATCCAGCTGCTGCTGCGGGCCGCCCAGCGGGCGCTGCCCGAGCGCACCGAGGCCGCGGCCGGGTACGTGGAGCAGGCGCGGCAGGCCGCCCAGGACAACCTGGACGAGGCGCGGCGGTTCGTCCGGGCGCTGACCCCGCCCGCGCTGGACGGCGATCCGCTGCCGGTCGCGCTGGAGCGGCTGTGCGCGACCACCACGGCGCACGGCGCGCTGCCCGTCCACCTGCACGTCTCCGGGGACCCGGTCCGGCTGCCGGCCGCGCAGGAGGTGGCGCTGCTGCGGATCGCGCAGTCGGCGCTCGGCAACACGGTGCGGCACGCGAAGGCCACGCGGGCCGAGGTGACACTCAGCTACATGGAGGGTGAGGTGGCGTTGGACGTGTTCGACGACGGGGCGGGGTTCGACCCGGCGGCGGTGGCCGGCCGCACCGGCGGGGACGGCGGCTTCGGGCTGCCCTCGATGCGGGCCCGGGCGCGGGCGCTCGGCGGCAGCTTCACGGTGGAGTCGGCGCCCGGCGAGGGCACCGCGCTGGCGGTGCAGCTGCCCGTCACCCCGGAGGTCGGGCCGTGATCCGGCTGCTGATCGCCGACGACCACCCGGTGGTGCGGGCCGGGCTGCGGGCGGTGCTGGAGAGCGAGCCGGACTTCGCCATCGTGGCGGAGGCGGCGACCGCCGAGCGGGCCGTCGAGCTGGCCGCCGGACCGGAGGTGGACGTGGTCCTGATGGACCTGCAGTTCGGACCCGCTTCGGCGATGAACGGGGCCCAGGCCACCGCGGCGATCACCGCCAGGGCGGGCGCGCCGCGGGTGCTGGTGGTCACCACCTACGACAGCGACGCGGACACCCTGCCGGCGCTGGAGGCCGGCGCGACCGGCTACCTGCTCAAGGACGCCCCGCCCGAGGAGCTGGCCCAGGCGGTGCGGGCCGCCGCGGCGGGGCGCAGCGCGCTGGCGCCGAGCGTCGCGGACCGGCTGCTGGAGCGGATGCGGACGCCCGCGGCGGCGCTCAGCGCGCGGGAGACCGAGGTGCTGGGGCTGGTCGCGGACGGGTTGACCAACCAGCAGGTCAGCCAGCGGCTGCACCTGAGCCAGGCCACGGTGAAGTCCCATCTGGTGCACATCTACACCAAGTTGGGGGTGGAGTCGCGCACGGCGGCGGTGCGGGAGGCGCGCGGGCGGGGGCTGATCCGCGGCTGATCCGCCGAGCGTAGGGTGAGTGGGACACCCGTAGGAGTGGGAGGAGTCCCCGATGGCCGTGCGTCTCGACGAACTCGCCGTACCGGTGATCGGCGCCCCGATGGCGGGCGGGCCCTCGACGCCCGAGCTGGCGGCGGCGGTGAACCGGGCCGGCGGCCTGGGGTTCCTGGCCGCGGGCTACAGGAGCGCGGAGGGCATGGCCGAGCAGATCGCCGCCCTGCGGAAGTCGACCGACCGGCCGTACGGGGTGAACCTCTTCGTGCCGGGGCCGCCCGGGGATCCGGAGGCCGTCGCGGCCTACCGGGAGCGGCTGCGACCGGAGGCCGAGCGGTGGGGCGTGGCACTGCCGGAGGAGATCGGGCCGGACCGGGACGACTGGGAGGCCAAGCTCGCCGTGCTGCTCGCTGACCCGGTGCCGGTGGTCTCGTACACCTTCGGGCTGCCGACGGCCGAGGAGGCGGCGGCGCTGCGGGCGGCGGGGACGACGCAGGTCGGTACCGTCACCACGCCGGACGAGGCGCGGGCGGCGCAGTCGGTCGGGATGGACGCGCTGTGCGTGCAGGGCCCGGAGGCCGGCGGACATCGCGGCACCCACCGGGCGGCGGACCCGCCGGGGGAGCTGCCGCTGCTGGAACTGCTGGCCGCCGTACGGGCGGTGACGTCGCTGCCGCTGGTCGCCGCGGGCGGACTCGGCGACGGTGCGGCGGTCGCGGCGGCGCTGCGGGCCGGGGCGGTCGCGGTGCAGCTGGGGACGGCGCTGCTGCGCTCCGACGAGTCCGGCGCCTCGGCCGCCCACCGGGCCGCGCTCACCGAACTGCCGGAGACCGTCGTCACCCGCGCCTTCACCGGCCGCCCGGCCCGCGGCCTGCGCAACGCCTTCATCGACCGCCACGGCCCGTACGCCCCGCCCGCCTACCCCGAGGTCCACCACCTCACGGCGCCCCTGCGGGCCGCCGCCGCCCGCCGTGCCGACACCACCGCCATGCACCTCTGGGCGGGCACCGCCCACCGGCTGGCCCGCACGGGCCCAGCGGAGGAGATCGTGGCGGAGCTGTGGCGGAGCGCGCGGGGGTAGTGCGCCCGGCGCGCGCCGCGCGGGGCGTGTTGTCGCTCGCAGGGGTGGATCGAGCGGGAAAGCGCGCAGTAAGGTATAAGAGGTAACTTAAGTTGGTCTCATGTGGGAGATCACGCTTCTTGGTCCGGTGAACGATTGGTTCCTGGATATTTGTGTCAAAGATCCACAGACCGCCGACCAGATCGCGCACGCGATCATGTTGCTGGAGAGGAGGGGGCCGCTGCTCGGGCGCCCGGTTGTGGACCGGATTCACGGGAGCAAGCTGCACAACTTGAAGGAACTTCGGCCGGGCTCGGCGGGGCGCTCGGAGATTCGGATGTTGTTCGTCTTCGATGCCGAGCGAGAAGCCATCTTCCTGGTCGCCGGTGACAAGAACGGGGACTGGTCCAGGTGGTACGACATCAATATCCCGCTGGCGGAGGCGCGCTATGAGCAGTACGTCAGCGGGAAGGACAAGGGAGCACGCGCATGAAGGGCCGTAGTTGGACCGAGGTGTGGGCCGAAGCGCAGCAGATCAACCCGTGGTTGGCCTCGCCGGAGGCGGAGGCCGAGCGGGCGCGGATGCGACAGGACACGCTGGCGCGGATTCGCGGGCACGAGCTCGCCGAACTGCGGAAGGCGGCCGGGCTGACGCAGAAGGAGGTTGCCGGGCTTATGGGGGTCAGTCAGGCCAGGGTGTCCCAGATCGAGCACGGGCAGGTGGACAGCCTGGACAACCTCCGGGCCTACGCTGCCGCGATCGGCGGGGAGGTTGAGGTGGCCGTGCGCCAGGGGGAGCGGACGATCAAGGTGGCTTGATCGTCCACTCGACCGTCCTCAGCTGAGCAGGTCCGCCATCCAGGACTCGATGTCGCTGACCGTGCGGGGGAGGGCGCTGGACATCAGGTGGGCGCCGTCCTCGGTGATGACGAGGTCGTCCTCGATCCGGATGCCGAGGCCGCGCAGCTCCAGGGGGAGGGTCTCGTCGTCGGGCTGGAGGTAGAGGCCGGGTTCGACGGTGAGGACCATGCCCGCTTCCAGGGTGCCGTCGACGTAGCGGCCGGCGCGGGCCTTGGCGCAGTCGTGGTAGTCGAGGCCGAGCATGTGGCCGCTGCCGCAGAGGGTGTAGCGGCGGTACAGGCCGTTGTCCTCGGCGAGGGCCTGTTCGGCGGGGACGCGCAGGACGCCCCAGTCGGCGAGGCCTTCGGCGATGACGCGCATGGCGGCCCGGTGGAAGTCGCGGAAGCGGGCGCCGGGGCGCAGGGCGGCGATGCCGGCGCTCTGGGCGGCGAGGACGAGTTCGTAGGCCTGGCGTTGGACGGGGGTGAAGGTGCCGCCGAGGGGGAGGGTCCGGGTGATGTCGGCGGCGTAGAGGGTGTCGGTCTCGACGCCGGCGTCGAGCAGGAGCAGGGCGTCCGGGTCGAGGGCGCCGTCGTTGCGGATCCAGTGCAGGACGCAGGCGTGGGCGCCGGAGGCGGCGATGGTGGTGTAGCTGGGGCCGTTGCCCTCGGCGCGGGCGCGCAGGTCGAAGACGCCCTCGATCCAGCGTTCGCCGCGGTGGTGGCGCAGGGCGGTGGGCAGCGCGCGGACGACGTCCTCGAAGCCGCTGACGGTGTGGTCGACGGCGAGTTGCAGCTGCTGGACCTCCCAGGTGTCCTTGATCAGCCGCAACTCGGAGAGCACGGCGGCGAGTTCGCCGTTCCGCAGCGAGTCGCCGTCCAGGTCGAGCGCAGAGTCGACGAAGGGGTCGGTGCCGACCAGTACCCGGGTGGGCGGCTGCGGGCCGGTGAGCAACTTGCCCAGGTCGTCGAGGTGTTCGGTGCGCAGGCCGGTGAGCTGGGCGGCCTCGGCGAGGTCGGGGCGGCGGCCGACCCAGAACTCGCCGTAGCGGCGGTCGCGGTAGAACTCGCCGCCGTCGCGCGGGGAGCGGGGCCGGACGTAGAGCACCGGTTCGTGCCCGGCGGCGCCGGCCGGTTCGAGGACGAGGACGTGGTCGGCCTGGTCCTCGCCGGTGAGCCCGGTGAGCCAGACGTACGCGCTGTGCGGGCGGAAGCGGTGGTCGAGGTCGTTGCAGCGGACCTTGAGCCGCCCGGCCGGGACGATGAGGCGTTCGCCGGGGAAGGCGGCGGAGAGTCGGGCGCGGCGGCCGGGGAAGCGGTCGTACCCGGGGACGCGTCGGTCGGCGGGGAGCGGGGTGGCGGCCCAGTGGGCGGCCATGAAGGCGTCCAGGGCGGGGGAGACCGGGAGGTCATGGCTTCCGGTGGTGAGTCCGGGCTGCGGGAGGGTCACCGGTGAACTCCTAGGCGGGGGTGGGCAGCTGGGGCGCACGGACACAGCTGGGTAACGGCGGTCGCCACCTCTTGTGCAGTGCAATTTCACATTACTATGTTACGGGTCACACGGCGGTGCGGCCAGAGCCGAGCCGCGCGACCGAACCAGGCCCAGGGCCGGCCAACGCAGGCCCCCCACAGCGGAGTTGCCACATGACCAGGCGCACCCATGCCATCCTCGCCACCGCCCTCGCGGCGGCCCTCACCCTCGGCCTCGGGGCCTGCAAGAACGACAAGAGCGACAGCGGCGGCGCCGAGGCCGCGGCCGGAAGCACCCGGGCCCCCGGCGCCGAGTCCGGGACGATCGTCGGCGGCACCCCGGTGAAGGGCGGCACCCTGACGGTGCTGTCCAACCAGGACTTCGCCCACCTCGACCCGGCCCGCAACTGGACCATGCCGAACATGGACTTCGGCATCCGGCTGCTCTACCGCACCCTGGTCACCTTCAAGGCCGAGCCGGGCGCCGCGGGCAGCGAGATCGTCCCGGACCTCGCCACCGACCTCGGCCGGCCCTCGGACGGCGGCAAGACCTGGACCTTCACCCTCAAGGAGGGCGTCAAGTACGAGGACGGCACGCCGATCAAGTCCGCCGACATCAAGTACAACGTCGAGCGCTCCTTCGCCCCCGACCTCACCGGCGGCCCCGACTACGCCCAGCAGTACCTGGCCGACGACGACAACTACAAGGGCCCGCTGAGCGGCGAGCACCTGGCGAGCATCGAGACCCCGGACGACCGGACCGTGGTCTTCCACCTCAGGCGCCCGGTCGCCGAGTTCTCGTACACCGCGACCCTGCCGACCTTCGCCCCTGTGCCGCAGTCCCAGGACAAGGGCCCCCAGTACGACCTGCGGCCGTTCTCCTCCGGGCCGTACAAGATCGAGACCTACGACCGCGGCAAGCAGCTGGTCCTGGTCCGCAACACCAACTGGGACCGGTCCACCGACCCGGTGCGCAAGGCGTACCCGGACAGGATCGTGGTCACCCAGGGCCTCAAGGCCGGCCAGGTGGACGACCGGATCATCGCCAGCGACGGCGCCGACGCCTCCTCGGTCGAGTGGATGAACCTGCGACCGGAGTCCGTCTCCAAGGTGCTGCCCAAGGCGGACGTGCGGTCCCGGCTGATCGCGGAGCAGCAGGGCTGCACCGACATGCTGTACCCCAACACCTCCAAGGCGCCCTTCGACGACCCCAATGTGCGCGAGGCCCTGATGTACGCCGTCGACCGGGACGCCCAGGTGACGGCGAACGGCGGTCCGGCGATGGGCGACGTGGCCACCTCCTACCTGCCGCCCGCGCTGACCGGCGGCACCAAGCTGGACCCGTTGAAGATCCCGTCCACCGGCGACCCGGAGAAGGCCAAGCAGCTGCTCAAGGACGCGGGCAGGACCGACCTCAAGGTCTCGCTGACCGTCTCCACCGGCGACAAGACCCGGGCCGAGGCGCTGCAGCAGTCGCTGGCCAAGGTCGGCATCCAGGTCACCATCACCACCGCCGACCCGTCCGTCTACTACGACACCATCGGCGACACCAAGAACGCTCCCGACCTGGCCATCCTCGGCTGGTGTCCGGACTACCCGTCCGGCGCGACCTTCCTGCCGCAGGTCTTCGACGGCCGCACCATCAAGGAGAAGGGCAATCAGGGCAACGTCGAGCAGTTCCGCGACCAGGCCACCTCGGAGCGGATCGACCGGATCACCGCGATGTCCGACGTCGCCGAGGCCAACAAGGCGTGGCAGCAGCTCAACGAGGACCTGCTGAAGAAGGCGCCCACCGTGCCGATGCTGTGGCAGCGCCGCCCGCTGCTGGCCGGGACGAACGTGGCCGGGGCGTTCGGCTCCCCGGTGTGGACCGGTCAGTGGGACTTCGCCACGATCGGTCTCAAGGACCCCTCCAAGGGCAAGGGCTGAGGGACCGTCCGATGAGCGCCACCCTCGAAACCACTACGGCCGAAGCGCCACCGACCCCGGCGAAACGTTCCGGCAGGGGACCCTGGCGGCTGGTCTGGGACCAGCTCCGGGCCAAGGGCTCGGCCCGCTTCGCCCTGGTCACCGTCGCCCTGCTGGTCCTGCTCGCGGCCCTGGCCGAGCCGCTGAGCGAACTCGGCGGCTGGACCCCGGAGGAGTTCGACAAGCGCGCCGTGGACCCGTACCTGGGCGGCCAGCCGATCGGCGACTTCGGTGGCATCGGCACCCGGCACTGGCTGGGCGTCGAACCCGCCACCGGGCGCGACCTGTTCGCCCGGGTGCTGCACGGCGGCCAGGTCTCGCTGCTGATCGCCTTCACGGCCACCGCCCTGGTGGTGGTCACCGGCACCCTGGTGGGCATCGCGGCCGGCTACTTCGGCGGGCGCACCGACACCGTGCTGTCCCGGCTGATGGACCTGACCATGTCCTTCCCCTCGCTGATCTTCATGATCTCGATGATGTCGGTGGCCAAGGACGTCAACCGGATCCTGCTGATCACCCTGGTGATCGGGCTGTTCACCTGGCCCGGCATCGCCCGGGTGGTGCGCGGCCAGACCCTCTCGCTCAAGCACCGCGAGTACGTCGAGGCCGCCAGGGTCGGCGGCGCCCGCCCCTGGCGGATCCTCACCCGGGAGATCCTCCCGAACGTCTCCGGCCCGGTCATCGCCTACACCACACTGCTGGTGCCCGGCATGATCGCCACCGAGGCCGCGCTCAGCTACCTCGGCGTGGGCGTGCGCCCGCCGACCCCCTCCTGGGGCCAGATGATCGCCGAGAGCATCAGCTTCTACGAGACCGACCCGACCTACTTCCTGATCCCGACGGCCTTCCTGTTCCTCGCCGTGCTCGCCTTCACCCTGCTCGGCGACGCGCTGCGCGACATCCTCGACCCCCGGGGAGGCCGGTCGTGATCGTCCACCTCGACCCCAGGGGAGGGCGGTCGTGACCCTCTACCTCGGCCGCCGGCTGCTCGGCGCGCTCGGCATCCTGCTGGCGATCTGCGCGATCACCTTCACCATCTTCTACCTGCTGCCCGCCGACCCGGCGGTGGCCGCCTGCGGCAAGACCTGCAGTCCCGAGCGGGTCGCCGAGGTCAAGGCCGCGATGGGGCTGGACAAGCCGGTCTGGGAGCAGTTCGCCACCTACGTGACCGGCATCTTCGCCGGACGCGACTACGGCGCCGGAGCCGGTGCCACCCACTGCGGCTTCCCCTGCCTCGGCTACTCCTACGAGTACTCGCTGCCGGTCTGGGGGCTGCTCACCGACCGCCTGCCGGTCTCCGTCTCGCTGGCCGTCGGCGCCTCCCTGCTCTGGCTGGTCCTCGGCCTGGGCGCGGGCGTCACCTCGGCGCTGCGCAAGGGCAAGGCCGTCGACAAGGCGCTGATGGTGTTCTCGGTCGGGGCGGCCTCGCTGCCGGTCTACTTCACCTCGATCATGCTGATCTGGGGCGTGGTCAGGACGGCCGGGCTGCTGCCCTACCCGTCGTACCACGCGTTCACCGACGGCCCGGTCGCCTGGGCCTCCAACCTGCTGCTGCCCTGGATCGCCCTCGCCCTGCTGTACGCGGCCATGTACGCCCGGCAGAGCCGGAACTCGATGATCGAGGCGATGGCCGAGCCGTACATCCGCACCGCCCGGGCCAAGGGGCTGCCGCCGCGCACGGTGACGGTCAAGCACGGACTGCGCTCCGGGATGACGCCGATCCTGACCATCTTCGGGATGGACCTCGGCGGGCTGCTGGCCGGCGCCGTCATCACCGAGTCGATCTTCGGACTGCCCGGCGTCGGGCGGCTCTTCTACGACGCGCTGGTGCGCTCCGACCAGCCGGTGATCCTCGGCGTCACCCTGCTCGCGGCCACCTTCATCGTCGTCGCGAACCTGCTGGTCGACGTGCTGTACGCGTACGTCGACCCGAGAGTGAGGTACTGAGATGGCCGTCCTGTTGGAGGTCGAGGACCTCAAGGTCGCCTTCGACACCCCGCGCGGCACCGTCCGGGCCGTGGACGGCATCTCCTTCGCCGTCGAGGCCGGGCGCACCCTCGGGCTGGTCGGCGAGTCCGGCAGCGGGAAGTCGGTCACCTCGCTGGCCGTCATGGGCCTGCACCCGGGCGCCGCCGTCAGCGGCTCGATCCGGCTGCACGGACAGGAGTTGACCGGGTTGGGGGAGCGGGAGCTGGGCGCCGTCCGGGGCCGGCGGATCGCGATGATCTTCCAGGACCCGCTGTCCAGCCTGCACCCCTTCTACACCGTCGGCGAACAGATCGCCGAGCACTACCGGGTGCACTTCCGGGCCGGCCGGAAGGCCGGACGGGCCAAGGCGGTCGAGATGCTCGCCGAGGTCGGCATCCCGGAACCGGCCCGCCGGGTCGACGAGTACCCGCACCAGTTCTCCGGCGGGATGCGCCAGCGCGTCATGATCGCCATGGCACTCGCCTGCGAACCCGACCTGCTGATCGCCGACGAGCCCACCACCGCCCTGGACGTCACCGTCCAGGCGCAGATCCTCGAGCTGATCGCCCGGATCCAGCAGGACCGCGGCCTCGGCGTCGTGATGATCACCCACGACCTGGGCGTGGTCGCCCGGGTCGCCCACGAGGTGCTGGTCATGTACGGCGGTCGGGCGGCCGAACAGGCCCCGGCGGAACGGCTGTTCGCCGCGCCCGCGCACCCGTACACCCGCGGCCTGCTGGACTCGCTGCCGCGACTGGACGACACCGACGACGCCCCGCTGCGGGCCATCCCCGGCAGCCCGCCGTCCCTGCTCGCCCCCGCCCCCGGCTGCTCCTTCGCGCCGCGCTGCGCCCGCACCACCGCCGCGTCCGCCGAGGAGCACGCCCGCTGCCTGGCCGAGCGCCCGCCGCTCGACCGCCTCGGCCCGCCCGCCGCCGGCCACCTGGCCGCCTGCCATCTGCCCCTGGTGCCGGAAGGGATCGTCTGATGGCCGAACCACTGCTCTCCGTCAGGGACTTGGTGAAGACCTTCGCCGGGCGACGCGGGCGCACCGGCCGGGCCGGTGCGCCGATCCGGGCCGTGGACGGGGTGAGCTTCGACCTCGGCGCGGGCGAGACGCTGGGCCTGGTCGGCGAGTCCGGCTGCGGCAAGTCCACCACCGGGCGGATGATCGTCCGGCTGCTCGACCCGACCTCGGGCACCGTCACCTTCGACGGCACCGAGATCGGCGGCCTCTCCCAGGCCCGGCTGCGGCCGCACCGACGGCACCTCCAGATGGTCTTCCAGGACCCGTACTCCTCGCTCAACCCCCGGCAGACGGTGGCCCGGATCATCTCCGAACCGCTGCTCGTCCAGGGCGCGGGCGCCGAGGAGGCGCGCCAACGGGCGGGTGAACTCATGGAGTTGGTCGGGCTGATCCCCGAACACCTCGACCGCTACCCGCACGAGTTCTCCGGCGGCCAGGCGCAGCGGATCGGCATCGCCCGCTCGCTGGCCACCTCGCCGAAGCTGGTGATCGCGGACGAGCCGGTCTCCGCGCTGGACGTCTCCGTCCAGGCCCAGGTGGTCAACCTGATGGAGCAGTTGCAGCGGGAACTGGGGCTGGCGTACGTGTTCATCGCGCACGACCTCTCGGTGGTCAAGCGGGTCTGCGACCGGGTCGCGGTGATGTACCTGGGCCGGATCGTGGAGATCGGCGACAAGGCGGAGGTCTACGGCAACCCGGCGCACCCGTACACCCGGGCGCTGCTGTCCGCCGTCCCGCTGCCGGATCCGGCGGCCGAGCGGGCCCGGGAGCGGATCGTGCTGCTCGGCGACCCGCCGAGCCCGGCCGACCCGCCCACCGGGTGCGGCTTCCACCCGCGCTGCCCGAAGGCGCAGCAGCGCTGCCGGACGGAGCGGCCACTGCTGGAGCTCGTCGGTACGGGCGGCCGCCAGGCGGCCTGCCACTTCCCGGAGGCCTGAGGGCCTTGCGGCGGGGAGTCCTCCGGGGCCTACCAGGCCTGTGGGGCCTGCGGGGCCTACGAGGCCTACGAGGCCTGGGGGGCCTGCGGGCTCGACGGGTCCGCCACAAGCCCCCGGTCGGACGCGGTGGGGAGCCTCACGAGGACCGCGTCCGGCCGGGTACCACTGCCGGGATTCCGCTACTGCTCCTCGTGCGGCAGTAGCAGCCGGGGCCCCGGCCCCTCGGTGGCGAGCTCGTCGCCCGGGTTGAGCACCCGGCAGCGGCGCAGCGACACGCAGCCGCAGCCGATGCAGCCGGTCAGTTCGGCCTCCAGTCGTTCCAACTCATCGCGTCGGGCGCGCAGTTGCTCGGCCCAGCGGCGGGAGATCCGCTCCCAGTCGTGCTTGCCGGGCATCCGGTCCTCGGGCAGGCCGGTGAACACCTCGGCGACCTCGGCGAGGGGGATGCCGAGCCGTTTGGCGACCAGGATGAGCGAGATGCGGCGCAGCACGTGCCGCCGGTAGCGGCGCTGGTTGCCCGCCGACCGTTCGGAGGAGATCAGCCCCTGTTCCTCGTAGAAGCGCACCGCGGAGGTGGCGATCCCGGCCCGTCGGGCCACCTCGCCAACGCTCAGCAGATCCACCGGTGCCGTGGTCATGGCCGCTCCTTGACTTCAAGTTCTGTTGAAGTCCTAGCGTATCGGACGTGACCGGATCAACCACGGTGAAGACCGCCACCAGCGTTGCCGAGCAGGGCAGTTGCCCACCGCAGTCGTCGCCCGCCGGGGCCACCGGAGGGTTCGGGGCCGCGGCGATCGCCGTGCTCGGGCCGGGGACGGCCGGGCTCACCGCCCGCCGGGCGGGGTAGCGGGGCGCCTGTACCGCCCCCTCCCGCGGACCGGCCCCGGATCCCTTCTCGTCGGGGGGATCCGGGGCCACTGCCGTACGTCCGCGGCGCGTCAGTTCGCGGTGTACTCCACGGCCACGCTGACCACCACCAGCACCGCGAAGACCACCGCCAGGGTGGACCGGCCGGCGGCGTGCAGCGCGAGCGCCGCCGTCTCCAGGACCAGCACCTTGAGCGCGATCTCCACTCCCAGCGGCTGGCGGAACATCGGCCCGCCCGCGGCCAGGAACAGGCCCCAGACGGTGGCCGCCAGGGCGGGCGCGCCGATCCCCAGCAGCAACCGGGTGGCCAGGGTGGACCCGGTCCTGAACCCCCAGTAGCAGAGCGCCGCCAGCATGGCGAGCTCCAGTCCGAAGGCGAGGCCCGCGTTGGTCGCCGTCAGTGGGGTCCACTGGCGCCGGCCGACCGGGCCCGGTCTCGTGATCTTCATCCCCTACTCTCCCCGTCCCGCCGAGCCGCCCGGACCGGGCGGCGGTTGTGCGGAGTGTCCCAGTCCGGCCGTGCGGACTCAACGGATCGTCCGCCCGCAGCCGCTACAGTGCTATGAAATGTCACACATCACCATGGGGAGGCCGTAGTGACCGAGGACCTGAGCAGCGTTGAGCCCCCCGTCCCGCTGCCGGCCGCCGAGGGCCTGTTCAGCGTCTCGCCGCGCGCCGCGCACCTGAACCACGGCTCCTTCGGCGCCGTGCCGCTCCCGGTCCAGCGCGCCCAGGAGGCGCTGCGCGCCGAACACGAGCTGGACCCGGACCTCTTCTTCGCCGACCTGCCGGACCGGATCGCCGCGGCCCGGCGGCGGATCGCCGCGGACCTGGCCACCGACCCGGACCGGCTGGCGATGGTCGCCAACGTCACCGAGGCGGCCGCGATCGCCCTGGACAGCGTCCCCTTCGCCCCCGGCGACCGGATCCTGGTCACCGACCACGGCTACGGCGCCGTCACCCGGGCCGCCGCCCGCAAGGCCGCCGAGACCGGCGCCGAACTGGTGGTGGCCGAGCTGCCGGTGGACGCCCCGGACGAGCAGGCCGTCCGGGAGGCGGTGCTCGCCGCGGTGGACGGGCGCACCACCGTCGCGGTCCTGGACCGGATCACCTCGCCCACCGCCCGTGCGGTCGCCTCCCCGGCCCTGGTCGCCGAGCTGCGCGAGCGCGGGGTGACCACCCTGGTCGACGGCGCCCACGCGCCCGGCATGCTGCCCGATCCGGTCGACCCGAACGCCGACTTCTGGTTCGGCAACCTGCACAAGTGGGCCTTCGCCCCGCGGGCCACCGGCGTGCTGTCCGTCCGCCCCGAGTGGACGGCGCGGGTGCGCCCGCTCACCCTGTCCTGGGAGCACCACCGGGGCTTCCCGTACAGCGTCGAGTGGCGCGGCACCGTCGACTACACCCCCTGGCTGGCCGCCCCGGCCGGATTCGAGCTGCTGCGCGAACTGGGCACGGAGGCGGTCGCCGTACACAACTCCTCGCTCGCCGCGTACGGTCAGCGGGCGCTGGTCGAGCGCGCGGGATTGCGGGCGCTGCCCGCGACGCCCGGGGTGTGGATGCGCTCCGTACGGCTGCCGGAGGGCCGGTTCGAGACCGAGGAGTCCGCCCGGGCGCTGGTGACCGGGGTGTGGCAGCGGCTCGGAGTCCGGGTGGCGGTCCGGCCGTGGGCCGGCGGCGGGGTGCTGCGGGTCAGCGCCCAGCTGTACAACCGGGCGGCGGAGTACGAACGGCTCGCGGACGGGCTGGCGGAGGTTCTGAAGATTTAGGGTCTGTCCTGGTCGCCGGCCGCCCGCAGCTCTGCTAGCAGGACGTCCCGGTCGGCGAGCAGCCCGGTGAGGATCCGCCGGGCTGCCCGCAGCAGGTCGGTGACGTCGCCGCCGGCCAGCGCGTAGACCACCGTGCTGCCCTCCCGGGTGGCGGTGACGATGCCGGACCGGCGCAGCACCGCGAGCTGCTGGGACAGGCTGGAGGGCTCGACCCCCA
The DNA here is from genome assembly GCF_055584725.1 of Kitasatospora sp. NPDC101108. Lineage (NCBI taxonomy): Bacteria > Bacillati > Actinomycetota > Actinomycetes > Kitasatosporales > Streptomycetaceae > Kitasatospora > Kitasatospora sp. NPDC101108. The sequence goes on from NZ_JBVJLM010000012.1 coordinate 89,764, forward strand.
GCTCGGCGAGCAGACAGCGGACGGGCGTCGGTCCGGCCTGGAGCAGCTCCAGCACCCGGATCCGGACGGGATGGCCGAGCATCCGGAAGAACTCGGCCTTCGCCTGGTAGATCGCTACCGTCACGAGGCCCCCCTTCCCTGGTGTCGGCGGGCTCAGATCTCCAGCGAGAGTTCGATCCGCTTCAGCTGGTGGCGGGCCATCGCGAGGTTGGAGCGGCTGCGGTTGAGGGCGAGGAACAGGAACAGACCCCGCCCGCTGGGCGTCGTGATCGGCCGGACCAGGTGGTACTGGTTGGTCAGGCTGATCAGGATGTCCTCGATCTCGTTGTCGTGCAGGTTGAGCATCTCCATCGCCCGCATCTTGGCGCGGACCACGTCCGTGTTGCCGGCCGCGGCGACGTTGAGGTCCATCTCGCCGCCGTCGCCGAGGCTGCCGAGGGCCATCCCGCTGCCGTAGTCGACCAGGGCGACGCCGATCGCGCCGTCGATCGCCATGGCTTCCTTGAGGGACATCTCCAGGTTTGCCATCGTGGCTGTCCTCCCGTGAGTCGGTGACCGGGGCACCCGCGGGTGCCATGGCCTCGAAGGTAGGGAGCGATCCCCGCCTTCCACCGCAGATGACCGGAGACGTTCGGATCTGGTGCCCTTCTGATCAGTTGAAGACATTTGCAACTATGGATTTGGGAGAGGAGTGATCTCCTGGCGCGGAAAACGGTGCTATCGATGTCACTCCACCCGGGTAACCTCTCGCTGAGATGCGAGATCACACCAACCACACCCGGACGGCGATGAACACCCCCGATCCAGAGCTCCAGGAAGACCGGGAGCTCAGCCCCGCCGAGGCGTACGCGGCCAGCCGTCGCCGGGCCAAGGAGCAGGCCTCCGCCCTGTACGGCTTCCAGCAGCTGTACGACTTCCCGCTGGACGACTTCCAGTTGGAGGCCTGCGAGACGCTGGAGGCCGGATCCGGCGTGCTGGTCGCCGCCCCCACCGGCTCCGGGAAGACCATCGTCGGCGAGTTCGCCGTGCACCTGGCCCTCGCCGCGGGCCGCAAGTGCTTCTACACCACGCCGATCAAGGCGCTGTCCAACCAGAAGTACGGCGACCTGGTCAAGCGCTACGGCGCCGCCAAGGTCGGCCTGCTCACCGGCGACAACACCGTCAACGGCGACGCCCCCGTGGTGGTCATGACCACCGAGGTGCTGCGCAACATGCTCTACGCGGGCTCCAGCACCCTCGACGGCCTCGGCTACGTCGTCATGGACGAGGTGCACTACCTCGCCGACCGCTTCCGCGGCGCCGTGTGGGAGGAGGTCATCATCCACCTCCCCGAGTCGGTCACCCTCGTCTCGCTCTCCGCGACCGTCTCCAACGCCGAGGAGTTCGGCGACTGGCTGGACACCGTCCGCGGCGGCACCAAGGTGATCGTCTCCGAGACCCGCCCGGTGCCGCTGTGGCAGCACGTGATGGCCGGCAACCGGATGTACGACCTGTTCGCCAACCCCGACCGGGACGGCCGCCCCAAGAACAGCCTCAAGAACCCCGGCAAGGCCGTCAACCCCGAACTGGTCCGGCTCGCCCGCTCCGAGCTCGACCGCAACCCGCGGGACCGCTTCGGCCGCGGCCGGGGCCGCTCGATGCCCAACGGCCGTCCCGGCCGGGTCTGGACGCCGGGCCGAGTCGACGTCATCGACCGGCTCGACGCCGAGGGCCTGCTGCCCGCGATCACCTTCATCTTCAGCCGGGCCGGCTGCGAGGCCGCCGTCCAGCAGTGCCTGAGCTCCGGCCTGCGCCTCAACAAGGACGCCGACCGCGCCCTGGTCCGCGCCATCGTCGAGGAGCGCTGCGCCGACATCCCGGACGAGGACCTGCACGTCCTCGGCTACTTCGAGTGGCTGGACGGGCTGGAGCGCGGCATCGCCGCCCACCACGCCGGGATGCTGCCGCGGTTCAAGGAGGTCGTCGAGGAGCTCTTCGTGAAGGGCCTGGTCAAGGCCGTCTTCGCGACCGAGACCCTGGCCCTCGGCATCAACATGCCCGCCCGCTCGGTGGTCATGGAGAAGCTGGTCAAGTGGAACGGCGAGACCCACGCCGACATCACCCCCGGCGAGTACACCCAGCTCACCGGCCGGGCCGGGCGGCGCGGCATCGACGTCGAGGGCCACGCCGTGGTGCTCTGGCAGCGCGGCCTCGAGCCGGAGGCCCTGGCCGGTCTGGCGGGCACCCGCACCTACCCGCTCAAGTCCTCGTTCCGGCCGTCGTACAACATGGCCGTCAACCTGGTCTCCCAGTTCGGCCGGCACCGCTCGCGCGAGCTGCTGGAAACTTCCTTCGCCCAGTTCCAGGCGGACCGCTCGGTGGTCGGCATCGCCCGCCAGGTGCAGCGCAACGAGGAGGGGCTGGAGGGCTACCGCGAGTCGATGACCTGCCACCTCGGCGACTTCGACGAGTACATGGAGCTGCGCCGCCGGCTCAAGGACCGCGAGAACGAGCTGGCCCGCGAGGGCACCAGCCAGCGCCGGGCCGCCGCCGTCGAGTCGATCGAGCAGCTCAAGCCGGGCGACGTCATCCACGTCCCCACCGGCAAGTTCGCCGGCCTCGCGCTGGTCCTCGACCCGGGCCTGCCGCCGGTCAGCCGCTCCGGCCGGGGCGGCCCGCGCCACCCCGACTTCCAGGACGGCCCGCGCCCGGTGGTGCTCACCGCCGAACGGCAGGTCAAGCGGCTCGCGATGATCGACTTCCCGCACCCGGTCGCCGCGATCGAGCGGGTGCGCATCCCCAAGTCCTTCAACCCCCGCAGCCCCCAGTCCCGGCGCGACCTCGCCTCCGCGCTGCGCACCAAGGCCGGCCACCTCGAACCCGAGCGGTTCCGGCGCGGCCGCGCGGCCGCCGCCGACGACCCGGAGATCACCCGGCTGCGCACCGAACTGCGCCGGCACCCGTGCCACGGCTGCACCGACCGCGAGGACCACGCCCGCTGGGCCGAGCGCTACCACCGGCTGCACCGCGACACCGAACTGCTGGAACGCCGGATGCGCTCCCGCACCCACACCATCGCCCGCACCTTCGACCGGGTCTGCGCGCTGCTCACCGACCTCGGCTACCTCCAGGGCGACACCGTCACCGACGACGGCAAGCGCCTCGGGCGGCTCTACGGCGAACTCGACCTGCTCGCCTCCGAGTGCATCCGCGAGGGCGTCTGGAGCGGCCTGGCCGCCGCCGAACTCGCCGCCTGCGCCTCGGCGTTGGTCTACGAGTCGCGCCAGTCCGACGACGCCGGCGCCCCCCGGGTGCCGGAGGGCGCGGCCAAGGAGGCGCTCGGCCAGATGGTCCGCATCTGGGGCCACCTCGACGCCCTGGAGGAGCAGCACCGGATCAACACCGCCGAAGGTGTCGGACAGCGCGAACCCGACCTCGGCTTCGCCTGGGCCGCCTACCGCTGGGCCCTCGGCCACAACCTCGACCAGGTCCTGCGCGACGCCGACATGCCGGCCGGCGACTTCGTCCGCTGGACCAAGCAACTGATCGACGTCCTCGGCCAGATCCAGGACGCCGCCGCCCAGGACCCCGAACTCCGCAAGACCGCCCGAAAGGCCGTCGACGGCCTCCGCCGCGGCATCATCGCCTACTCCTCCGTGGGCTGACCCCGGGGACCGACGGGGCCCGCACGTTCGACGCGAACGCGCGGGCCCCTTCCGCGTGTGCGGGCTCAGCGGGTGGCGAGGGATTCCAGGAGGCGGTCGAGGGAGGTGCCAAGGCCCCAGCGGGTGGCGAGGTGTTCGAGAGTCATCGGGTCCAACGGCTCGCGGGGGAGGGCGGGGTCGAAGTCGGGGAGGGGGGCGTCGGTGGCGACGCGGACGACGGTGGGGGCGACGTCGAGGTAGGCGGCGCCCTCGACGATGTTGCGGCGGCGGGCCGGGGTGAGCTTGGAGCCCGCGTCCAGGGCGGCGGCGCGAACGGCGGCGAGGTCGCCGTACTCGTTGATCAGCTGGGCGGCGGTTTTCTCGCCGATGCCCTTGACGCCGGGCAGGCCGTCGGACGGGTCGCCGCGCAGGGCGGCCATGTCGGCGTACTGGGCGCCGCGCACGCCGTACTTCTCCAGCAGCAGGGCGTCGTCGGTGGTCTGCAGGTTGCCCATGCCCTTGACCGGGTAGAGCACGGTGATCTGCCGTGCGTCGTCGACCAGTTGGAAGAGGTCGCGGTCGCCGGTGACGATCTGCACCGGGCCCTTGGCGCGGGCGGTGAGGGTGCCGATGACGTCGTCGGCCTCGTAGCCGGGGGAGCCGACCCGGGCGATGCCGAGGGCGTCGAGCACCTGCTCGATCACCGGGACCTGCGGGGCGAGGGTGTCCGGTACCTCCTCCTCGCCCTCGACGGCCGTCTCGGCGACCCGGTGGGTCTTGTAGGAGGGGACGAGGTCCACCCGCCACTGGGGGCGCCAGTCGGCGTCCATGCAGGCGACGAGTTCGTCGGGCCGGTGGTCGTGGACCAGCCGGGCGATGAAGTCCAGCAGGCCGCGGACGGCGTTGACCGGCTCACCCTGCGGCGAGCGCAGGGTGTCCGGTACGCCGAAGTAGGCCCGGAAGTACAGGCTGGCGGAGTCGAGCAGCATCAGTCGCGGTGCGGTCACGCCTCAGATCATGCCGCACCGCGCCGACGGAGGCCCGGTTCTCAGTGCTCGTGCGGTCCGGCGCGGTGCACCGGGCCGTGGGCGTCGGCGCAGTGTTCGGCCGGTGGCTCGCCGGGGCCGGCGATCTGCAGCAGCGCGCCCGTCTCGTCCTCGCCGACGTGGTCGACCTGGAGGGTGCTGTGGGTGATGCCGTACTCCGCGGCCAGCCGGCGCTGCAGTTCGCGCCGGACGGCGTGGCAGTCGCCGCCGGGGGTGACCAGGATGTGCGCGGACAGGGCCGGCTGGTTGGAGGTGATCTCCCAGATGTGCAGGTCGTGGATCTCCTCGACCAGCGGCTGGGTGACCAGCCGGTCGGCCACCGCGTCCGGGTCGATCCCGGCGGGCGCGGCCTCCAGGAAGATCCGCCCGGAGTCCCGGACCAGTCCGACGCCCGCCTTGAGCATCAGCGCGACCACGATCAGCGAGGCGATGGCGTCCGCCCGGACGAAGCCGGTGGTCAGCATGACCGCACCGGCCACGGCGGTGGCGATGAAGGCGTAGAGGTCGGTGAGCACGTGCTGGAAGGCGCCCTCCACGTTCAGCGAGCTGCGGTTGGCCTTCGACATGCACCAGGCGGCGGCGAGGTTGACCACGATCCCGACCAGCGCGGTGACCAGCACCAGCGAGCCGGTCACCTCGGGCGGCTCGATCAGCCGGGTGATCGCCTCGTAGCCCAGCCAGGCCGACAGCACCAGCAGTGTCACGCCGTTGGCCTGGGCGGAGAGGATCTCGGCGCGCTTGAGCCCGTACGTGTAGCCGCCGCGGGCCGGGCGGGCGGCGAGCCGCATGGCGACCAGGGCGAGCACGATCGATGCGGCGTCGGTGAGCATGTGCGCCGCGTCGGAGATCAGGGCCAGCGACCGGGCGGCGAAGCCGACCGCGACCTCGCCGGCCATGAAGACGACGATCAGGGCGAGGGCGGTGACCAGCCAGCGGCGGTCGGCATCCGCGGCGACGCCGTGCGAGTGCCCGCCGTGACCCCCGTGCCCGTGGCTGTGGCTGTGGCTGTGGCTGCGGCCGGGCGCGTTCTGGTGGTCATGCGCATGATCATCGTGGGAATGCTCGTGCCCGGCCATCGAAGTCCTCTCTGGACGCACGGGTGGGAGGTGGCGGGCGCGATCGCCCCGCACTCGAAGTGAACCGCAGAATCGACAAAGATCCAAAGGCTGTACTGGTGACCGTTGTCGTTGCCGCTCAACCCACCGCCGCGGTGTCGCTAACCCGAGCGCCGCGATGCCAACGCGCCGAGCGCCGCGGCCCCGCTCAGCCGAGTGCCACCGCCTCCAGCACCGCCGCGGTGGCGGCCTGGACGAGGGCCTGCATCACCCGCAGGTCGTGGCCCTGTTCCGGGTGCCACTGCACCCCCACGGTGAACCCCGGCCCCTCGACGGCCTCCACCGTTCCGTCCGGGGCGAGGGCGCTCACCCGCAGGCCCGCGCCGAGCCGGCCGATCGCCTGGTGGTGGAAGGTCGGCACCTCCAGCTCGCTCTCCGGCAGCAGCCCGCCCACCAGCGTCCCGGGCACCGGCCGCACCACGTGGGCGCCGTAGCAGCCCGGCGAACCGCCGTGGACGTCGACCTCCACGACGTCCGGCAGGTGCTGCACCAGCGTCCCGCCGCACACCACGTTGAGCACCTGCATCCCCCGGCAGATGCCCAGCACCGGCATGCCGGCCGCCAGGGCGCCGCGCAGCAGGGCGACCTCCCAGACGTCCCGCTCCGGCGAGGACACGTCGGTCAACGGGTGGGCCGGCTCCCCGTAGTAGGCCGGGTCGATGTCCGGCCCGCCGGCGATGACGAGGGCGTCGAGCCGAGCGAGCACCTCGGGCGCGCGCTCGGGGGCGTCCGGCGGCAGCAGGACGGCGATGCCGCCGGACGCCTGGACGTACGCGGTGTACCGCTCCGGCAGCAGGGCGACGCGACGGCCCCGCCAGTCGTTCCAACTCGCGTCCACCAGGTAGGTGCTGACACCGATGAAAGGCCTGCGATCCATGGCGGGCATTCTCCTCCCGGACCGTCTGATGTCCCGTCAATCGCGCGCGTCGGCGCGCCACACCCGCCCGCCCTCTTCCGCCCCGCGAGCCGCAGGCCGTACGGTTCGCTGTGACCGCTTGATCTCGAAGAGTGATCGAGGAGGAGGGTTCCGGCATGCCCGAGAACGCCGCCGCGGGATCGCGGCCCCGGCCGCCACTGACCCTGGACGAGCTGCGCACCCTGGTGGACGCGGGCGAGGTGCACACCGTCGCGCTCGCCTTCACCGACATGCAGGGCCGCCTGCAGGGGAAACGGTTCGCCGCCCGCTTCTTCCTCGACGAGGTGGCGGAGAACGGCGCCGAAGCCTGCGACTACCTGCTGGCCGTGGACGTGGACCTCAACACCGTGGACGGCTACGCCTTCTCCTCCTGGGCCACCGGCTACGGCGACTTCGCGATGCGCCCCGACCTCGGCACCCTGCGGCTGACCCCCTGGCAGCCCGGCACCGCCCAGGTCACCGCCGACCTGGCCCGGCACGGCGGCCACCCGGTGGACGCCGCCCCGCGCCAGCTGCTGCGCCGCCAGATCGCCCGGCTCGCCGAGTACGGCCTGGCCGCGGACATCGGCACCGAACTGGAGTTCCTGGTCTTCCGGGACACCTACGAGCAGGCCTGGCTGGGCGGCTACCGCGGCCTGACCCCGGCCAACCTCTACAACGTCGACTACTCGATGCTCGGCACCGCCCGGGTCGAGCCGCTGCTGTCCCGGATCCGCAACGAGATGGCCGGCGCCGGGCTGACCGTCGAGTCCGCCAAGGGCGAGTGCAACCTCGGCCAGCACGAGATCGCCTTCCGCTACGCCGACGCCCTCACCACCTGCGACCAGCACAGTGTCTACAAGACCGGCGCCAAGGAGATCGCCGCCCAACAGGGCTGCGCGCTCACCTTCATGGCCAAGTACGACGAGCGCGAGGGCAACAGCTGCCACATCCACCTGTCGCTGCGCGACGCGGTCGGCGCCCCCGCCTTCGCCGACCGGGACGGCCGGATGACCGACACCATGCGGCACTTCCTGGCCGGACAGCTCGTCGCACTGCGCGAGTTCAGCCTGCTGTACGCGCCGAACATCAACTCCTACAAGCGCTACCGCCCCGGCTCCTTCGCCCCGACGGCCGTCGCCTGGGGCCGGGACAACCGCACCTGCGCCTACCGGGTGGTCGGCCACGGGCCGGCGCTGCGGATGGAGAACCGGGTGCCCGGCGGCGACGTCAACCCGTACCTCGCGGTGGCCGGGATGATCGCGGCCGGGCTGTACGGCCTGCAGCACAAGCTCGACCTGCCCACGCCCTGCCTGGGCAACGCCTACGCGGTCGAGGAGTACCCGCGGGTGCCCGGATCGCTGCGCGAGGCCGCCGAGTTGTGGGAGAGCAGTGAGCTGGCCCGGACGGCCTTCGGCGACGACGTGGTCGAGCACTACCTCAACATGGCCCGGGTCGAGCAGGCCGCCTACGACGGCGCCGTCACCGACTGGGAGCGCTACCGGTCCTTCGAACGGATGTGAGGCGTGGACTCGCCGGGGAGCGCCGTCCGCTACCCCGCAACTCCGCTACCCCGCCACTTCGCCGAGACCAAGAACGTCTTCATCCCCAGCGAGGAGTGACAGTCCGATGAGCGCCAGTCCGATGAGCGGCAACGACCTCGTCTGCCGCCGCCTGGTCGGCCGCACCGCCGTGGTCACCGGCGCGGGCAGCGGGATCGGCCTGGCGGCCGCCCGCCGGCTCGCCTCCGAGGGCGCCAAGGTGGTCTGCGCGGATCTGGACGAGGAGACCGGGCGGGCGGCCGCCAAGGAGGTCGGCGGACTGTTCGTGCACACCGACGTCACCGACCCGTACATGGTCGAGGCGCTGTTCGACGAGGCGTACGAGACCTGCGGCAGCGTGGACGTCGCCTTCAACAACGCGGGCATCTCGCCCCCGGAGGACGACTCGATCCTGACCACCGGCCTGGACGCCTGGCACAAGGTCCAGGAGGTCAACCTGACCTCGGTCTTCCTGTGCTGCAAGGCCGCGCTGCCCTACATGCGCCGGCACGGGCGCGGCTCGATCATCAACACCGCGAGCTTCGTGGCCCGGATGGGCGCGGCCACCTCGCAGATCTCGTACACCGCCTCCAAGGGCGGGGTGCTGGCGATGTCCCGCGAGCTGGGCGTCCAGTTCGCCCGGGAGGGGATCCGGGTGAACGCCCTGTCGCCCGGGCCGGTGGACACCCCGCTGCTGCGCGAGCTGTTCGCCGAGGACCCGGAGCGTGCGGCCCGCCGGCTGGTGCACATCCCGCTCGGCCGGTTCGCCAGGGCCGAGGAGATCGCCGCCGCGGTGGCCTTCCTGGCGAGCGACGACTCCTCGTTCATCACCGCGAGCGAGTTCCTGGTGGACGGCGGCATCTCCGGGGCGTACGTCACCCCGCTGTAGGGGCGGGGCGTGAGGGCGCCGCCGGGGGCCGCACCGGGCCGCCGGGGGCTTCTCACCGTAATTTCATCGAAAACCGGAGGAATCCCCGGCTGCGCTGATTTCGCGTTTATCCGGCTACCTTTAGATTCTTTGCTGTGAGTGAGCAGATCCCCGCCGGGTGGTACCCGGACCCGAAGAACACCGGCGACCCGAGACCGCAGCGCTGGTGGGACGGCAAGGGCTGGACGGCCGACACCCGGCCCGCACCCTCGGACGCCCCGCGGCCGGACGCCCCGGCCGCCGCGGCCCCGGGGCCGGAGACGGCGGAACAGCCCAGGGTGCTGGAGGGCGAGGTCCTGGACAGCGGGCCGACGGTCCGCTACCCGGAGCCTCCGCCCTTCGGCACCGCGTACGGCGCGCCCGGCGGCCCGCCGCGCAAGGCCTGGCGCAAGCCCTCCCGGCTGGTCGTGGCCACCGCCGTGGCCGCCGTGCTGGGGCTGGGTGCCGGCTCGGGGATCACCTACCTGGCGATGGACGGGAAGCACGACGGCGGATCGCAGCGCAGCGCCGCCCGGCCCCAGCCGGCGCCGAACGACGGCGGCGACGGGCTGTTCGGCTTCCCGGGCCTCGGCGGCGGCAAGGGCAAGGGCGGCGGCGGCAACGGCGGTGGCAGCGGCGGTGGCAGCGGCAAGGCCAAGCCGGGCGCCAACAAGGCGATCGACATGGTGAACGGCCTCACCCTGCCCGTGCCCTCCGGCTGGCGGGCCGGCACCACCGGCGACGGCTACGCCGCGCTGACCGTCGGCGACTACAAGTGCCCGGACGGCTCCGACAAGTGCACCCTCGGCGGGGTGAACACCGGCCGGATCGACGGCGGGGGCACGGACGCCCAGGCGGCGGCGAAGGCCGACATCGACAAGGCCGCCAAGGCCGCCTACGGCGACATCACCGGCCACCAGGAGCTCAAGTCCGAGGCCGTGAAGGTCAACGGCCAGGACGGCTACCTGGTCCGCTGGAAGGTCGACGTCGCCAAGGGCAACAACGGCTACGTGGAGACCGTGGTTTTCCCGTCCGGCGACGGCAAGAACCTGATCTCGGTGCACTTCGGCTTCGACATCGCCGACAAGGCGCCGGACATCGGGGTGATGGACACCATCGTCAAGGGCATCGCCGACTTCAAGGGCAAGATTCCGGGGATGCCGGGCATGCCGGGCTCTGGCGGTTCCGGTTCCGGTTCCGGTTCCGGCGCCGGCGGCGGTTCGGGTTCCGGTGGCAGCGGCCCCGACGGCTCCGGGACCGAGAACACCTGAGCCCCCCGGCTCCTCACACCGCGACGGCCCACCCGGGAGGGATCCTCCCGGGCGGGCCGTCTCCGTTCGTCAGGGCGTGGGAGCCGCGGAACCGGACCGGACGGGGGTGGACCGGCCCGGCCCCGCGTCGTCCGGCGTCAGGAGTCGCGTCGAACAGCCTCGACGCGACGGCGCCGGAGCACCATGCCGGCCCAGCCGACGCCGAGCGCGGCGGCACCGGCGAGCAGCAGCGGACCGGTGGCGGAGGTGCCGACCACGGCCGCGGAACTGGTCGGGAGCGGTTGCCCGGCCGGGGCGTTCGGGTCCCCGCCGTGGCCGTGGTGGGCGACCGTCGACCTGGAGGCGTCGGCGGCGATCTGGGCGTCGGCGGGGGCGGCCGGGGCGGCGAGCGAGGAGACGGCCGGGGCGCCGGCGGCGGTTCCGGGCGTGCCGAAGTCGACGTCGGAGCAGCTGTAGAAGGCCTCCGGGCTGTCGCTGCGCTGCCAGATCGTGTAGAGCAGCTGGCGGCCGGTGCGCTGCGGCAGGGTGCCCGAGTAGGTGTAGTACCCGTTGACCGCGGTGCGGTCGACCTGCACCTGGGCCACCGGGGTCGGGTCGAGGTCGGACCACTTCAGCGGCTTGGCGGGGTCGTAGCTGGGCTTGGTGATGTAGACGGTCTGGGTGCCCACGTGCGGCGCGGTGGTGCGGAACTGGAAGGTGAACCTGCCCGCGCCGACCGGGGTGGCCGGCCAGTCGGTGCGCGGCCAGTCCAGGGCCGCGTACTTGTCGCGGTTGGCCGAGCAGAGCCGACCGTCCGGGATCAGCGCCTGGTGGTTGCCGTCGGCGTTGGCGATGTTGACCTCGTTCCAGTCGTACAGCGGCTGGGTGCCGCCGGCGGCGACGAGGTCCTTGCAGACCTGGGACACCGGGTGCTCGGGGCCCTCGGCGTAGCAGGCGGCGATCCGGCTGACCGGGCCGGTCATGGTGCCGTGGGCGCTCGCGGTACCGGCGGTGGTCGCGGCCACCGCGAGGACCGCGGCGCCGACCACGCCGACGGACAGGGCGCTTCGCTTGATGGACATGGGGTGGGGACTCCTCGGCCGTCGTTCCGGGCGGGTGTGGGGGAGCGGACACGCCTGCCCGTTCGGGGGCCGCCGGCCCGGATCGCGGACCCCCGGCCAGAGCGTAGGATTGGTCTGGACCAGAAGGCAATAGCCCTGCATGTGGCCATTGTTGACGGAGCATCGGCTCCGAGCAGCGCAAAGGCCCGACGGGACACCCGGGTTAGGTGTTCCATCGGGCCTGCTTAAGGCTGTCGAAAGGTCGGGCTCAGAAGTTCAGGTTGCCGTTGATCGTCTCCGCCCGGACGACCTTGCCGCCCTGGATGACATCGCCGTGGACCGTCATGTCGCTGAGCTGGTTGTGGAGCACGTTGGCTGCCCGGGACGGCGACTTCGGCGTGAACTCGTCCAGGAGGTCACGGAGTTGGGCGACCGCCTCCGGGTTGTTCCGCAGCAGCCGGCGCAACCGAGCCTGCCACTCCGGCACATGGGCGTCGAGGCTCTCCGGATCCTCGACGATCTCGGCCTGGATCTCGTCCAGCTCCTGCGCCACCTCCTCCTCCTGGCCCCGTCCGAACAGGGCGGCGAAGCGCGGCTTGAGCTGTGCCCAGGCCTCGGTGGCCATCAGGCCGACCACCGTGGTCGCGCCCCTGGTCGCAAGCTCCACCAACTCGGCTTCCATAACGCTCCCTCGTCGCTACCGCGTTGTCGACTCCACGGTAGGGCACGGTCCGACGGTCGGTCAGAGGAACGTCCTTCCCTCACCCCGGTAGGTGGGGACGCTCCGGACGACCCGGTCCCCCTCGATCAGGTGCAGTTCGGCGAAGCGCTCGCACAGCTCGCCCGCCTTGGCGTGCCGGAACCAGACCCGGTCGCCGATCAGCAGGTCGTCGGCGGCCGGGCCGATCAGCGGGGTCTGCACCTCGCCCGCGCCCTCCATCGGGTCGTAGTGCAGCCCCGGCGGCAGGTACGGCACCGGCGAGCGGTCCGGCCCGGCGGCGCCGGACGCCGGGTAGCCGCCGCCGAGCACCGTCACCACCCCGACGCCGGGGCGTCGCACCACCGGCTGCCCGAACAGCGCGGCCGGACGGCCCCGGAAGGAGCGGTAGTTGTCGAAGAGCCGCGGCGCGTAGAGCCCGGAGCCGGCGGCCACCTCGGTGACGGCGCGCTCGGCCACGGTGGACTCCACGCTGCCGGTGCCGCCGCCGTTGACGAACTCCAGCTCGGCCACCTGCCGCAGCCGCCGGACCACCGCCGCGCGCCGCTCGGCCAGCTCGGTCCGGGACCTCGCCTGCATCAGCCGGATCAGCTGTGAGCGCACCGGCCGCCCCGGCACCCGGTCGCCCACCCCGGCGACGTGCCCCTCGTACGCCATCAGGCCGACCACCCGGAAACCCCGGCGCCGCTGGACGAGTTCGGCGAAGGCGCCCAGCTCCTCCGGGGTGCGCAGCGGCGAGCGCCGCGCGCCCACCCGGACCCGCCCGCCGAGCAGGTGCAGCGCGGTGTCCAGCTCCAGGCAGACCCGGACCTCGGCGTCGCCGGAGCGGGCCCTGTCGATCAGGTCCAGCTGGGCCGGGTCGTCCAGCACGACGGTGACCCGGCGGGCCAGCTCGGGATCGGCCGTCAGCTCGGCGTAGCCGGCCCGGTCGGTGGAGGGGTAGGCGAGCAGCACGTCGCGCACACCGGTGCGGGCCAGCCAGAGCGACTCGTCCAGGGTGAAGCCCATCGCCCCGGCGAAGCCCTCCATGGCCAGCACCCGGTCCAGCAGCGCGCGGCAGCGCAGCGACTTGCTGGCCACCCGGATCGGCTTGCCGCCCGCCCGGCGCACCAGGTCGGCGGCGTTGGCGTCGAAGGCGGCGAGGTCCACCACGGCCACCGGCCCGTCCAGGTGGGCGGTGGCCCGGTCGTACCGGTGCCGGTCGGATACCGGAGTGCGGGTTACGAGGATGACCATGCGCGCAGGGTGCCACAGGGGGCTACCGCTGGGTAGGGGGCGCGTGCGGGGAAATGGGGGCGGTGGTCCGAGGTGGCATAGGGTCGGCCGGGTGGACCGCAAAGACTTCTCCAACCCGGCGTTCGTCGGCAAGAGCATCCCGAATCCCGGCTTCTCCGACGACGACGGCACGGCGGACCCGGCACTGACCGAGGCCCTCGCCCGCTGGTCGCAGGACCGCGCGGCCGAGCCGGAGGTGCTGGCGGCGCTGCCCCCGACCCGGCTGATGGTGCCGATCGTCGCCATCCTCGGCGAGGTCGAGGTGGACGACCACGGGCACAAGCACGACAAGAGCAGCGACATGGCCGTCCCGGTGCTGGAGGCCCCGGACGGGCGCCGCGCGCTGCCGGCCTTCACCTCGCTGGAGTCGCTCACCCGCTGGCGGGCCGACGCCCGTCCGGCGCCGACGGCGGCCCCGCAGGCCGCGATGGTGGCCTTCTCCGAGCGTGCCGACACCCTGCTGATCGACCCGGCCGGCCCGGTGCCCTTCCTGCTGAGCGGCGCCCGGCTGCGGGCGCTGGCGGAGAACCGCCCGTACCTGCCGCCGGTGCGCGACCCGGAGGTGCGGGAGGCGGTCCGGGCGCTGCTGGCGGCCGAGCCGCAGGTGCTGAGCGGACTGCTGGCGCCGTCGGAGGACTCGGACGGGGTGCTCGCGGTGGTGTTCGACCCGGCGCTGGACCAGCCGGGGCTGCAGGCGGCCGCGCAGCGGGTCGGCCGGGCGGTGGCCGGGGATCCGGTGCTGCGGGTGCGGCTGGACCGGGGGCTGGACCTCGCGGTGCTGCCGGCGAGTGCGCAGCTGCCGGGGGAGCCGCTCTACCGGCGGTGAGGAAGCGAACGGGGACCTCAGGTACGAAATGTCGTACCTGAGGTCCCCGCTGCGGGAACGGCTCAGCTGTAGACCGGCCCGGTGAACTTCTCGCCCGGCCCCGCGCCCGGCGCGTCCGGCACCAGCGAGGCCTCGCGGAAGGCCAGCTGCAGCGAGCGCAGCCCGTCCCGCAGCGGGGCCGCGTGGAAGTTGCTGATCTCCGGGGCGCCCGCGGTGACGAGCCCGGCGAGCGCGGTGATCAGCTTGCGGGCCTCGTCGAGGTCCTTGTCCTTCTCGCCGCCCTCGGCCAGTCCGCACTTGACCGCGGCCGCGCTCATCAGGTGCACCGCGACGGTGGTGATCACCTCGACGGCCGGGACCTCGGCGATGTCGCGGGTGAGGTCGTCGAAGCCGATCGCGTCGTCGTCCGCGCCGGGGTTCTGGGTGGGCTCGCTGCTCAAGGGTGGCTCGTTCCGTCGTGCGGTGTGGGTACACGTGGAGCGTACAAGGGGGCCCCGGAGCGGCCGGGAGGGCAGTGCGCCGCGAAACCGGTGCGCCGGGGCGGAATAGCGTTCGACCGCGCGACGCTGTAAGCTTCGAGACTGACCGGCCGGGATCCCTCATGGGCACCTGGCCAGCAAGTGGAGGCTCCACCACAGGAGGCCCGAGAGGGCAACCGCGAAAGTCTCCCACCTGATCGGCCTCGCGGTCGACGGGTCCGGTCCGCGACGGACGCCACGGCGTCGAGTCGCCCGCAGCGTCCCTCACCGGACGCCGCCCCCGGTTGTGTGGAGCCCCGCTTGTACCGAGCGGGGCTTTTTTCGTGTCGCGGTGCACATGGTGTCGAAACCAGCACCGGGCAGCGCAGCACGAATGAAGCCCCGCCCAGTGGTCGAGTCCACTACGTGCGACCGCCGTCCGACGGCCGCATCGCAGAAGGTGCAACCGAGGAGGCCCCATCAGCACCGAGCCCCGCATCAACGACCGGATTCGCGTCCCGGAGGTGCGACTCGTCGGTCCCAGCGGCGAGCAGGTCGGCATCGTGCCGCTTGCCAAGGCGCTGGAGCTCGCGCAGGAGTACGACCTCGACCTGGTCGAGGTCGCGGCGACCGCCCGGCCGCCGGTGTGCAAGCTCATGGACTACGGCAAGTTCAAGTACGAGTCGGCCATGAAGGCCCGTGAGGCGCGCAAGAACCAGGCGCACACGGTCATCAAGGAGATGAAGCTCCGGCCGAAGATCGACCCGCACGACTACGACACCAAGAAGGGTCACGTCGTCCGGTTCCTCAAGCAGGGTGACAAGGTCAAGATCACGATCATGTTCCGTGGTCGTGAGCAGTCCCGCCCCGAGCTGGGCTTCCGTCTGCTGCAGCGGCTCGCCGACGACGTCCAGGACCTGGGCTTCGTCGAGTCCTCGCCGAAGCAGGACGGCCGGAACATGATCATGGTTCTTGGCCCGCACAAGAAGAAGACCGAGGCGATGGCCGAGGCCCGCGCCCTCGCGGACGCCCGCAAGGCCGAGCGGCTGGGTCGGACCACCGGTTCCGACGCCGACGCCGCCGCCGAGGACGAGGACGTCGTGACCGAGGACGCCGTGGCCGAGGCGCAGGACGCTCCGGCCGAGGCCGAGGCCCCCGAGGCCGAGGCTCCGGTCGAGCAGCCGGCCGCTCCCCAGGGCGCCTGAGCCGCGAGGCTCACGGCAGTCCGGGGTCGGCCCCCACGGTGACGGGGCACCCGCCCGGTCACCGCAGATCCATCCAGTTCACGCCCGCGTGGCGCAGGCCGCGCGGGCGTGAACGGGACCGACGAGGAGATACGGCGAAATGCCGAAGCAGAAGACGCACAGTGGCGCCAGCAAGCGCTTCAAGATCAGTGGCTCTGGCAAGGTGCTGCGCGAGCGCGCCGGCCGCCGCCACCTCCTGGAGCACAAGCCCTCGACGCTGACCCGCAAGCTGGCCGGGACGATCGAGATGGCCCCCGCTGACGCCAAGAAGATCAAGAAGCTTCTCGGCAAGTGATCGCCCTCCCGCCCGGCGCGAGCCGTGTGCGGGGCAGCTGATCCTTCCCGACCCATTCGAATGACGGACCACGTGAAGTAGTCCGTGGTCCAACCCAAGGAGTAATCAAGTGGCACGCGTCAAGCGGGCAGTCAACGCCCACAAGAAGCGCCGGGTCATCCTGGAGCGCGCCAGCGGCTACCGTGGCCAGCGCTCGCGCCTGTACCGCAAGGCCAAGGAGCAGGTCACCCACTCGCTGGTCTACAACTTCAACGACCGCAAGAAGCGCAAGGGCGACTTCCGTCAGCTGTGGATCCAGCGCATCAACGCTGCGGCCCGTGCCAACGGCATCACCTACAACCGCTTCGTGCAGGGCCTGAAGGCCGCCAGCGTCGAGATCGACCGCAAGATGCTGGCCGACCTGGCCGTCAACGACCCGGGTGCGTTCGCCTCCCTGGTCGAGGTCGCCCAGAAGGCGCTGCCGGCCGACGTGAACGCCCCGAAGGCTGCCGCCGACGCCGCCTGATCTTCCGAGATCGGTTGAGCTCCGACCGGACCCGCAGGCTCTCCTGCGGGTCCGGTTCTGCGTTCCACCCCCCAGCACCGCCAGAGTCAGCCCGAGTCAGCGCCTCCAGAGAACGAGACCATGCCGAGCACCGAGACCCCCCTGCTCACCTCCCTGCGCTCGCCGCGCGTCGTCGCCGCCCGTCGGCTCGCCAAGCGGAACCAGCGCACCAAGGAGCGCCGCTTCCTGGCCGAGGGCCCGCAGGCCGTCCGGGAGGCCATCTCCTTCGGCAAGCTGCCGGGGACGGCCGAGCACGCCGTGGTCGAGGTGTACGTGGGCCTGGAGGCCGCCGAGCGGCACGCGGACATCGTCGAGGCCGCGCTGGCCGAGGGACTGCCGGTGCTGACCGCCACCGACGAGGTGATCGCCGACATCTGCGACACGGTGACCCCGCAGGGGATCGTGGCGCTGTGCCGCTTCATCGACACCCCGTTCGCCGAGGTGCTCGCGGCCCGGCCGAAGCTGGTGGCGATCCTCGCCCACGTGCGCGACCCCGGGAACGCCGGCACCGTGCTGCGCACCGCCGACGCGGCCGGCGCGGACGCCGTGGTGCTCACCGACGCCTCGGTGGACCTGTACAACCCCAAGGCCGTCCGGGCTTCCGTCGGCAGCCTGTTCCACCTGCCGGTGGCGGTCGGGGTGCCGGTCGAGGAGGCGGTCGGGCAGCTGCGCGCGGCCGGGGTCCGGGTGCTCGCCGCGGACGGCGCGGGGGAGCGCGACCTCGACCAGGAGCTGGACGAGGGCACCCTGGGCGCGCCGGGCGCGTGGGTGTTCGGCAACGAGGCGTGGGGGCTCCCGGAGGAGACCCGCGCGCTCACCGACGAGGTCGTGCGCGTCCCGATCCACGGGCACGCGGAGAGCCTCAACCTGGCCACCGCAGCGGCCGTCTGCCTGTACGCCTCGGCCCGGGCGCAGCGCTCGCCCGGCGGCTGCCGCTCGAACGGCTGACACGCCCCGCCCGACGGCGGCGGCCGAGTGCCCCGTCCGACGGCCGACACGCTCCCGGGCGCGCCGGGATCACCACGTTGCAAGCCCTACTGCCGGGGCCTGGGAGGCGCTAGGGTCTGCCTCTGTGGGGGGAACGGCACGGTGGGTAATCGGGGAGGCAACCCATGGTCGGCAGCGGAGCCGAGCTCGACCCGGACGACCTGCCGGACGGCCTGGTGGTCGCCGACGCGACGGGCCGGGTGGTCCGCTTCAACCGGGCCGCGGCCCGGCTCACCGGCGTGCTCCCGGAAGCCGCGCTCGGCAGCGCGCTGGAGGACGTCCTGCCGCTGGAGGACCTGGACGGCCGCCGCTGGTGGCAACTGACCGATCCGTACGGCGGCCTGGCGATCCGCACCCGCCAGCCCGAGCGCAACCTGCTGCTGCCCGGCGGCCGGGAGGTGCTGGTCTCCGCCCGGTACGTCCGGGCGGTGCCGCTGGGGCCGGTGGAGCGCCTGGTGATCGCCCTGCGCGGCACCGAGGCCCGGCGCCGTACCGAGCGCAGCCACGCCGAGCTGATCGCCACGGTCGCGCACGAGCTGCGCTCCCCGCTGACCAGCGTCAAGGGCTTCACGGCGACGCTGCTGGCCAAGTGGGAGCGGTTCACCGACGGGCAGAAGCGGCTGATGCTGGAGACGGTGGACGCCGACGCCGACCGGGTCACCCGGCTGATCGCCGAGCTGCTGGACATCTCGCGGATCGACGCCGGGCGGCTGGAGCTGCGCAAGCAGGTCGTGGACCTGGCGGCCGCGGTGCGCCGGCACGTCGAGCGCAAGGTGGCCACCGGCATCCCCGAGGAGCGCTTCGACATCCGGATCACCGAGCCGCTGACCGTGCTGTGGGCGGACCCGGACAAGATCGACCAGGTACTGGCCAACCTGCTGGAAAACGCGGTGCGGCACGGCGAGGGAACTGTCACCATCGAGGTGGCACCGGCCAAGGAGGTCGTCGAGGCGCCCGTCTGGGAGCGCTCCGGCACCCCGCCCCGCATCGTGGAAGGCACAGCGGTCACCGTGAGCGACGAAGGAAGCGGCATCCCCGAGGAGTCGATGCCGCGCGTCTTCACCCGCTTCTGGCGGGGCTCCAAGCGCGGTGGCACCGGCCTGGGGCTCTACATCGTGAAGGGCATCGTGGAGGCCCACGGCGGCTCGATCAGGGTCGACCGCGCGCCCGGCGGCGGGGCCCGGTTCCGATTTATCCTGCCCGCCGGGGTGCCCGACTTCATGCTCTGAATGAGGATGAACGACAGACCCGGCATGCTCTGGGCATGCCGGGGTCGGGGTCCGGACGGGCTTGACGGCAGCCGCGCTACGCGCTGCGACTACACTCGACCTTTGGCGTTGCGCAACGCCCTGCGCGGCTGAGCCGCGGACACCCCTCCCCGTCAGTACGGAGACGGGCTGCCCGTGCCCCGGCCCCGCCGGGCGTGACGCGAAGGCGAGCCCACACACCTGAGCACGGACGAGCAGGAGCACGGGAAAGATAGAGATGTCGGCACCCAACAAGTCGTACGACCCGGTCGAGGTCGAGGCCCTCAAGCCCGAGGTGGTGGAGCAGGCGCGGGACGAGGCCGTCGCCGCCTTCGCCGCCGCCACCACGCTCGACGAGCTGAAGCAGGCCAAGGTCGCCCACACCGGCGACCGCTCCGCGCTCTCGCTCGCCAACCGCGAGATCGGCGCCCTCCCGCCGCACGCCAAGGCCGCCGCGGGCAAGCTGATCGGCCAGGCCCGCGGAGCCGTCAACCAGGCCCTGGCCAAGCGGCAGGGCGAGCTGGAGGCGGAGCGGGACGCCCGCGTGCTGGTCGAGGAGGCGGTGGACGTCACCCTGCCCTACGACCGCGCCCCGCGCGGCGCCCGGCACCCGCTGACCACGCTGGCCGAGCGCATCGAGGACACCTTCGTCGCGATGGGCTACCAGGTCGCCGAGGGCCCCGAGGTCGAGGCCGAGTGGCTGAACTTCGACGCCCTCAACCTGGGCCCGGACCACCCGGCCCGCTCGATGCAGGACACCTTCTTCGTCCAGGCCCCGGACGGTTCCGCCGACTCCGGCGTGGTGCTGCGCACCCAGACCTCCCCGGTCCAGGCCCGCACCATGCTCGACCGCGAGCCCCCCGTCTACGTGGTCTGCCCGGGCCGGGTCTACCGGACCGACGAGCTGGACGCCACCCACACCCCGGTGTTCCGCCAGGTCGAGGGCCTCGCCGTCGACGAGGGCATCACCTTCGCCGACCTCAAGGGCACCATCGAGGTGCTGGTCGAGAAGCTGATCGGCGGCGGCCTGGAGCTGCGCTGGCGCCCGTCGTACTTCCCGTTCACCGAGCCGAGCGCCGAGATCGACCTGCAGTGCTTCGTGTGCCGCGGCGAGAGCGTCGGCAACCCGGACCGCCCGTGCCGCACCTGCTCCTCCGAGGGCTGGATCGAGCTCGGCGGCTGCGGCGTGGTCAACCCCCGGGTGCTGGTCGCCTGCGGCGTGGACCCGAACCGCTACAGCGGCTTCGCCTTCGGCCTCGGCCTGGAGCGGATCCTGATGAATCGTCACAACGTCGCCGACATGCGCGACATGGTCGAGGGTGACGTGCGTTTCACCCTCCCGTTCGGGATGGAGATCTGATGCGCGTCCCGCTTTCCTGGCTGCGCGAGTACGTCGATCTGCCCGCGGGCGAGACCGGCCGTGACGTGGCCGAGCGGCTGGTCCGGGCCGGCCTGGAGGTCGAGACCGTCGAGCAGATCGGCGTCGACCTCAAGGGCCCGCTGGTGGTCGGCGAGGTGCTGTCCATCGAAGAGCTGTCCGGCTTCAAGAAGCCGATCCGGCACTGCTTCGTCAACGTCGGCGACGCCAACGGCACCGGCGAGCCGCAGGAGATCGTCTGCGGTGCGACCAACTTCGCGGTCGGCGACAAGGTCGTGGTCGTGCTCCCGGGCGCCGTCCTGCCCGGCCCGTTCCCGATCTCGGCCCGCAAGACCTACGGCCACACCTCGGCCGGCATGATCTGCTCCGCCCGCGAGCTGGGCATGGGCGACGACCACAACGGCATCATCGTGCTCCCGCCGGAGTACGAGCCCGGCACCGACGCCATCGAGCTGCTCCAGCTGGTCGACGAGGTGCTGGACATCGCCGTCACCCCGGACCGCGGCTACTGCCTGTCCATGCGCGGCGTGGCCCGTGAGGCCGCCGCCGCGTACGGGCTGCCGCTGGCGGACCCGGCGCTGCTGGACGTGCCGCCGGCCAACTCCTTCGGCTACCTGGTCAAGGTCGACGACCCGGCCGGCTGCGACCGCTTCGTGGCCCGCACGGTCGTCGGCGTCGACCCGAACGCCAAGTCCCCGATCTGGCTGCAGCGCCGCCTGCAGAAGGCGGGCATCCGCCCGATCTCGCTGACCGTCGACATCACCAACTACGTGATGCTGGAGGTCGGCCAGCCGCTGCACGCGTACGACAAGCAGCGGGTGGACGGCCCGATCACGGTCCGCCGGGCGGTCGAGGGCGAGACCCTCACCACCCTGGACGGCGTCGAGCGCAAGCTGGCCGCCGAGGACCTGCTGATCTGCGACAACAGCGGCCCGATCGGCCTGGCCGGTGTGATGGGCGGCGCCTCCACCGAGATCCTCGACCCGGCCGCCGGTCCGGGCACCACCGAGGTGATCATCGAGGCCGCGCACTTCGACCCGGTCTCCATCGCCCGCACCGCCAAGCGGCACAAGCTGCCCTCCGAGGCGTCCAAGCGCTTCGAGCGCGGCGTCGACCCGGAGGCCGCCCGCGCCGCCGCGCAGCGCGCCGTCGACCTGCTGGTGCTGATCGCCGGCGGCACCGCCGAGGCCGGGGTCACCGACATCGCGGCCCCGCACCCGGTGCGCACCATCACCATCGCCGCCGACCTGCCCGACCGGGTCGCCGGCACCGCCTACGGCCGCGAGACCGTCACCCGGCGGCTGCAGGAGATCGGCTGCTCGGTCGCGGGCGCCGACGTCCTGGAGGTCACCCCGCCGACCTGGCGGCCCGACCTGACCGACCCGTACGACCTCGCCGAGGAGGTCATCCGGCTGGAGGGCTACGACAACGTCCCCGCCCGGATGCCGAACGTGCCGCCGGGCAAGGGCCTGACCGAGGCCCAGCGGATCCACCGCCGGATCGGCGTCGCGCTGGCCGGGGCCGGTTACGTCGAGGTCAACAACTACCCGTTCCTCGGCGAGGCCGCCTTCGAGGCACTCGGCCTGGAGCCGGACGACCGCCGCCGCCGTACGGTCAAGCTGGTCAACCCGCTCAACGACGAGGAACCGTCGCTGCGCACCACGCTGCTCCCGGGCCTGCTCGGCGCGCTGCGCCGCAACATCGGCCGGGGCAACACCGACCTGGCGATCTACGAGACCGGCACCGTGTTCCTGCCGAAGGACGAGCTGACCGTGGCCCCGCGCCCGGCCGTCGACCACCGGCCGAGCGACGAGGAGCTGGCCGCGCTGGACGCCGCGCTGCCGGACCAGCCGCGCCGGGTCGCGGTCGCCCTCGCGGGCGAGCGGCTGCCCTCCGGCTGGTGGGGCAAGGGCGCCCAGGCCTCCTGGGCGGACGCCGTCGAGGCGGCCCGCACGGTGGCCCGCGCGGCCGGCGTCGAGCTGACCGTCCGCCAGGGCCAGCTGGCGCCCTGGCACCCGGGCCGCTGCGCCGAGCTGGTCGTGGCCGGCACCGACCGGGTGGTCGGCCACGCCGGTGAGCTGCACCCGCGCGTGGTCAAGGCGCTCGGGCTGCCGGCCCGTGCGGCGGCGATGGAGGTCGACATCGACCTGCTGACGGCGGACGGCCCGGAGAAGGTCAGCGGCCCGGCGGTCTCCGGCTTCCCGGTGGCCACCCAGGACGTCGCGCTGATCGTCGACACCGCCGTCCCGGCCGCCGAGGTCGAGGCCGCGCTGCGCGCGGGCGCGGGCGAACTGCTGGAGGCCATCCGGCTGTTCGACGTGTTCACCGGTGAGCAGGTCGGCGAGGGCAAGAAGTCGCTGGCCTACGCGCTGCGCTTCCGTGCCGCCGACCGCACGCTGACCGCCGACGAGGCCACCGCCGCCCGCGAGGCGGCCGTCGCCGAGGCCGTCAGCCGCACCGGCGCGGTGCTGCGCGGGGCCTGACCCCTCTCGGCAGGGCCTGCGAAAGGGCCCCGCCCGGACCACCTCGGTCCGGGCGGGGCCCTTCGGCTTTCCCGGATTGACAAGCCGTCACCATCTCCACTTAACTCATTAACTATGGAACTAGATAAAGGCGCCGACCAGCCCTCCCCGATCGAGTTCCGCCTGGATCCGGCCTCCGGTGTCCCGACCTATCTGCAGCTCGTGCAGCAGGTCGAACAGGCGCTGCGGATGGGCTGGTTGGCGGAGGGGGACCGGCTGCCCCGGGTGCGCGAGGTGGTCGCCGGGCTGGCGATCAACCCCAACACCGTGCTCAAGGCCTACCGGGAGCTGGAGCACCGCGGCCTGGCGGCCGGCCGGCGCGGCCAGGGCACCTTCGTGCGCGGGCTGCCCGCCGGAGTGGTGCCGCTGCGCGAACGGGCCGCGCTGCGGCGGGGGTTGCTGGACTGGATGCGCTCGGCGCGGGCCGCCGGGCTGGACGAAGGGGGGATGGTCGCGGTGTTCGAGGACGCGCTGCGCGACCTGCGCGAGGGCCGCGACGGGGTGGTGGCGTGATGGCGACGGACACGGTGATCGACTGCGGCGGGATCGGCAAGCGCTACCGCCGCTCCTGGGCGCTTCGGGACTGCCACCTCGCCGTCCCGGCCGGCCACGTGGTGGCCCTGGTGGGGCCGAACGGTGCCGGAAAGACCACGCTGCTCAGCCTGGCCGCCGGCCTCACCCTGCCGAGCGAGGGCGCGATGACCGTCCTCGGCGACCAACTCCCGGGCTCACCGCGGGCCCTGGACCGGATCGGCTTCGTCGCCCAGAACGCCGCCCTCTACCCCGGCCTGCCCGTGCGCGACCTGCTCGCGATCGGCCGCCACCTCAACCGGCGCTGGGACGACGCCCGGGCGCGCGACCACCTGGACGGCCTCGGCATCCCGCTGGAGCGCAAGTACGGCCGGCTCTCCGGCGGCCAGCAGGCCCAGGTCTCGCTCGCCCTGGCCCTCGCCAAGCGCCCCGAACTCCTGCTCCTCGACGAGCCGTTGGCCGCGCTCGACCCGCTCGCCCGGCACGACTTCATGTCCGTGCTGCTCACCGCGGTGGCCGAGGACGGCCTCTCGGTGGTGTTCTCCTCGCACGCCGTCAACGAGCTGGAGCAGAGCTGCGACTACCTGGTGGTGCTGACGGGCGGCCGGGTCCAGGTGTCGGGGGAGGTGGACGACCTGCTGGCCGGCCACCGGATGCTCACCGGCCCGACCGCCGGGGCGGACGCGGTCGCCGAGCGCCTGCCGGTGGTCCGCGACCGCCGGGCCGGCAGCCAGTCGCACCTGCTGGTCCGCACCGGCGGCGTGGACGCCCCGGTCTCCGACGGCTGGCGCCAACAGCGCATCGGCCTGGAGGAGTTGGTGCTCGCCTACCTGCGCGAGCCGACCGCCTCCGCCCTGCCCGGCCCGCGCGGGGCCGTCCGTACGAACCAGCAGGCTACGAACCAGAAGGTGCTGTCATGAGTTCGACCACCCTCGCCCCGCCCCGCTCCGCCGTGCTGCGCGCCGCCGGGCTGCGGCACCGGCCGGCGCTGCTGACCCTGCTCGCGGTGATGGGAGCGGTCTCGCTCGTCCTGCTGTTGCACGGCTGGTACCTGCACGACGGCCTGGACCGCACGGGCGCGGGCTCCTGCGATCCGGCCGACGCCGCCTGTGTGGCCACGTTCAAGCGGTACCTGCACCAGTACGCCGACAGCATGCCGATGCTCGGCAGCGTGGCCTACGTCCTCGGCGGCGTGTTCGGCGCGTTCCTCGGCGGCCCGCTGCTGGCGCGGGAGTTCGAGCACGGCACGGTGCGCTTCGCCTGGACCCAGGGGGCCGGGCGGACCCGCTGGACGGCGGGCGGCCTGGTTCTGGGCGGTGCGGTGCTGGCGGTGGTGGCGGCGCTGTTCGGGCTGGTGCTGCGCTGGTGGAGCGCGCCGCTGGCACTCATGGGCGGACAGTTCCACCCGGACCTCTTCGTGCAGGCGTCGCCGGTGCTGATCGGCCGGGTGCTGGTGGCCTTCGGGGTCGCGGCGCTGGCCGGCGCGGTGCTGCGCCGCACCGTGCTCGCGGTGGGCCTCGGTCTGGCGGCCTCGGTCGCCCTGCCGTTCCTCTCCGAGGCCGTGCGCTCGCACTACATGGCACCGCTGGAGGAGCCGGTGCACACCATGACGTCCCTGGCGGTGGACGACCGCTGGGTGTTGAGCGTCTGGTACTCGGACCCGGCCGGGAACCGCATCTCCGAGGCCGACCTCTACCACCTCGGCGGCGACTACGCCCACCTCCAGTCCCTGGTGCGCGACGGCGGCTACACCGTGCACGAGGTGTACCAGCCGGCCGACCGGTTCTGGCCGTTCCAGTGGATCGAGTTCGGCTGGACGACCCTGCTCGCCGTGGCGCTGTGCGCGGCGGCGGTCTGGTGGGTGCGGCGCCGGGCGGCCTGACCTGGGCCGTTCACATTGGCTTGAAGCGAATCCGTCAAATCCCTTGCGGGGTCGGGACTTCGGGGCGTTTGCTTCTCGTTAGGAAGGTTTCCTAACCTACGAGGAACCGGAGCATCCATGCGCCCTCAGCCCCGTCGTGCCCTCCGCCTGGCCCTCGCCGCCGCCCTGGTGGCCGCGCCCCTCACCGTCGCGGCCACCTCGGCCGCCCAGGCCGCCCCCGCGGCCGCGGCGTCCGTCCGGCTCCAGGGGGCCGGCCTCGACGACCCGCACAAGAAGGACATCGCGATGCAGCTGGTGTCCAGCGCGGAGAACTCCTCGCTGGACTGGAAGGCCCAGTACAAGTACATCGAGGACATCGGTGACGGCCGCGGCTACACCGCCGGCATCATCGGCTTCTGCTCGGGCACCGGCGACATGCTGGACCTGGTCCAGCACTACACCGACCTCAAGCCCGGCAACGTCCTCGCCAAGTACCTGCCCGCGCTCAAGAAGGTCAACGGCAGCGACTCGCACGCCGGCCTCGGCACCGCCTTCACCAGGGACTGGGCCACCGCCGCCAAGGACCCGGCCTTCCAGCAGGCCCAGAACGACGAGCGCGACCGGGTGTACTTCAACCCCGCCGTCGACCAGGCCAAGGCCGACGGCCTGCGCGCGCTCGGCCAGTTCGCCTACTACGACGCCATCGTGATGCACGGCCCGGGCAACAGCTCCGACAGCTTCGGCGGCATCCGCGCCGCCGCCATGAAGAAGGCGAGGACGCCCGCCCAGGGCGGCGACGAGGCCACCTACCTCAAGGCCTTCCTGGACGCCCGCAAGGTGGCCATGAAGAAGGAGGCCGCGCACTCCGACACCAGCCGGGTCGACACCGAGCAGCTGGTGTTCCTCAACGCCAGGAACTTCGACCTCAATCCGCCGCTCAAGTGGAAGGTCTACGGCGACAGCTACAGCATCGACAGCTGACGCCCGGGCCGCGGCAGTGGCGGGAGGCCGTCCGTCCCGGTCTCCCGCCGCAACGGCATTCAGCCCTCCCCCCCCGCGAAATACCCAAGGGAATGTGAAAGTCCTGTTCATCCCGTAACGAATCGAGCAGGAGGATAACGAAGGATCCCTCCCGCATTGACTCGTTCGCCCGGTGGGGTTTGACTCCCTCCTCTGCCGCAGAGTCGCGGCGCAGCACAGGAGGCACCACCGATCATGATCAGACCCATGCGTCTCGCGGCCGCGGGCACGGCCGCCGTGTCGCTCGCCCTCGTCCTCTCGGCCTGCGGCCAGAGCGCAGCGCCCCAGACCCAGACGCCGGCGGCGGCCGGCGGAGGCAGCGAGGGCATCGGTCTGCTACTGCCGGAGAGCGCATCCTCCACCCGGTACGACGCGTTCGACAAGCCGCTGATCGAGCAGACGGTGGCGGGCCTCTGCACGAAGTGCACGGTGAGCTACGCCAACGCGGGCGGCGACGCGAAGGTCCAGAAGAAGCAGTTCGACGACCTGGTCGCCAAGGGCGTGAAGGTCATCCTGCTCGACCCGGTCGACGCCAAGCTCACCGCCCCGTGGGTGGACGCCGCCGACGCCAAGGGCGTGAAGGTCGTCGCCTACGACCGGCTGGCCGAGGGCAAGGTCGCCGCGTACGTCTCCTTCGACAACCAGCGGACCGGCCAGCTCCAGGGCCAGTCCCTGCTCGACGCCCTCGGCCCGAAGGCCTCCTCGGCCAACGTCGTGATGATCGACGGCGCCGAGTCCGACCCCAACGCGGCGCAGTTCAGGACGGGCGCGCACCTGGCGCTGGACGGCAAGGTCAAGATCGCCTACGAGCAGTCCGGCGAGTGGAAGCCGGACGTGGCCACGGCGAAGACGAACGAGGCCATCCAGAGCCTCGGCAAGAACGGGATCCAGGCCGTCTACGCCGCGAACGACGGGATGGCCGCCGCCGTCATCGAGGCCCTGAAGACCGCGGGCATCAAGAACGTGCCGGTGGGCGGCCAGGACGCCTCCATCGACGCGATCCGCCGGGTGCTCACGGGCGAGCAGGCCTACACCATCTACAAGCCGTACAAGCCCGAGACGGACGCGGCGGGCACCATCGCCGTCCAGCTGGCCGAGGGCATGGACATCAGCACCACCGCGACCTCGTCCACGGACAGCGGCGGCCTGCACATCCCCTCGCTGCTGCTCACCCCGATCGTGGTGACCAAGTCGAGGGTGGAGGCCACCGTCGTCGCCGGCGGGCTCTACAAGGCGGCCGACATCTGCACCCAGCAGTACCAGGACGTCTGCGCGGAGGCCGGCGTCAAGTAGCCCGGGCCACCGGGGAACCGACGAGGGCGCGGCCGCACCGAACCGGTGCGGCCGCGCCCTCGTCGTCGAACGTCAGGCGCTCGCGGTGTAGTCGTAGAAGCCGCGGCCCGACTTGCGGCCCAGCAGACCGGCGTCGACCATCCGGGACAGCAGCGGCGGAGCGGCGTACAGCGGCTCCTTGTACTCGTCGTACATCGACTCGGCGATCGACACGATGGTGTCCAGGCCGATCAGGTCGCACAGCCGCAGCGGGCCCATCGGGTGGGCGCAGCCGGCCTCCATGCCCTTGTCGATGTCGGAGGCGGTGGCCACGCCCGACTCGAACATCCGCACCGCGGAGAGCAGGTACGGCACGAGCAGCGCGTTCACCACGAAGCCGGCCCGGTCGCGGGCGCGGATCGGCTCCTTGGCGAGCACCTGGGAGGCGAAGGTCTCGACCCGCTCGGTGGTGGCGGCCGAGGTGGTCAGGGTCGGGATGACCTCGACCAGCTTCTGCACCGGCGCCGGGTTGAAGAAGTGCAGGCCGATGACCTGCTCCGGGCGGGAGGTGGCGGCGGCCAGCTTCACGATCGGGATCGAGGAGGTGTTGGAGGCCAGGATCGCGTCGCGGCGCTCGATCACCCGGTCCAGGGTCTCGAAGATCTTGACCTTGACGTCCTCGCGCTCGGCGACCGCCTCGACCACCAGGTCGCGGTCGGCGAAGTCGGACAGGTCGACGGTGAAGGACAGCCGGGCCAGCGCCTCGTCCCGCTGCTCCGGGGTCAGCTTGCCGCGCTTGACCGCCGTCTCCAGGGAGTTGGTCAACCGGGTGCGGCCGAACTCCAGCGCCTCACCGCTGGCCTCCGACACCATGACGTCCAGCCCGGCCCGGGCGAAGACCTCGGCGATGCCCGACCCCATGAGTCCGCAGCCGACTACTCCGACGCGCGCGATGTCACTCACTCAGTTGCCCTTCGGTGGTGCTGGGGGTCGCCCAGCGGACTGGTGGCCCAGCGAGCTGCTGGTCAACGGGTCGGTGTACCGGAATGGGTGCACCGGTCACCGCCCCGACGACGTTACTACTCCGTACCGGCGAGTAGGTCACCCCCTCCCCGGCGCAGTGCCGGCGCGCTCCCCGGTGCGCTCCCCGGCGCGGCGCCGGGCGGACGGGCCCTCCGAACGGGTGAGGCCGCGCCGCCCGCGCGTGTACCCGGGGCCCCCGCCGCCCGGCGCCCGACAGAATGCCGCAGACGGGGGCCGGGGACGGGAAGGGAGCACACGGTGCCGACGGGATCGCTCACAGGACAGGTCGCCCTGGTCACCGGCGCCGGCCGCGGCATCGGCCGGGAGATCGCCATCGGGCTGGCCGCCGAGGGCATGGCCGTCGGTCTGGTCGGCCGTACCCACGACACGCTGACCGCCACCCTCAAGGAGTGCGTCAAGCACGGCTCCCGGGGTGTCGCCGTTACCGCCGACGTCTGCCGCCACGGCTCGGTGCGCGAGGCGGTCCGGCTGATCGAGCGCGACCTCGGTCCGACCGACCTGCTGGTCAACAACGCCGGCCTGGTCGACCGGGAGGAGGTGCCGCTGTGGGAGACCGACCCCAGCCAGTGGTGGCAGGTGGTCGAGACCAACCTGCGCGGCCCCTACAACCTGCTGCGCTGCGTCCTGCCCGGCATGGTCGCCCGCCGCAGCGGCCGGGTGGTCAACCTCAACTCCGGGTTCGCGCTGCGCCCGGACGGCAACTACACCGCGTACGCCACCTCCAAGGGCGCGCTGCTCCAGCTGTCCGACAACATGGCGGACTCGCTGGCCCGGCACGACGTCGTGGTCCTCGACATCAGCCCCGGCGCGGTGGCCACCGACATGACCGCCGGGATGCCGATGTTCCGGGACATGAAGGCCTGGGGCTCCATCCCGTACATGGTCGCGGTCACCGTGGACGCCGCCCGGGGCCGCTTCGACGCGCTGCACGGGCGGTTCATCCACGCCGGGCGGGACGACCTGGAGGAGCTGGTCCAGCGGGCCGAGCAGATCCGGACGTCGGACGCCCGGACGCTGCGGCTGCGCCCGTACAAGGAGGACGACCCGCTGGTCTGACCGGGTCGGCGCCCGGCCGCCCGGTTCGCCCGGCCGCCCGGTTCGCCCGGCCGCTCAGGCGCACAGCTGGCTGGCGGTGACCGGCTTGAGCCCCGCCTTGGCCAGCCCGTCCAGGATCGCCGGCAGTGCGTCGATGGTGCACTGGTGGCCCATGTGCAGGGCCACCACCGAGCCGCCGCGCACCGCGGTCAGCACCCGGCGCTGCAGCTCGGCGGCGGTCGGGTCGTTGTAGTCGCGCGGGTCGACGTCGAAGGACAGCACGTGCTCGTAGCCGACGGCCTTGGCCTGCTCGGCCACCATCGAGGTGGCGTACTGCGCGGCGGAGGGGCGGAACCAGCGGCCGATCGAGCCGGTCAGCGCCTTCAGCCGGTCGGCGCACTGGGCGATCTCGGCGCGGGCCTGATTCGGGGTCATCGCCGAGATGTTGAGGTGGTTCTGGGTGTGGTTGCCCAGCTCGTGGCCGGCGTCCAGGATCCGCCGGACCATCTGCGGCTGCTGGTCCAGCCAGCTGCCGACCACCATCACGGTCAGCCTGGCGCCGTGCTGCTCGGCGGCCTCCAGCAGGGCGGTGGCGAGCTTCGGGTCGCCGCTCCCGTGGCAGGTGAGCGCCACGTTCTTGGCGGTGCGCGGCCCGTGCACCACCTCGTACGGCGTGCCGGCGGCCAGCGGCGGCAGCACCGGAGGGGTCGGCGGGGCGGAGGCCTGGGCGGTGGCGGGGGTCGCCGTGGCGGTGGGCGCCGGAGAGGCCGCGGCGGGGGAGGGCCCCTCGCCGCCGTTCCAGGCCGGGTCGGTGGTGTGCTGGGGGTCGAAACTGCCGGGGTGCGCGGCGAGCGCCGCCCCGGGCTCGGCGCGGCGGGGCGTGCGGCTGCCGCAGGACGTGAGGAGTCCGCCGGAGGCGGACAGGGCGGCCAGCTTGGCGGCGGTGCGCAGTACGGTGCGGCGGTCGGCAGTCATCGGCAGCCAGCATAGAGAGCGCGGCACCGCCAGGCGATCCGGTGCCGCCGTTCGTGGCTTTGACGTGCACACACTCTCTTTCGCGGGTGTTGCGTAAACCTGAACTCCCGCTGTTTCCAAGGCGGGTCCTTGGATACGATCGCCGCGCACCACGTGTTACGGGGCAGTAGGCATATTCCGGCATTGCGCATTGGGGGCGGAACAGGATGCACGAGGACACCGCGGCCGTCGACCGGGACACCCGCACCGGCTGGGAGTGGGCCAGAGCCGACGACTGGCAGCCGCCGAGCGAGCTCGACACCGGCATCCCGCACACCGCCCGGATGTACGACTACTACCTGGGCGGCAAGGACAACTTCGAGGCGGACCGCAAGGCCGCCCAGGCCGCGATAGCCGCCTACCCGGCGCTGCCGCTGCTGGCCCGCACCAACCGGCAGTTCCTCGGCCGGGCCGTCGAGTTCGCGGCGGGCCGGGGGATCCGCCAGTTCGTCGACATCGGCACCGGGATCCCGGCCGTGGGCTCCACCAGCGAGGTCGCCCAGCGGGTCGCCCCGGACGCCCGGGTCGTCTACGTGGACAACGACCCGATCGTCGCCACCCACGCCCGCGCCCTGCTGGCCGGCCACCCGGCCGGGCACACCTCGGTCATCGAGGCCGACCTGCGCGACCCGGAGGCGATCCTCGGCCACCCCGCGCTGGCCGCCGCCGTCGACCTCTCCCAGCCCGTCGCGCTGATGCTCGTCGCGGTGCTGCACTTCATCCGCGACGAGGAGGGCGCCGAGCGGATCGTCCGCACCCTGCGCGACGCGCTCGCCCCCGGCAGCGCACTGATCCTCTCTCACGGCAGCCCCGACTTCGCCTCCCGCGAGAGCGCCGCCGAGGGCACCCGGATCTACCGGAGCGCCAGCGCCCCGCTGGTGCTGCGGCCCCGGGCGGCCGTCGAACCCTTCTTCGGCGACTTCGAGTTCGTCGGCCCCGGGCTCGTCCAACTGCCGCTCTGGCGCCCGGTCGCGGGGCACGTCCGCACCGCCGAGCTGCCGGAGGGCTGGCAGGACGTCTCCGCGTACGCGGGCGTCGCGGTCAAGGCGTGAGGACGTGGAGCCGTGAGGACGTGACCCGTGCGGACGTGGAGCCGTGCGAGCGCGGAGCCGTGAGGACGTGAAGCCGTAAGGGCGTCCGGCCCTGACCCGTGGCCGGTCCCGGCGCCCCCCTCCGGCGCCGGGACCGGCCTTCGCAGGCTACGGGCGAGCACTGACAATCCCGTACCGGCCCGGATACCCTGCGGCGTGACCACCGCACTGCCGCCGCTCCCGCCCCTGCCACCGGCCGCCGCCGAGCTGCTGCGGGCCGTCGACGCCCCGCCCAGACTGGTCGCCCACCTCGCGCTCGTGCACCAAGTCGCCGAGCGGATCGCCGAGTTCTGCGCCGCCGAGGGCCTCACCCTCGACCGCGAGGCCGTCCGCTTCGGCGCCGCCACCCACGACATCGGCAAGGCCGTCCATCCGGAAGAACTCTCCGGGCCCGGCTCCGCGCACGAACCCGCGGGCCACGCCCTGCTGCTGGCCCACGGCGTCGCCGAGCCGCTGGCCCGCTTCGCCCGCAGCCACGCGAGCTGGGGCGAACCCGGCACCACCACCGAGGAACTGCTGGTCAGCCTGGCCGACAAGGCCTGGAAGAACCAGCGTGTCCAGGACCTGGAGGATCTCGTGGTCGACCGGCTCGCCGAGGCCACCGGCCGGGAGCGCTGGGAGGCCTTCCTCGCCCTGGACGACCTGCTCACCCGGATCGGCGAGGACGCCCCGCGGCGGCTCGCGCTGCAGGCCGCCCACCCGGTGCGTACCGGGCGAAATTGACGCGACAGGGCCCAACGGGCGGTGCTAGCTTCCGCGCCATGGAACCCCTCAGCGATCCGGAGATCCGCGCGTCCTTCGTCAACTGCTCCAAGGGCGAGGCCCGTCGGCTCAACCTGCCCCGGGGTCTGGCCGAACTGCCCTGGGAGAGCCTGGACTTCCTCGGCTGGCGGGACCAGGGCGCGCCCGACCGGGCCTACCTGGTGGCGCCGTACGGGGGCGAGCTGGTCGGGGTGACGCTGCGCTCGCCGACGATCCGGCGCAGTCTGACCAAGACCAACGTGTGCTCGCTGTGCATCACCGCGCACGCCGGGTCGGGCGTGGCGCTGCTGGCCGCCCGCCGGGCCGGGGCCGCCGGGCGCGAGGGCAACACCGTCGGCACGTACATCTGCGCGGACCTGGCCTGTTCGCTCTACGTCCGCGGCCTGAAGAAGTCCACCCTGGTCACCCGCCCCGACGAGTCGCTGCCGCTGGAGGATCAGGTCGCCCGTACGGTGCTCAACCTCGACGCCTTCCTGGCCCGGGTGCTCACCGACACCGTGGCGGCCTGAGGGCCGCGGCCGGCTACCGTCGGCGCAGCTGGTCCAGGTCGCGGCGCTCCCGCTTGGTCGGACGCCCCGCGCCGCGGTCCCGCTCGAAGACCGGCGCCGTGAGTTCGCGCGGCGGTCGCGGCGGGCTGTTGTCGACCAGGCACTCCGCCGCGACCGGGGCCCCGACCCGCTTGCGGATCAACTTGCGCACCTCGACGACCCGCTCGTAGCCCTCCTCGCGGACCCGGACCTCGTCCCCCGGCTTGAGGGTCTGGGCGGGCTTGGCCCGCTCGCCGTTCACCCGTACGTGGCCGGCCTTGCAGGCGGCCGCCGCCAGCGAGCGCGTCTTGGCCAGGCGGACGGACCAGATCCAGACGTCCACCCGCACGCTTCCCTCGTGTTCAGCCATCCCCGGAGCCTACCCAAGCCGCGTCCCCAGCCGCGTTCCCAGCCCCGCCCCGAGCCGCCTCCCACGCGGAGCCGTGCCGAGCTGTTCCGAGCCGCTTGCTAAGCGGCGGCGGGCGCCTCCTGGACGGCCCAGCCGTTGCCGTCCGGGTCGTTGAAGAACACGAAGTTGTTCCAGGCCTCGCCGTGCCCGTTCATCCGTGTCCCCGCCACGAAGTGCTGGACGGGGCTGACCTCCACGCCGCGCGCCGCCAGTTCCGCGTGCGCCTTCTCGATGTCGGCGACCACCAGCTGGAGCCCCTTCACCGAGCCGGGCGCCGCGTCGATCACCCCCGTGCCGACCACGATCGAGCAGCGCGAACCCGGGGGAGTCAGTTGGACCACCCGGACCCCGTCGCGCAGCCGTGTGTCGTGGTCCACGGTGAAGCCGGCCTGCTCCTCGTAGAAGAGCTTCGCGCGGTCCACGTCCGCCACCGGGAGCACCACGACTTCGAGTTTCCAGTCCATCGCCCTCACCCCTCTCGGTCGGGCACTTCCAGTATCTGCCCGAACCCTTCCCCGGTGGGCTTCGGATAGCCTGAGAACACGATGAATCCGCAGACCACGTCCGCCGGGCCCGCGCCGGCCACCTCGTTCGCGACGCCCTGGGGCGCCCTCGACCTCACCCGGTTCCCGGTGGATCCGCGCGAGCGGCTGCGGGCCTGGGACGCGGCCGACGAGTACCTGCTGCGCCACCTCGCCGGAGAGGCCGACAGTGCCGACGGCGTCCCGACCGAGCTGGCCGGCCGCCGGATCGCCGTCCTCGGCGACCGCTGGGGCGCGCTCGCCACCGCGCTGGCGCCGTACGAGCCGGTCCAGATCACCGACTCCCACCTCGGCCGGCAGGCCACCCGGGAGAACCTCGCCCGGGCCGGCGCCGCCGTCGACGAGACCCGGCTGCTTACCACCCGGGACACCCCGCCGGAGCGGATCGACGTCCTGCTGGTGCGCGTCCCCAAGAGCCTGGCCCTGCTGGAGGACCAGCTGCACCGGCTCGCCCCGGCGATCCACCCCGGAACCGTCGTGGTCGGCACCGGCATGGTGACCGAGATCCACACCTCCACCCTGCAGCTGTTCGAGAAGGTCCTCGGCCCCACGCGCACCTCGCTGGCCGTCCGCAAGGCCCGGCTGATCTTCTGCACCCCCGACCCGGCGCTCGCCCCCGGTCCCAGCCCGTGGCCGCACCGCTACGCACTGCCGCCGGACATCGGCCCGGCCGCCGGCCGGACGGTGGTCAACCACGCGGGCACCTTCTGCGCCGAGCGGCTCGACATCGGCACCCGCTTCTTCCTGGCCCACCTGCCCACCCCCGCCCCCGGTGACCGGGTGGTCGACCTCGGCTGCGGCAACGGCGTGGTCGGCACGGCCGCCGCGCTGGCCGGGCCGGGCGCCGAACTGGTGTTCGTGGACGAGTCCCACCAGGCGGTGGCCTCCGCCGAGGAGACCTTCCGCACCAACCTGGGCCCGGACGCCCCGGCCGAGTTCCGCACCGCCGACGCGCTCGACCCGGCGGTGTTCGCGGCCGGTTCGGTGGACCTGGTGCTCAACAACCCGCCGTTCCACTCCCACCAGGCCACCACCGACGCCACCGCCTGGCGGATGTTCACCGGTGCCCGGCGGGCGCTGCGGCCCGGCGGCGAGCTCTGGGTGGTCGGCAACCGGCACCTCGGGTACCACGTGAAGCTGCGCAAGCTGTTCGGCAACTGCGAACTCGTCGCCGGGAACCCCAAGTTCGTGGTGCTGCGCGCGGTCAAGCGGTAGCGCGTGGCGGCCCCGGCCGGCAGCGCGCCCCGGCCGCGCCCCGGCCGCGCCCTGGCCGCGTCGCTGCGCCTCGGTGGCCACCCGGCCCGGTCGGTGGGGGCCGGTCCGCTCCTCGAACTCCCGCCACCGGCCGCCCACCACGGTCCCCGGGCCGGTCCACGACGGTCACTCCGATCCGCGACCCCTGATGCCGGCCCAGGGAGTCCGACGCCCAGCCTTGCATGGATTTTCCCTCCCGCGTATATTCATGCCACAACGAAGGAGGAACGCCATGGCATTGCGAGTCGCCGTCGCCGGCGCGAGCGGATACGCGGGCGGCGAGGTGCTGCGACTGCTGCTCGGCCACCCCGAGGTGGAGATCGGGGCGCTGACCGGCGGCTCGAACGCGGGCAGCAGGCTCGGTGAGCTCCAGCCGCACCTGATCCCGCTGGCCGACCGCGTCCTCCAGCCCACCACCCCCGAGGTGCTGGCCGACCACGACGTGGTGTTCCTGGCGCTGCCGCACGGCCAGTCCGCCGCCGTCGCCGAGGCCCTCGGCCAGAACGTCCTGGTGATCGACTGCGGCGCCGACTTCCGGCTCAAGGCCGCCACCGACTGGGAGCAGTTCTACGGCACCTCCCACGCCGGCACCTGGCCCTACGGCCTGCCCGAACTTCCCGGCCACCGCGCCGCGTTGAAGGGCACCAACCGGATCGCCGTGCCCGGCTGCTACCCGACGGCCGTCTCCCTCGCGCTGTTCCCGGCGTACGCCTCCCGGCTCGCCGAACCGGAGGCCGTGGTGGTCGCCGCGTCCGGCACCTCCGGCGCCGGCAAGGCCGCCAAGCCGCACCTGCTCGGCAGTGAGGTCATGGGCAGCGTCAGCCCGTACGGCGTCGGCGGCGTGCACCGGCACACCCCGGAGATGGTGCAGAACCTCACCCCGGTGGCCGGCGAGCCGGTGACCGTCTCCTTCACCCCCACCCTCGTCCCGATGCCGCGCGGCATCCTCGCCACCTGCTCCGCCAAGGCGAAGCCGGGCGTGAGCGCCGAGAGCCTGCGCGCCGCCTACGCCGAGGCGTACGGGGACGAGCCCTTCGTCCACCTGCTGCCCGAGGGGCAGTGGCCGCAGACCAGCAGCGTCTACGGCGCCAACACCGCCCTGGTCCAGGTCGCCCTGGACGCCGCCGCCGGGCGGATCATCGCGATCAGCGCGATCGACAACCTCGTCAAGGGCACCGCGGGCGGCGCGGTGCAGAGCATGAACATCGCCCTCGGCCTCCCCGAGGAGCTGGGCCTTCCGCTGAACGGAGTCGCACCGTGACCACCCAGAACACCGGCGTGACCGCCGCCAAGGGCTTCCGCGCCGCCGGCGTGACCGCGGGCATCAAGGCCTCCGGCACCCCGGACCTCGCCCTGGTGGTCAACGACGGCCCCTCGCTCGCCGCGGCCGGCGTCTTCACCGCCAACCGGGTCAAGGCCGCGCCCGTGCTCTGGTCCCAGCAGGTCCTCAAGGGCGGTCAGGTCTCCGCCGTCGTCCTCAACTCCGGTGGCGCCAACGCCTGCACCGGCCCGGCCGGCTTCCAGGACACCCACGCCACCGCGGAGCACGTCGCCGCGGAGCTGGAGCTCAACGCCGGCGAGGTCGCCGTCGCCTCCACCGGCCTGATCGGCGTCCGGCTGCCGATGGACGTCCTGCTGCCCGGCGTCACCCTGGCCGCCCGGCAGCTCAGCGAGACCGGTGGGGAGGCCGCCGCGATCGCCATCAAGACCACCGACTCCGTGCACAAGACCGCCCAGTTCACCAGCCCGGCCGGCTGGACGGTCGGCGGCATGGCCAAGGGCGCGGGCATGCTCGCCCCGAGTCTGGCCACCATGCTGGTCGTGCTCACCACCGACGCCGATCTGGACTCCGCCGAGCTGGACGCGGCGCTGCGCGGCGCCACCCGCACCACCTTCGACCGGATCGACTCCGACGGCTGCATGTCGACCAACGACACCGTGCTGCTGCTCGCCTCCGGCGCCACCGGCATCACCCCGGACCGCGCCGAGTTCGCCGAGGCCGTCCGCACCGTCAGCGCCGACCTGGCCCGCCAGCTGATCGGCGACGCCGAGGGCGCCAGCAAGGACATCCGGATCGACGTCACGGGCGCCGCCACCGAGGACGAGGCCGTCGAGGTCGCCCGCACGATCAGCCGCAACAACCTGCTCAAGTGCGCCATCCACGGCGAGGACCCCAACTGGGGCCGGGTGCTGTCCGCGATCGGCACCACCGGCGCCGCCTTCGACCCCGACCGGCTCGACGTGGCCATCAACGGCGTCTGGGTGTGCAAGGACGGCGGCGTGGGCGAGGACCGCGACCTGGTGGACATGAAGGCCCGCGACGTCGTCATCACCGCGAACCTCAACGCCGGTACGGCGAGCGCCTCGCTGTGGACCAACGACCTCACGGCCGACTACGTCCACGAGAACAGCGCCTACTCCAGCTGATCCGCCGACAGCCGGTCCGCCGGCCACCCGTCCGCTGATCCGCGACATCCTCCCCCAGCCTCCGGCCGGGGGACCCCCATCGACGAGGGATCCCGTGCAGATCGCACCCAAGGGCGAACAGGCCCGCAACAACACCGCGTTGCCCAAGGCCATGACGCTGATCGAGGCGCTGCCCTGGCTGGAGCGCTTCCACGGCAAGACCATCGTGATCAAGTTCGGTGGCAACGCCATGGTCGACGAGAGCCTCAAGGCGGCCTTCGCCCAGGACGTGGTCTTCCTCCGCTACGCCGGACTGCACCCCGTCGTGGTGCACGGCGGCGGCCCGCAGATCAGCGCCCAGCTGGACAGGCTCGGCCTGGAGTCCAACTTCACCAACGGCCTGCGCGTCACCACCCCCGAGACCATGGACGTGGTCCGGATGGTGCTGGCCGGCCAGGTCCAGCGCGAGCTGGTCGGCCTGCTCAACGGGCACGGCCCGTTCGCCGTCGGCATGACCGGCGAGGACGCCCACACCATGACGGCCGTCAAGCGCTACGCGGTGGTCGACGGCGAGCAGGTCGACATCGGCCTGGTCGGCGACATCGTCAACATCGAGGCCGGCGCGGTGAAGGCGCTGATCGCCGACGGCCGGATCCCGGTCATCTCCTCGATCGCCCGCGGCGCCGACGGCCACGTCTACAACATCAACGCCGACACCGCGGCCTCCGCCCTGGCGGTCGCCCTCGGCGCCGAGATGCTGGTGGTGCTGACCGACGTCGAGGGCCTCTACAAGGACTGGCCGAACTCCGACGACGTGATCAGCCAGCTCAGCGCCGGCGAGCTGGAGGCCCTGCTGCCCGGTCTGGCCAGCGGCATGCTCCCCAAGATGGAGGGCTGCCTGCGCGCCGTCCGCTCCGGCGTGGGCACCGCCCGCGTGCTGGACGGCCGGGTGGAGCACAGCCTGCTGCTGGAGATCTTCACCGACGAGGGCATCGGCACGATGGTCGTGCCGGACGACGAACCGACCGTGACCGGGGGACTGGCATGACGCACAACGAGCAGCTCACCGAGCGGTGGCAGCACAGCTTCACCGACAACTACGGCACCCCCCGGATCCCGCTGGTGCGCGGCGAGGGCGCCACGTTCTGGGACGCGGACGGCAAGGAGTACACCGACCTGCTCGGCGGCATCGCCGTCAACGTCCTCGGCACCGCCCACCCGGCCGTCGTCGAGGCCGTCAGCAAGCAGATCGCCACCCTCGGCCACGTCTCCAACCTCTTCATGGCCGAGCCGACCATCGCCCTCGCCGAGCGGCTGCTGCGGCTGGACGGGCGCGAGGGCGGCCGGGTGTTCTTCTGCAACTCCGGCGCGGAGGCCAACGAGGCCGCCTTCAAGATCAGCCGGCGCACCGGCCGCACCCACCTGGTCGCCCTCCAGGGCGGCTTCCACGGCCGGACGATGGGTGCCCTCGCGCTCACCGGCCAGCCCGCCAAGCAGGACCCGTTCCGCCCGCTGCCCGGGGACGTCACCCACGTCCCGTTCGGCGACGTCGAGGCGCTGCGCGCGGCCGTCACCACCGAGACCGCGGCCGTCTTCCTGGAGCCGGTCCAGGGCGAGAACGGCGCGATCCCGCTGCCCGAGGGCTACCTGGCGGCCGCCCGCGCGATCACCCGGGCCACCGGCACCCTGCTGATCCTGGACGAGATCCAGACCGGCATCGGCCGCACCGGCTACTGGTTCGCCCACCAGGCCTTCGAGGACGTCGAGCCGGACGTCGTCACCCTGGCCAAGGCGCTCGGCGGCGGCCTGCCGATGGGCGCGGTCCTGGCCTTCGGCGAGGCCGCCGAACTGCTCACCCCGGGCCAGCACGGCACCACCTTCGGCGGCAACCCGGTGGCCGCCGCGGCCGGCCTCGCGGTGCTGGACACCATCGAGTCCGAGGGCCTGCTGGAGCACACCCGCAAGATCGGCGACCGGCTGCGGCACGGCATCGAGGCGATCGGCGACCCGCTGGTCTCGCACGTGCGCGGGGCCGGACTGCTGCTCGGCATCGTGCTCACCCAGCCGGTCTCCGCCCGGATCCAGGCCGCCGCCCAGCAGGCGGGCTTCCTGGTCAACGCCGCCGTCCCGGACGCCGTACGGCTAACGCCGCCGCTGGTGCTCACCGAGCAGCAGGCGGACGCCTTCCTCGCGGCGCTGCCGGGCATCCTCCGGACGGTGCGCGAGAGCGCCCCGGCCGATGCGAGTTGACCGTCGTCCGGGAGAATAATCACATGACCGATTCCCGCTCCGGCCCGTCCGCCGCCGGCCCGACGCCGCAGGTCCCGCAGACCCGCACCGCGCGCCACCGGCGGATCGTGGACCTGCTCACCCGCCAGCCCGTGCGTTCGCAGAGCCAGCTCGCGAAGCTGCTCGCCGACGACGGACTCGTGGTCACCCAGGCCACCCTCTCCCGGGACCTGGACGAGCTGGGCGCGGTCAAGATCCGCAACCGGGACGGCGCGCTGATCTACGCCGTCCCGGCGGAGGGCGGCGACCGCACGCCGCGCGCGCCGATGGGGGAGTCGGCCAGCGAGGGCCGGATGGCCCGGCTGGCCGGCGAACTCATGGTCTCCGCCACGGCCTCCGGCAACCTGGTCGTGCTGCGCACCCCGCCCGGGGCCGCGCAGTTCCTCGCCTCGGCGATCGACCAGGCCGAGGTGTTCGAGATCATCGGCACCATCGCCGGTGACGACACCGTGCTGCTGATCAGCCGCGACCCGGCCGGCGGCCAGGCGCTGGCCGACCACCTCATGCAACTCGCCCAGGCCAAGGCGCAGTAGCCCCCGTCCGACCCCGAACCCCTGCCGCGGGAGCCCCGCGGCAGGGGTTTTGTGTTTCATACGGCGTCATGCATACTTATGCCATCCACTGCACAAGTGTAAGGAGCCACCGCGATGACCGCCCAGCAGTCCTCCGACGTCCGCCTCTGGGGCGCGCGCTTCGCCGACGGCCCGTCCGAGGCGCTGGCCAGGCTCTCGGCCTCCGTCCACTTCGACTGGCGCCTCGCCCCGTACGACATCGCCGGTTCCAAGGCCCACGCCCGGGTGCTGCACAAGGCCGGCCTGCTCTCCGACGAGGAGCTGTCCGGCATGCTGGCCGGCCTCGACCAGCTGCTCGCCGACGTCCAGGCGGGCACCTTCGTCGGCACCGTCGCCGACGAGGACGTCCACACCGCCCTGGAGCGCGGCCTGCTGGAGCGTCTCGGCGCCGACCTCGGCGGCAAGCTGCGGGCCGGGCGCTCGCGGAACGACCAGATCGCCACCCTGTTCCGGATGTACCTGCGGGACCACGCCAGGACCATCGGCGGCCTGCTGCTCGACCTCCAGCACGCCCTGGTCGGCCTCGCCGAGGCGCACCCGGACACCGCGATGCCGGGCCGTACCCACCTCCAGCACGCCCAGCCGGTGCTCTTCGCCCACCACGTCCTCGCGCACGTGCAGGCCCTCGGCCGGGACGCCGAGCGGCTGCGCCAGTGGGACGCCCGCACCGCCGTCTCGCCGTACGGCTCCGGTGCGCTGGCCGGCTCCTCGCTCGGCCTCGACCCGCAGGCGGTCGCCGCCGACCTCGGCTTCGAGGGCGGGTCGGCCGGCAACTCCATCGACGGCACCGCCTCGCGGGACTTCGTCGCCGAGTTCGCCTTCGTCACCGCCATGATCGGCGTCAACCTCTCCCGGATCGCGGAGGAGGTGATCATCTGGAACACCAAGGAGTTCGGCTTCATCACCCTGCACGACGCCTTCTCCACCGGCTCCTCGATCATGCCGCAGAAGAAGAACCCGGACATCGCCGAGCTCGCCCGCGGCAAGTCCGGCCGGCTGATCGGCAACCTGACCGGCCTGCTGGCCACCCTCAAGGCGCTGCCGCTCGCCTACAACCGGGACCTCCAGGAGGACAAGGAGCCGGTCTTCGACTCCTGCGACACGCTGGAGGTGTTGCTGCCCGCGTTCACCGGGATGATGGCCACCCTCACCGTGCACCGGGAGCGGCTGGAGGAGCTGGCCCCGGCGGGCTTCTCGCTCGCCACCGACATCGCCGAGTGGCTGGTCAAGCAGGGCGTGCCGTTCCGGGTCGCGCACGAGGTCGCCGGGGCCTGCGTCAAGGTCTGCGAGGCCGAGGGCATCGAGCTCGGGGACCTCACGGACGAGCAGTTCGCCTCGATCTCCGAGCACCTGACCCCCGAGGTCCGCTCGGTGCTCAGCGTGCACGGCGCCATCGCCGCCCGCAACGGGCGCGGCGGCACCGCCCCCTCGGCCGTCGCGGTCCAGCTCGCCGAGGTGAAGGCGGACCTGGCGCGGCAGCAGGAGTGGGTCCAGGGCTGAGCCCCGGAGCGGCCGGGGGAGGGGCGCGGCGGGCCGACCGGCGCGCCCCTCCCGCGTGCGCGCCCCGGTCCGGGCGTAACCGGCCCCGCCCGGGCCCGTCATGCACGGTGTGTGCACCCCCCTTCCCGCCGTCCCCTCCGCCGAGGACGTCTACCTCGCCGAGGACCGCCGCCGCGTGGTCCGCGAGACCGTCGCCGCCCTGCCCGGCCGCTGCCCCCAGCTGATCGCCGCCCTGGCCGAGGACCCGCCACCCACGTACCGGGAACTCTCCGAGCGCCTCGGCATGCCGCGCGGCTCCATCGGGCCCACCCGCTCCCGCTGCCTGGCCTGCCTGCGCCTCCTCCTCCACGCCGAGCGCTACCCCTGAGCACGCCCCGCCCGTTGTCTCGCCCCGCCTGACCGCTTGCCACGTCCGCCCCGGCCCCCACCGCGGCGTGACCCTTGCCACGTCTGCCCCTCCGAAGGTTGAGGGAAGCTGACACCCGGGTAGCACGCTGGCGAACGTCACTCTTGACGGTGGCGCATACGCTCGGATACTGAGCGTGAGCGCGTCACCCTATGCGCGCCGGGCACGACGACTGGGGAGGCCCCTCCACATGGGCATGAGCGTGATCATCTCGGCCGCTGCGGCCGAGGACGCGGAGCAGATCCTCAAGCTCCAGTACCTGGGCTACCAGCCCGAGGCGGAGCTGTACGGCGACTGGGCGATCGAGCCCCTGACCCAGACCCTGGAGAGCCTCCGCACCGAACTGACCGAGCAGCACGTCCTGGTCGCCCGCCTGGGCGACGAGGTGGTGGGCGCCGTCCGCGGCCACGTCGACGCCGAGGGCATCGGCCGGATAGGGCGTCTGGTGGTCCACCCCCGGATGCAGCGGCACGGTCTGGGCGGCCGGCTCCTGGAGGCGCTGGAGCGCCGGATGGCCGAGGGCAGCCGCCCGGTGACGGCCTACCGGCTGTTCACCGGCCACCGCAGCCTCGGCAACCTGCGGCTCTACGCCCGCCAGGGCTACCGGCAGACCTCCGTCGAGCAGGTCAGCAGCCGGCTGAGCTTCGTGCACCTGGAGAAGCCGGTCGCCACCCCGCTCGCCGCGACCGCTTGAGCCCCGCCCGCCTGAGCCCCGCCCGCCTGAGCCGCGCCCGCCTGAGCCCGTCCGCCTCGGCCCCGGCCGCCCCCGGGCACCCTCGACGCCGCCACCATCCGGACAGCCGGTGGCGGCGTCGAGGTGCATCTCCACAGGTCGGAACGACTGGTGTCCGCAATGCGGACATCCGCCGTCGAACAGTTGGGTGCAGTTCGACTCATCTGTTTTACTGGCTCACATGACTGCGACGACGAACTGGACCCCCACCGGCACGCTGCCGGCAGGTGAGCGTGCCATGTGCCGTCGAATGTGTCACTGCTGAGGGCCACCGCCCCCGGGCACCCCGTCGAGGGTGCCTCCCCCTCGCGCCCCGAAGCGAGAATCCGGCGCCGCTCCCGCCCGCGCGAGCACGCCTTCCTCCCGGAACCCTCCCCTCCGGCGTGCCCGCCCACCCGCGGCCGTCGATGACTCGTTGAGGCCACGCCGTCGCGCGGCCCGGCCGTTCCGCGGCCACGATCAAGGGGTGGCAGCTCCGGATCCCCCTGGTGAGGCGTCGTAGGACACCGCCGGCCGCATCCCGGTCGGCCGGTCGACACCGCCGCCCGCCCCCGACCCACGGAAGCAGCTGTGATCACCACCACGGACCTGACCAAGGTCTACCGTTCCCGAGGCCGCGAGGTGACCGCCCTCGCCGGTGTCGACCTGCACGTCCGCCCGGGCGAGGTCTACGGAGTCGTCGGCACCAGCGGCGCCGGCAAGTCCACCCTCATCCGCTGCGTGAACATGCTGGAGCGCCCGACCTCCGGCACGGTCACCGTGGACGGGGTCGAGCTCACCGCCCTGTCCGGCGGCGAGAACCGGGCCGGCAAGGACCTGCGCGAGGCGCGCCGCCGGATCGGCATGGTCTTCCAGCACTTCAACCTGCTCTCCTCCCGCACGGTGCAGCAGAACGTCGAACTGCCGCTGGAGATCATCGGCCTGGACCGCACCCAGCGCCGCCGCAAGGCCGCCGAACTGCTGGACCTGGTCGGCCTCGGCGACAAGGCCCGCAGCTACCCCAGCCAGCTCTCCGGCGGCCAGAAGCAGCGGGTGGGGATCGCCCGCGCCCTGGCCGGCGACCCCAAGGTGCTGCTCTCCGACGAGGCCACCTCGGCGCTCGACCCGGAGACCACCCGCTCGATCCTCAAGCTGCTGCGCGACCTCAATCAGCAGCTGGGCCTGACGGTCCTGCTGATCACCCACGAGATGGACGTCATCAAGTCCGTCTGCGACTCCGCCGCGCTGATGCGCGGCGGCCGGGTGGTGGAGTCCGGCGAGCTGACCGACCTGCTGGCCGAGCCCGACTCGGAGCTGGCCCGCGAGCTGTTCCCGCTCAGCGAGTTCGGCACCGGCCACCCCGGTGCCACCGTCCTGGAGATCACCTTCCAGGGCGACACCCCGGCCCAGCCGTTCGTCTCCCAGCTGGCCCGCACCTACCAGATCGACATCAACATCCTGGGCGCCGCGGTGGAGACCATCGCGGGCCGGATGGTCGGCCGGATGCGGGTCGAGCTGCCCGGCGGCCACCAGGACAACGTGGTGCCGATCGGCTACCTGCGCGAGCAGGGCCTGCAGGTGGACGTGCTCGGTGCGGCGAACGGAGCGGCGGCATGAGTGGCCTGAGCTGGGACCAGATGCAGGACCTGATGTGGCCCGCCACCCAGGAGACCTTCCAGATGGTCGGGGTCGCGACGGTCTGCACCGTCCTGGTCGGCCTGCCCGTCGGCGTGCTGCTGGTGCTCACCTCCAAGGGCGGGGCGCTGCAGAACCAGCCGGTGAACAAGGTGCT
This sequence comes from Kitasatospora sp. NPDC101108, assembly GCF_055584725.1. Taxonomy (NCBI): domain Bacteria; kingdom Bacillati; phylum Actinomycetota; class Actinomycetes; order Kitasatosporales; family Streptomycetaceae; genus Kitasatospora; species Kitasatospora sp. NPDC101108. The sequence goes on from NZ_JBVJLM010000012.1 coordinate 134,735, forward strand.
GGGCGCGATCGTGAACCTCGCCCGGTCGCTGCCGTTCATCATCCTGATGATCGCGCTGATCTCCTTCACGCGGTGGCTGACCGGAAACTCCCTCGGCTGGCAGGCCGCGACCGTGCCGCTGACCGTCGGCGCGATCCCCTTCTTCGCCCGGCTGGTCGAGACCTCCGTCCGTGAGGTGGACCGCGGTCTGATCGAGGCGGTCCAGGCGATGGGCGGCAGCACCTGGACGCTGGTGCGCAAGACGCTCGTCCCCGAGGCCCTGCCCGGCATCGTCGCCTCCGTCACCACCACGGTCATCGCGCTGATCGGCTACTCCGCGATGGCCGGCACGGTCGGCGGCGGCGGCCTGGGCGACCTCGCCTACCGCTACGGCTACCTGCGCTTCGAGACCGCCTTCATGTGGATCATCGTGGCCGAGATCGCGATCATCGTCACCGTGATCCAGCTGGCCGGCGACCTCGCCGTGCGCCGGCTGGCCAACCGGGGCCGTGGCGGCGGACGCACCCGCCTGCTCCGCCCGCGCGCCACCACCCCGGCCCCCGACGAGGACCTCGTCGCCTCCTAGACCTCCCTCGTCCGACCTCCGGACGCGGCTCCCCGTATCACGCAGAAAGGCACTTTTCGTGCGCAACGTTCTGAAGTTCACCAGTGTCCTCGCCACCGCCGGCCTCGCCCTGTCGCTGGCTGCCTGCGGCAGCTCGGGTTCGTCCTCCTCGGACCCGAACGCGCCGCTGAAGGTCGTCGCCAGCCCGACCCCGCACGGGCAGATCCTGAAGTTCGTCAACGACAACCTCGCGGCCAAGGCGGGCCTCAAGCTCGACATCAAGGAGGTCACCGACTACGTGACCCCCAACACGGCGGTGCAGGACGGTTCGGCCGACGCCAACTACTTCCAGCACGTCCCGTACCTGGATGACTTCAACAAGAAGAACGGCACGGACATCGTCTCGGTCGAGACCGTCCACCTGGAGCCGCTGGGCGTCTACTCCAAGAAGGTCAAGTCGATCAACGACCTGCCCTCCGGCGCCACTGTCGGCCTGCCGAACGACGCCACCAACGAGGGCCGCGCGCTCAAGCTGCTCGCCGACAACAAGCTCATCACCCTCAAGGACGGCGCCGGCACCGCCGCCACCCCGGCGGACGTGACGGGCAACCCGAAGGGCTTCAAGTGGAAGGAGCTGGAGGCCGCCCAGCTGCCCCGCTCCATCGCCGACCTCGACGCCGCCGTGATCAACGGCAACTACGCGCTCGACTCCGGCCTGAAGCCGGCCACCGACGCCCTGGTGCTGGAGAAGGCCGAGGGCAACCCGTACGCCAACATCCTCGCCGTCAAGAAGGGCAAGGAGAACGACCCGCGGGTGAAGAAGCTGGCCGAGCTGCTGCACTCCGACGAGGTCAAGAAGTACATCAACGACACGTTCCAGGGTTCGGTCATCCCGGCCTTCTGATCGTCGTACGGTCATACCGCGTAGCGCCCGACCGGGCCCCCGCCGCACCTCGGCGGGGGCCCGGTCGGGCAGTATGCACCAGGGACACCACCGTGGACCGGGTTCTGACGTACCGTCGTGCGACCGGCGCACCGCGTGATACCCGGGCGCGCCGGAGGCGTACGGTGTTGTGTTCACGACCCGGCGAGGAGAGACGGCATGGCAGCGAGCTTCCCCGAGACCGCCATCAGCACCGAACGGCTGCTGCTGCGTCCCCTTGCGGAGGACGACGCCCCCGGCCTGGCCACCATGATGGCCGACGACCTCGTCCTGGCCTGGACGGACCACCCGCACCCCTTCACCGAGGACTACGCGGCCGAGCTCGCCCGCACCCTCGCCCCCGCCCACCGCGCCGCCGGGCACGGCATCGTCCTCGCCGTCACCGAGCACCTCACCCAGCGCCTGGTCGGCCTGGTCCAACTGCGCAACACCGACTGGCGGCTGCGCAGCACCGAGATCTCCTACGTCACCGCCACCTGGGCCCGCGGCGAGGGCTACGCCCCCGAGGCCGTCCTCGGCGTCGCCCAGTGGCTCTTCGAGGACCGCGGCTTCCTGCGCCTGGAGATGCGCACCGCCGCCGGGAACACCGCCGCCCAGCAGGTCGCCCAGAAGATCGGCGGCATCAGCGAGGGCGTGCTGCGCAGCGCCTGGATAGTGCGCGGCGAGTCCGGCGAGGTCGTCGAGGAGAGCCGGAGCGACCTGATCCTGTGGAGCCTGCTCCCGGAGGACCTGGAGTCGCCCGAACTGCACCGCGACGGCTGGCACGGCGACCACCGCTACGTGCTGCGCGACTGAGCCGCCGTCCGGCCACCCGCCCGGCACGGACATCTGTGCGAGATGTCGGCCTCCGGGCGGTCGCACCCGGTAGCCTCTGCACCGGCGCCGCGCAGTGGGCGCCGCGTCGGGACGAGTCGAGGGAGAACGGCCGCAGATGGCTGACCGGATCACGGTCATCGGGTGGGACGGTACGCCGCTGACCGAGGCCGCCGGTGCGGCCCTCGCCGCGGCGACCCTGGTGGCCGGAGCGCCCTACCAACTGGACGCCCTTCCGGTGCCGGAGGACGCCGAGCGGATCACCCTCGGCAACATCCGGCAGGCCGCCCGCACCATCGCCGAGCACCGCGGCGCCGCCGTCGTGGTCGCCGAGGGCGACCCGGGCTTCTTCGGCGTGGTGCGCACCCTGCGCCGCCCCGAGTACGGCCTCGAACTCGAAGTCCTGCCCGCCGTCTCCTCCGTCGCCACCGCCTTCGCCCGGGCCGGGATGCCCTGGGAGGACGCCCAGGTGGTCAGCGCCCACGGCGGCCGGCTGCGCCGCGCGGCCAACATCTGCCGGGCCCACCCCAAGGTCGCGGTGCTCACCGCCCCGGGCGCGGGCCCGGGCGAACTCGCCCTGATGCTGCGCGGGGTGCACCGCACCTTCGTGGTCTGCGAGGCCCTCGGCACCCCGGAGGAGGACGTCACCGTCCTGACCTCCGACCGGATCGCCGACCACGTCTGGCGCGACCCCAACGTGGTGCTGGTGATCGGCGGCGGCGCCCAGGTCGGCGCGGTCGGGGAGGCGGCCGGCTGGCTGGCCGGGCGCCCGGTCGGCTACCCCGGCGCGGAACGCGGCTGGGCGCTCCCCGGTGACGCCTACACGGGCGCCGGGCGCACGGAGGGCGAGCCGGGCGCATCGGAGGCGCTGCCCGCGCACGTGCGCGCCCTGGTGCTGGCCCGTCTGGGTGCACGTCCGGGGGACCTCGTCTGGTCCGTCGGCGCGGGCAGCGGCGCCCTCGCCGTGGAGGCGGCCCGGTTCGGCGCCGCGGTGGTCGCGGTCGAGGCCTCCCGTTCGGCCTGTGCCCGGCTCGCCGTCAACGCCCGCCGGTACGGGGTCGAGGTGGAGACCGTGTACGGGCAGGGCCCCGAGGTGCTGGGCGGCCTGCCCGAGCCGGACGCGGCGGTGGTGGAGTCCGGCGGGCCCGAGGTGGTGCGGGCCGTGCTGGCCCGGAAGCCGGAGCGCTTCGTCGCGCTGGCCCGCACCTTCGCCGAGGCGGAGGAGATCCACCGGGCCATCGCGGGGGCGGGCTACCGGGCGGACGGCGCGCTGCTGCAGGCCACCCCGCTGCGGGCGGCCGAGGAGGGCGGCGGGCTGGCGCTCGGGGCGGGCGAGGGCGGCGCCCTGCTGCTCTGGGGTGAGCAGATCGTGTGAAGGCCTCGGGTGCGCGCCGGGGCCGGTGGGCGGCCCTGGCGGTGATCCAGGTCGCATCCGGACACCGATTCGAGAGGTCAGCGCGCCGGGCCGGTAGTGTGGCGTCCCAGGCGGCTGCAGCCGTAGGCGACCTGCCCGATTCGGTCGGTTTGTCACCTTTTTGACGTGGTGCAACCCGGTTCCGCTCGGAGTGTGGGCAATTCGACGCGCCGCGTGCCGGACCTGGAGAATGCCGTAGGGTCCGGTGCGGTCGTGCCGGTTGCTCCGGGTTGTCGTTGTTTCAGATGGTGCACCGTCCTCGCGGGCGGTGCCCGGACCGGGGTGCCGCAGCGCGCCGGAAGGACTTGGGCCGCAGCGCCACGGCGCGGCGGCCACGTGTGGTTGAGGGGCGGGTCGGTGCAGGTCCGGCCCGTGCGGATGGGCGCTGCGGTCGGTGATCGCGTCGCCAAGGGGCGCGGCAGCGGCCTGGAAGGAGCTTTGACAATGACCGATGGCGGCCACGTCCCGGGCGAGGGACTGCCGGAGCACCTGCACGCCGGGCCCGACCCGCTCGGCGGACCGGACGGCGTCGCGGGCGTTGCACCCCTGCAGGGCGTCGCGACCGACGGCGGCATGATCCCCAACCCGGCGGCGCCGACCGGCGCGGTGCCCGGTGCGATGCCCCCCGGCGCGGGTGTGATCCCGCCGCAGGGCCAGCCGAACTTCACCGGCGTGCCGCCCCAGGCCGTCCCGGGCGACGGCTGGGCCGTCGACCAGGGCGCCCCGCGCCCCGCCTTCCACTTCGTCGACCAGCCCGACGGTCTGGACGACGAGGACGACGTCCTGCTGATGCCCGGTCCGCAGGGCTCCTGGGGTGCCGAGCAGGCGCCGTTCGCGCAGCAGGAGGGCACCCCGGTCGAGCCGTCCTGGCCGCCGGTGGAGCCGCCGGTGCTCGGCGGTGAGCACGGCCAGCAGCACCTCCAGGCCGCCCAGGCGCAGCCGCACGTCCAGCAGCCGATGACGCAGGCTCAGCCGCCGCGCCGGCCGCTGCACGCCGGTCCGCCGATCCCGGACCCCTCGCTGATGACCGGTCAGGTGCCGGTCCGTTCGCTGGCCGACCGCGGCCCGTCGCAGGGCGGCACGCCCGCGCACGGCATCCCGGTCGTCGGCCGCCCGCCGATGGGCGAGGCCGCCGCGCCCGTCCCGGGTGCCGTGCCGCAGGGTGTGCCGCAGGCCGCCCCGATGGCGCCCGCCGCGCCGGTGCCCCCGGTGGCCACCACGGTCGAGGGCGGGCCGGAGGTTCACCAGGTGCCGCAGGCACCGGGCTACCAGCAGGTGCCGCTGGCCGGGCAGCCGGTCGAGGGCCTGATGGGCGTCGAGACGGTCGGGGCGATCGAGGTGGTCGAGGTCGTCGAGCTGCCGGAGGCCGTCCAGGCCGCCGCGCCGGCCGCCGAGGCCGTGCAGGCCGTGGCGGCTCCCGAGGCGGTGGCTCCTGAGGCCGCTCAGGCCGTCGTGGTCGAGCCGGTCCCGGCCGACGCCGCCGCCCAGCCGGTCGCCCAGCCGGTCGCCGAGGCGGTCGCGGTGGAGAACGCCGCGGTCGAGACCATGGCCGTCGACGCCGCCGCCGTGGAGACGGCCGTTGCCGAGACCGTCGTCGCGGAGGGTGTCGCGCCCGTCGAGCAGCCCGAGGGCGCCGCTCCGGCCGGTCAGCCGCGTCGGATCTCCGCCTTCCTCGCCGCGCCGACGCCGCACGGCCTGCCCAAGGTCGAGGCGGCCCAGCAGGCCCCGGTGGCCGAGGAGGCGGCGCAGGAGCAGCCCGCCCCCATAGCGGTCGCCGACGCGCCGCAGGCCGTTGAGCAGGGCCCGGAGGGCGAGGCGTTCCAGGTGGCCCAGGTGGCGGAGCAGACCGAGCCGGCCGAGCAGGCCGCCGAGGTCGTGGAGGCCGTCGAGGCCGCTCAGGCCGTCGTGGTCGAGGCGGTCGCCGAGACCGCCGCCGGCACCGGTGAGATGCCCTCCGGGCAGGCCGTCGCCGAGTCCGCCGGCCAGGAGCCGGTTGCCACCGAGCCCGAGGCCGTCGTCGCCCAGGCCGCCGTCACCGAGGCGGTCGCCGTCGAGCCGGTCGCCGCCGAGGGTGAGCAGCCGCAGCCGCAGCCGCAGGTCGTGGCCGCCGAGCAGCCCGCCGAGGCCCCGGCCGAGCCGGTGGCGGAGCAGGCCGTCGAAGCCGTCGCGGAGCAGGCGGTCGAGCAGCCCGTGGAGACCGGTGCCGAGGCCGAGGCCGCGCAGCCCGTCGAGGCCGCCGCCGCCACGGAGGCCGAGCAGCAGCCGACGACCGAGGCCGTCGCCGAGAACGCGGAGACCGCCGAGCAGCCCGCCGAGGGCCCGGCCGCCGAGGCGCCCGCCGCCGCGGAGCCGCAGGCCGAGCCCGCCGCCCCGGAGGCCGTCCAGGAGGAGGCCCCCTCCGCCGAGCCGGTCGCGGAGCAGCCCGCCGAGCAGCCCGGGGCCCCCGCCGCCGAGGAGCCGCAGCCCGAGGCCCGGGACGAGCAGCCCGCCGACCAGCAGCCCGCCGTGACCGCAGAGTCCGCAGAGTCCGCAGAGTCCGCAGAGTCCGCCGAGTCCGCCGGGACCGCCGAGTCGGCCGAGCCGTCCGAGGCCCCCGCCGCCGAGGACGAGCAGCCCGCCGAGCCCGCCGAGCCCCGCGGCCCGGCCGCCCCCGGCTACGACGAGGCCGGCCGCGACGCCGTCCACCAGGTGATCCGCGAGCGCCGCGACATCCGCAACGGCTTCCGCCCGGACCCGATCCCGCACGAGGTGCTGATCCGCGTCCTGGAGGCCGCCCACACCGCGCCCAGCGTCGGCTACTCGCAGCCCTGGGACTTCGTGGTGATCCGCTCGGCGAAGACCCGCAGGCGGATGCACGCCCTGGCCGAGCGCCAGCGCGAGGCGTACGCGGACTCGCTGCCCAAGGGCCGGGCCAAGCAGTTCCGCGAGATCAAGATCGAGGCCATCCTCGAAACCCCGGTGAACATCGTGGTCACCGCCGACCGCACCCGCGGCGGCCGCCACACCCTGGGCCGCCACACCCAGCCGCAGATGGCCCCGTACTCGGCGGCCCTGGCCGTCGAGAACCTCTGGCTGGCCGCCCGCGCCGAGGGTCTGGGTGTCGGCTGGGTGAGCTTCTTCGACGACGAGGAGCTGGTCCGCGAGCTCGGCCTGCCCGAGCACCTGGAGGTCGTCGCCTACCTGTGCGTCGGCTTCGTCGACTCCTTTCCGGACGAGCCGGAGCTGGAGCAGCAGGGCTGGGCCAAGAAGCGCCCGCTGGCCTGGGTCGTCCACGAGGAGCAGTACGGCAACCGCGCCCTGCCCGGCGAGGAGCCGCAGAGCCTGCTCGCCGAGACCCTGCGCGGCATCCGCCCGCTGGACGCCAAGGCGCTCGGCGAGGCCTGGGACCGCCAGAAGCGGATGACCAAGCCGGCCGGCTCGCTCGGCATGCTGGAGATCATCTCCGCCCAGCTGTGCGGCCTGTCCCGCAAGTGCCCGCCGCCGATCCCGGAGCCCGCCTGCGTGGCGATCTTCGCGGGCGACCACGGCGTGCACGCCCAGGGCGTCACCCCGTGGCCGCAGGAGGTGACCGCCCAGATGGTCGGCAACTTCCTGGCCGGGGGAGCGGTGATCAACTCCTTCGCCAAGCAGATCGGCACCGAGGTCTGCGTGGTGGACGTCGGCGTCGCCGCCGAGCTGCCGCAGGCCGTCCAGCAGGGCCGCGCCACCGGACTGCTGCCGCGCAAGGTCAAGCCCGGCACCGCCGACATGACCCAGGGCCCGGCGATGACCCGCGAGGAGGCCCTCCAGGCCATCGAGGTCGGCATCGAGACCGCCCGCGACCTGGTCGCGGCGGGCAACAAGGCACTGGTCACCGGCGACATGGGCATCGCCAACACCACCGCCTCGGCCGCCCTGATCTCGGTGTTCACCGGCCTCGACCCGGCCGAGGTCACCGGCCGCGGCACCGGCATCGACGACGAGACCCACGCCCGCAAGATCGAGGTCATCCGCGCCGCGCTGGCGCTGCACCAGCCCGACCCGAACGACCCGATCGGCGTCCTCGCCGCCGTCGGCGGCCTGGAGCACGCGGCCATCGCCGGCTTCCTGCTGGGTGCCGCCTCGCTGCGCACCCCGGTGGTGCTGGACGGCGTCATCGCCGGTTCGGCCGCGCTGGTCGCCAAGGCGATCGCCCCCGAGGTGCTGGCCGCCTGCATCGCCGGCCACCGCTCCGCCGAGCCCGGCCACCAGGCCGCGCTGGCGAAGCTGGGCCTGCGTCCGCTGATCGACCTCGACCTGCGGCTCGGCGAGGGCACCGGTGCCCTGCTGGCGCTGCCGCTGGTGCAGAGTGCGGCCCGCGCGATGCACGATGTAGCCACCTTCGACTCCGCCGGGGTCACCGAGAAGGCCTGACGATCTGCTCACCGCTCCGCGGACCGGCCCGAGGCGCGCCGGCCCGCGGAGCGGCGTACCGCCACCCGGTCCGCCGGGTGGCGTGCCACCGCACTGCCCAGACCCTCACTCCCGATCAGGAGCACCGCCGATGACCGCGCCCACCCCGCACCCGAGCACCGAGGGCCGCACCCCCTACCCGGTCGGCCTGCTGCTGGCCGGCCGCCGTGTCGTGGTGGTCGGCGGCGGCCAGGTCGCGCAGCGGCGGCTGCCGGCCCTGATCGCCTCCGGTGCCGAGCTGCACCTGATATCCCCGGTCACCACCCCGGCCGTCCAGGCCATGGCCGACGCGGGCGAGCTGACCTGGCACGCCCGCCCCTATGCCGACGGCGACCTGGCCGGCGCCTGGTACGCCCTGGTCGCCACCGACGACCCGGCGGTCAACACGGCCGTCAGCGCCGAGGCCGAGCGCGAGCGGGTGTTCTGCTCCCGCAGCGACGACGCCTCCGCCGCCACCGCCTGGACCCCGGCGAGCGGCCGCGACGCCGGCGCCACCGTGGCCGTCCTCACCGGCGACCCGCGGCACTCCGCAGCCCTGCGCGACGCCATCGTCGGCGGTCTGCGGGACGGCTCGCTGGCCACCCGTTCGTACCGCTCGCACGGCGCCGGCGTGGCCCTGGTCGGCGGCGGCCCCGGCGACCCGGACCTGATCACCGTGCGCGGCCGCCGCCTGCTCGCCGACGCCGACGTGGTGGTCGCCGACCGCCTCGCCCCGCGCGAGCTGCTCGCCGAACTGCCCGAGCACGTCGAGGTGATCGACGCCTCGAAGATCCCGTACGGCCGCCAGATGGCCCAGGAGGCGATCAACCAGGCGCTGATCGAGCACGCCAAGGCCGGGAGGTTCGTGGTCCGGCTCAAGGGCGGCGACCCGTACGTCTTCGGCCGCGGCGGCGAGGAGCTGCTGGCCTGCGCCGAGGCGGGCATCCCGGTCACCGTGGTGCCCGGCATCTCCAGCTCGATCAGCGTCCCCGAGACGGCCGGCATCCCGGTCACCCACCGCGGGCTGACCCAGGAGTTCACCGTGGTCTCCGGCCACGTCGGCCCGGAGGACCCGCGCTCGGTCACCAACTGGCAGGCCGTCGCCGGGATGAGCGGCACCCTGGTGCTGCTGATGGCCGTGGACAAGATCGGCGCGATCGCCGCCAAGCTGGTCGAGCACGGCCGCCCGGCCGACACCCCGGTCGCCGTCGTCCAGGAGGGCACCACCGCCGCCCAGCGCCGGGTGGACGCCACCCTGGCCACCGTCGGCGCCGTGGTCGAGGCCGAGGGCGTCAAGCCCCCGGCGGTGATCGTGGTCGGCGACGTGGTGAACGTGCTGGCCGCCGCCTTCCGGCGCTGACGGCTCCGCGGAGTGGGAAGTCGGCCGGTCCGACTTCCTACTCCAACTGCTGCTCCGTCCAGATGACCTTCCCGGTCGCCGTGTAGCGCGTCCCCCAGCGGTCCGCGAACTGCGCGACCAGGAACAGCCCGCGGCCGCCCTCGTCCTCCGTCGCCGCGTACCGCAGGTGCGGCGAGGTGCTGCTGCCGTCCGACACCTCGCAGATCAGCGAACGGTCGTGCAGCAGCCGTACCCGGATCGGCGCGGAGCCGTACCGGATCGCGTTGGTCACCAGCTCGCTGAGGATCAGCTCGGTGACGAACGAGGCCTCGTCCAGCCCCCAGTCCGCCAGCCGCTCCGCCACCTGGGCCCGGACCGCCCCCACCGCCGCCGGATCGGTGGGCACGTCCCACTGCGCGACCTGGTCCTCCGCCAGCACCCTGGTCTGCGCGACCAGCAGCGCGATGTCGTCCTGCGGATGAGCCGGCAGCATCGCCCCGAGCACGTCCGCACAGGTCTGCTGCGGCGTGCGCGGCGGCCCGCCGAGGGCCTCACGCAGCAGCGCCAGCCCGTCGTCGATGTCCCGCTCGCGGTCCTCCACCAGCCCGTCCGTGTACAGCACCAGCCGAGTGCCCTCGGCCAGCTCCAGCTCGGCGGTCTCGAACGGCAGCACCGCCAGCCCCAGCGGCGGCCCGGTCGGCAGCTCCGGGAACGTCACCCGGCCCTGGGGGTCCACCACGGCCGGCGGCGGATGCCCGGCGCTGGCCAGCGTGCAGCGCCGCGACACCGGGTCGTAGATCGCGTACAGGCAGGTCGCCCCGGTCAGCCCGCCGCTCTCGCCGCCGCCCGCCGCGTCCTGGTCGATCCGGTTCACCAGCTCGTCCAGGTGGCCCAGCAGCTCGTCCGGCGGCAGGTCGAGCGTCGAGAAGTTGTGGATCGCCGTCCGCAGTCGCCCCATCGTCGCCGCCGCGTGCAGCCCGTGGCCGACCACGTCGCCGACCACCAGGGCCACCCGCAGGCCCGGCAGCGGGATCACGTCGAACCAGTCCCCGCCCACCCCGGCCTGGGCGGGCAGGTAGCGGTGCGCCACCTCCAGCGCGTTCTGCTCCGGCAGGCTGCGCGGCAGCAGGCTGTGCTGCAGCGTCACCGCCATCGCGTGCTCACGGGTGTACCGGCGGGCGTTGTCGATGCACACCGCCGCGTGCGCCACCAGCTCCTCGGCCAGCGTCAGGTCCTCCGCCTCGAACGGCTCCGGCCGCTCCGCCCGCCAGAACCGGGCCACCCCCAGCAGCACCCCGCGCGCCCGCAGCGGCACCCGCACCAGCGAGTGCACCCCGTACGCCAGCGCCTGCTCCGCCCCCTCGGGATCCTGCTCCCGCCAGCCCTGCGCCTCGGCCAGCCGGGGCTCCAGCCGGGGCAGGTCGCTGTGCAGTGCGCTGGCCAGCGGCGTGGCCGGCACCACGTCCAGGGCGGTGCCCACCGGGTAGAACGGGCCGTGCCCGCCGGTCCCGACGACGGCCGCCCGCCGCATCCGGTTCAGCGAGGTGCCCCGCGGCGGCTCCTCGCCCGACAGCACCTGTTCCGCCAGGTCCACCGTGACGAAGTCGGCGAAGCGCGGCACGGCGACCTGCGCCAGCTCCTCCGCCGTCCGGGTGACGTCCAGCGTGCTGCCCACCGTCATGCCCGCGTCGTACAGCAGCCGCAGCCGCCGCTGGGCGCCCTCGGCCCGGCCGGTCAGCGCCATCAGCTCGGTGGAGTCGCGCAGGGTGGCGACGCAGCCCGGCGGGCCGCCGTCCCGGTCGGTCAGCCGGACGTTCACCGCGAGCAGCCGCTCCCCGGCCAGCACCACCTCGTCGGTCACCGGACGGTCGGCGGTCAGCAGCTCCAGCGGCGCCGGGTCCAGGCCCAGTTCGGTCACCTGACGGCCCTCGGCGTCCGGCGGCAGGTCCAGCAGGCGGCGCGCCTCGTCGTTGCAGAGCAACAGCCGCCCGTCCCCGGCGACGATCATCACGCCCTCGCGTACCGCGTGCAGCACCGCCGCGTGGTGCTCGTACATCCTGGTCATCTCGACCGGGCCGAGCCCGTGGGTCTGCCGCCGCAGCCGCCTGCTGATCAGGGCCGTGCCCAGCGTCGCCAGGCCTATCGCGCCCGCCGCCGCGCCCAGGACCACCGGCAGCTGGCGCTCGCTCACGGTGGAGACGTTGCTCAGGGTGACCCCGGCCGAGACCAGCCCGACCACCGAGCCGTCCGGCGCGTAGACCGGGACCACCGCCTGGACCAGCGGGCCGAGCGTACCGGTGAGGTGCTCGGTCACCACCTGGCCGTGCAGCGCGGGCTCGTACGTGCCGATGAACTTCTGGCCGATCCGCGCCGGGTTGGGGTGGGTGTAGCGGATGCCCTGGTTGTTCAGCACCACGATGAAGTCCACGCCGGAGGCGACCCGCGCGGACTGCGCCTTCGGCTGCAGGATCGCGGTCGGGTCGGGGGAGCGCAGCGCGTCCACCATGCCCGGCGAGTTGGCGAAGGACTGCGCGACCGCCACCGACCGGTTGCGCGCCTCGCGGTCGGCGTCGGTGTGCGACTGCACCACCAGCGCCACCGCGGCCCCCGCCACCAGCAGCAGGACGACGAGGATCTGGAGCGCGAACACCTGCCCGGCGACCGACCGGTGCCGAGCCGGTCGCGGACGCTTCGCGCGTGGCAGTTCTTGCCGACCGTGTGGGCGCCTACCGAAGGAGCCGGCGTCGCCGGTGGCACCAGAGGCCGACGGAGCCCAAGATCGGCCCGGATTTCGGGCCATACGGTCATATTTGCACTCCGGCCAGCCCGGGACCACCCCGCCCCCTGGGCCGTTTGGCCTTCCCCGTCCGGGCTTGGCAAGATCGCAGGGTGTCCGAACCCAGCACCATCACCGACCCGGCCGACCCCCGCCTCGCCGACTACACCGGCCTCACCGACGTCGAACTGCGCCGCCACCGCGAACCCGCCGAGGGCCTGTTCATCGCCGAGGGCGAGAAGGTCATCCGCCGCGCCCTCTCCGCGGGCTACCGGATGCGGTCGATGCTGCTGACCGCCAAGTGGCTCGACGTGATGGCCGACGTCATCGCCGACGCCGACGCCCCCGTCCACGTGGTCGAACCCGCACTCGCCGAAGCCGTCACCGGCTACCACGTCCACCGCGGCGCCCTCGCCTCGATGGAACGCAAGCCCCTCCCCGACGCCGCCGCCCTCCTCACCGACGCCCGCCGCGTCGCCGTGTTCGAGGACATCGTCGATCACGCCAACATGGGGGCGGCCTTCAGGAACGCAGCCGCCCTGGGCGTCGACGCGATCCTCCTCACTCCACGCTGCGCCGATCCCCTCTACCGCCGGTCCGTGAAGGTGTCGATGGGGGCTGTCTTCCAGGTGCCGTGGACCCGCCTGGAGGCATGGCCGAAGGACGTCGAGATTCTGCATACCGCAGGCTTCACGGTCGCGGCACTGTGCCTGAGTGACCAGGCGATCACCCTCGATGAACTCGCTTCGCGGGACGACGAGAAGCTCGCCCTGGTCTTCGGCACGGAGGGCGACGGCCTCGCCGCCAAGACGCTCGCTTCGGTCGACGAGCACGTCCGCATTCCGATGGACGCCGGGGTCGACTCGCTCAACGTCGCAGCAGCCTCGGCGGTGGCCTTCTACGCCACCCGCCCGCGACGCGAGCTCGTCCGGTAGTTGCTCAGGGCAACGCTTGGGTTTTGGCCCCCCTCCCCGTGATCATCGCCGCCCTACAGTCAGGTCAAAGGGACGACAGGGTGCCCGCAGGAGCGGTCACCATGGAGGGGTGGACAGACACCCGATCGGCGTTCCGGGCGCCCTGGACGTCGGACCGACGCCCCGGACGGCGCTTGCCTGGTTGCCGCCGGCGGAACTGTGGCAGGCCGTCCAGCGGATCCGGGAGGAGCACGATCCGCAGATCCGCCGCTGGCCGCCGCACGTCAACGTGCTGTTCGGCTTCGTCCCGGAGTCGGACTTCGGGCCCGCGCTCCCGTTGCTGGGCGCCGCCGCGGCCGAGCACGCCCCGTTCACCGCGCGTCTGCACGGGGTGCGTCACTTCCCCCACCGCCACGACGCCACGGTCTGGCTCGACCCGGCGGGTGGCGGCCCCGGCCCGTGGCAGGCACTCCACGGCTCCCTGGTGGAGCGCTTCCCCCGCTGCCGGGGTCGGGCGGACGACTTCACACCCCACCTGTCCTTGGGGCGGACCCAGCACCCGCGCCGGCTCGCACCCGAACTGGCCGCCCGCCTGGGCACCACCTCGGCATCGGTCACCGAACTCACGCTCCTCTCCCGCCGGGGCGACGGCCCGATGCGGGCCCGGTTCACGGTCGAGCTGGGCACGGGCGAGGTCCGGCAGCTGCCGGACCCCGGACCCGCGTGAGCGCGAGTCCCAGCCCCCCACCGACGCGTTCGAGGTCATCGGCGGTAACTGGGTGGCCGGTATCCCGCCGTTCACCCTGCTGGACGGGTTGCCCTCTCGCCGGTCGGTCCGGCATCGACTCGCTCAACGTCGGCGCCGCCGCCGTAGCCTTTTACGCCGTCACCACCCCCTGATCCCCGCCCGCAGTTGCTTCACTGGCGTGAGCTCTCCCGCGGCCCGTCGGCTGGAGTCGCGTCCGATGCCGGTTCCGCCTGTCTGCGGAGTCCGCGCCTGGTCCCGGCCCTGGGGCGCTGGCTCGCCGCTCCACACGCCTGCCTGTCGGTGTACAGGAGGTCGGCCCGTCGGACTTCTCGTTCTGGCCTTAGAACCTCACGCGTCCCGGCTTGGCAGTGCGCCGTCCGAAGGCGCTTCCGGATCCTGCGGCGTCAGCTCTGCCTCTCGCATCAATCCACCTCGCACCGGAAGTCGGCCGGGCCGACTTCCGGTGCGGGTCAGCCGGTGGTGGACGCGGCGGTGGGTGGGGCCGGGGCGGCGGCTGGGGGAGGGGTGGTGGGGGCGCCGCCGGAGGCGCCGGCGCCGGGCCAGGATTCGTCGAGGGTGCCGTCGGCGCGCACGGTGTAGCGGGTGGAGATGACCGCGCCGGTGGCGGCGACGCGCTCCTCGCGGACGACCGCGCTGCCGTCCAGGCGCCAGCTGGCGGTGGCCTGCGGGTCGGCGGTGGAGGTCCGGGTGGTGGTGGCGACGGGGGTGTCGCCGGTGAACGTGTAGAGCTGGACGAGGTCGACCGGCGCCGATCCCTCCGCCCGACGCAGGACGACGACCGTGGCCGGCTGGCCCTTGTACCGGGCCGGCAGCACCGCGCTCAGCGCGAGCTGCGGTCCGGCCCCAGCCGAGTGCCCGTCCTTCAGCGTGACCGCGGGCCCGCCCGCCCCGTCGGAGTAGCTGCGGTTGGGCCAGTCCACCACGGGCCCCGGCCCCTGCGCGGCCGCCAGCGCCCCGTTCGCCGTGCCGCGCGCGGCCGCCGGGAGCGGGGTCGCGGAGGTCTGCGCCGCGACGTCCGCCGAGCTCCCGGGCACCGACTGCTCGCCGCCGTGCCCGGTGCTCGCCGTCGCGGTCTGTCCGACCACCGGCCGCGCCCCCTGGTTGCTCCGGTTCTCGCAGCCCTGCGCCGCCGCGATGGCCAGCGCGACGCCGATCGTCACGGTGACGAAGACGATCAGCCGTTGCCGCAGCAGTCGCTGCCGCGCCGTGCCGGGCCGTCCGCCGGGGGCGGGGGTGTGCTGGCGGTCCCGGGGTCGCGGGCGGGCCGGCGGGGGAGTGTGCGGGCGTTCCCGCAGTGGACGGGTGACCGGCGTCGCCTCGGGTCGGGGGAGCGGGCCACCCTGTGGGCGCCGGGCCGCGGCCCGGGCGCGGGGGGCCGACGCGGCCGGGTCGGGCGAGCGCCCGGGGGCCGGAACGCTCTGCCGCCCGCCGTCCTGCTGCGGTGCCTGCGGCGCCAGGGGCGCACCGGCCGGCGCCGCGGCCTCGGCGGCTGCGGCGGCCGGGGCCGGGCCCCGCCGCGTCGTGCGCCCGCTGCCGCCGGTCGTCGCCGCCCCGCGGGCCGCCAGTTCGCTGAGCCGCTCGTGCAGCGCGGCCGCGCCGGGCCGCTCGGCGGGCTCCTTGGCCAGGCAGGCCCGGATCAGCGGGGCGAGCTGCGGCGGCACGGCCGACAGGTCGGGCTCCTCGTGGACGACCCGGTACAGCATCACTTCGGAGGACGCCCCGGACCCGAACGGTGTGTCCCCCGTGAGCGCGTACGCGAGGGTGGCCCCGAAGGCGAAGACGTCCGTGGCCGGGGTGACGGCGGCGCCGCGCACCTGCTCGGGCGCGAGGAAGCCGGGGGAACCGACCGCGGTGCCGACGTGGGTGAGCGTGCTGGCGCCGCGCGACCACGCGATGCCGAAGTCGATGATCCGCGGGCCGCGCGGTGAGAGCAGGATGTTGGAGGGTTTGAGGTCACGGTGGACGACCCCGGCCTCGTGCACCTTGACCAGCCCGTCGGCCAGCGCGGCCCCGATCCGGGCGGCGTCCGGCCAGCTGAGCGGCCCCTCGTCGCCGACCTGCTTGTAGAGGGACGGCCCGGGGACGTACGCGGTGGCGAGCCAGGGGCGGTCGGCCTCGATGTCGGAGCCGACGACCCGTGCGGTGCAGCCGCCCCGGATCCGGGAGGCGGCGGCGATCTCGCGGGCGAAGCGGGTGCGGAACTCCTGGTCCTCGGCGAGTTCGGCGCGGATCAGCTTGAGGGCGACGCGCTGCCCGCGGCGGTCGGAGCCGAGGTAGACCACGCCCATGCCGCCGGCTCCGAGTCGCCGGTGGAGGCGGTACGGCCCGACGATGCGGGGGTCCTCACGCCTCAGCCGCATCATCGCCATGTCTCGTTCCCCGTCAGCCTGTGGGTGAGGCCCCGTCGGTTGGGGCATCGTCAGTTCCTGTCTGGCACAGCTTACGGACTGCCCGCTGCGGTGTGCTGATACGCAACACCTCAAGCCACCGTGCGATTGTCGGATCGTGCTCTGAGCTGCAGGTCACAGGGGCGCCGAATCGTTTCTCGGGGTCGCCCCTCAGGGTTCCCTCGGGGACGGGGTGAGTCGACCCTCCCCCTCCGGTAGTACGCCTTGAGTCTGAGCGTCATCCTCCGGGATGCCCGAGGAACAGTACGACGGCATGACGTCCGAACGGCCCCCTGACGAATAGCGTTGTGCCCAGCGGTGGACGGGGAGCTCGTCCCCCGAGGTAAGCCGTCCACCGCGCTCAATCGACCGGATCAGGAGCAAGGCCATGGCAACGCAGCAGACGGGCGCCACCCGCCGTCGGCGGCCGGCCTTCACCCAGCCCCAGTCCGCCGAGCAGCCCACCCGGCACCCCGCCGTGGCGCTGGCCATGGCCCTGCCGTGCGCCGTGCTCCTGGTGCTGCTGTTCGGCGGGTGGGAGCAGATGGCGAACCAGGCCGAAGCCCTGGCCGATCTGATCGGCCGCTGAGGCCGCCGGAGCCGCGGAGGCCACCCAGGCCGCCGAGGCCGAGGAAGCCAGGAAGCCACGGAAAGAGGAACACCAAGACGGGCACTGTTCCCCAGGGGACGGGGAGCAGTGCCGCCGGGGAGGCCGCGGCCGCGATGACACGCGGACGGGCGAGAGCGGTGCGCAGAGCGCCCCGGCAGGCGGAGACGCCGCGTACGGACGTCGGTGAGGGCGACCGTACGCGGCTCTTCTCTTTCCCGCCCCAGCCCCAGCCTTCCACCGAGTACCCAGCCACCCACCCGCCCACCGCCGGAACGGCGAAAAGGCCGAGGCCGCGACCCTGACGGATCGCGGCCTCGGCCGTTACTGTGCGCGATACTGGGATTGAACCAGTGACCCCTACCGTGTCAAGGTAGTGCTCTCCCGCTGAGCTAATCGCGCCTGGTGTGGCGGTTGTGCAGCAGGCCCCGAGGGGCCCGTTACTGTGCGCGATACTGGGATTGAACCAGTGACCCCTACCGTGTCAAGGTAGTGCTCTCCCGCTGAGCTAATCGCGCCTGGTGTGGCGGTTGTG
>NZ_JBVJLM010000012.1:152282-252089 GCF_055584725.1 Kitasatospora sp. NPDC101108
GTGCAGCAGGCCTCGAAGGGCCCGTTACTGTGCGCGATACTGGGATTGAACCAGTGACCCCTACCGTGTCAAGGTAGTGCTCTCCCGCTGAGCTAATCGCGCCTGGTAAGGCGTTCCTGCAGCAGGTCCCGGAGGACCCGACGTGCGCGATACTGGGATTGAACCAGTGACCCCTACCGTGTCAAGGTAGTGCTCTCCCGCTGAGCTAATCGCGCGGGGAGGTCTCCCGGAAGAACCGGGGGAGCCTCTTGGAGGTGGAGACGGGATTTGAACCCGTGTACACGGCTTTGCAGGCCGTTGCCTCGCCTCTCGGCCACTCCACCAGGCAACACATGAAGAACGATCTTACACTGTTCTCCATCGAGCGGACGACGAGATTCGAACTCGCGACCCTCACCTTGGCAAGGTGATGCTCTACCAACTGAGCCACGTCCGCCTGTCTCCCGGGATCTTCACCGCTTTTCTTCGGCTGCGCTCCCCGGCGACGTGTTGAACTCTAGCGGATTCCCGGGCCAGCTAAAAATCCGTTCCCGCAGCGTGCCGAGGGGATGCCCCGTCGAGTGCCGTCCCGTCAGCGCTTCCGGCCGGTCACCGACCACCACCTGCGGCGCTCCCGGACGATCATCCGCAGGTCACCGGGCGCACACCCGCCCGACGCACTCAGCCGCTCGTACGCGGGGGCGCGGGCGGCTCCGCGCCCGACCGCGGCCGCGCCCCCCGACCTACACTTCAGGCACCGCCGCCCAGCACCACCCCGCGCAGGAGAACCGTGTCCGGCCACCCCGACCCCCGCACCCCGCTCGCCCGCTTCGGAGGCCGCGTGGCCACCGGGCTGCGCGACGTCACCTCGGATCCGGCCGCGCTCGAATCCTCCGGCTACTGGGCCGTCGCCCACGACTTCGAGGGCCGGCTCACCTGCGCCCGCTTCGACGACGTCCGCCCCGCCCCCGGCCCGCCCTCGGGCGCCGGCTGGCACGGCCCGGACGCCGGCAGCTGGCACAGCTCCCTCGACCGTGCCGCCTACACCGCGGGCGTACGCCGCATCCGCGAGCACATAGCCGCCGGCGAGGTCTACCAGGCCAACCTCTGCCGAGTGCTGTCCGCGCCGCTGCCCGACCCCGACCGCAGCGACATCGACGCCCTCACCGGCCTTCTCGCCCACGGCAACCCCGCTCCGTACGCCGGAACCATCCGTCTGCCCGAGCACGGCGTCGAGATCGCCACCGCCTCCCCCGAGCTCTACCTGCATCGCAGCGGAGGCACCGTCTCCTCCGGTCCGATCAAGGGCACCGGCCGCACCGAGGACGACCTCCTCGACAAGGACCACGCCGAGAACGTGATGATCGTCGACCTGGTCCGCAACGACCTCGGCCGGGTCTGCGAGACCGGCAGCGTCACCGTCCCCGATCTCTGCGTCGTCGAGAAGCACCCCGGCCTGGTCCACCTCGTCTCCACGGTCGAGGGCACCCTGCGCGAGGGCGCGGGCTGGGCCGAGTTGCTCGCCGCCACCTTCCCGCCCGGCTCGGTCACCGGCGCCCCCAAGTCCAGCGCCCTGCGGATCATCGACGCCCTGGAGACCGCCCCCCGCGGCCCCTACTGCGGCGCCGTCGGCTGGGTCGACGCCGACCGGGGCGAAGGTGAACTCGCCGTCGGCATCCGCACCTTCTGGCTCGACCGGCGGGACCCGCAGGCACCCGTCCTGCGCTTCGGCACCGGCGCCGGCATCACCTGGGGCTCCGATCCCGAGCGCGAATGGGCGGAAACCGAACTGAAGGCCGCCCGCCTGGTCGCGATAGCGTCGGGCAGCGAAACCGGCAGTGACACCGATACCGGCACCGACCACGAGCCGCACCGCGTCTAGGAGCAGCCCCCGATGCAGAACCGCACCACGAGCTGGGTCAACGGCACCCTCGTCGACTCCGCCGACGCCGCCGTCTCGGTCCTCGACCACGGCCTCACCACCGGCGACGGTGTCTTCGAGACCCTGAAGGCCGTCGACGGCCGCGCCTTCGCGGTCACCCGCCACCTCGACCGGCTCACCCGCTCGGCCCGCGGTCTCGGCCTGCCCGACCCCGACCACGACCTGGTCCGCGAGGCCTGCGCCCAGGTCCTCGCCGCCAATCCGGCCCCGCTCGGCCGCCTGCGCGTCACCTACACCGGCGGCAACGCCCCGCTCGGCTCCGAGCGCGGCACCACCGGCCCCACCCTGGTCGTCGCCTTCGGTGCCATCAACCGCCGCCCCGACGAGACCGCCGTCTCCGTCGTCCCCTGGCGCCGCAACGAGCACAGCGCCGTCGCCGGCCTCAAGACCACCTCCTACGCCGAGAACGTCGTCGCCCTTGCCGCGGCCCACCGCGCCGGCGCCTCCGAGGCACTGTTCGCCAACACCGCCGGCCGGCTCTGCGAGGGCACCGGCTCCAACGTCTTCGTGGTCATCGGCGGCCGCCTGCTCACCCCCACCCTCGCCTCCGGCTGCCTGGCCGGCATCACCCGGCAGCTGGTCATCGACTGGTGCGGCGCCGAGGAGGCCGACCTCCCGCTCAGCGCCCTCCAGGACGCCGACGAGATCTTCCTGACCTCCACCACCCGCGACGTCCAGGCCGTCACCCGCGTCGACGACCGCGAACTGCCCGGCACCGGCCCGGTCACCGCCAAGGCCATGACCGTCTTCGCCGAGCGCAGCGGCGACGACCTCGACCCCTGATCCCACCCCCGGGGCAGCGCCCCGGGCAGACGCCACGGGCGGCGCGGATAACCTTCCCGGCGAGGGGAAGGGACCACCACATGACCACCACGCTGCGCCCCGAGGGCCCGGAGACACCCACCGCGGCCGGCGGCCGCACCAGACGCTGGCGGATCCTGACCAACGGGCACCAGGTCGGCGCGCTGCGCACCACCGCCACCCGTACCGGCAGCCAACTGTGGGGCGAGATATCGGAGTTGGAGATCACCGAGGGTCGCGGCCGGGGGCGCGGCACCTTCGGCGCGCTGGCCGCGGAGGAAGTGCTGCGCAACTGGGGCTGCGCCCGGGTGGACGTGGTCGTCCCCGAGTCCGCCCGGGCCGCCCGCGGGCTCGCCGCCACCCTCGGCTACACCGAGCGGATGCGGAACCTGGGCAAGCACCTGACCACCGCCCCGCCCCTGCCCGGCGGCGTCACCGTCCGCCCGATCGGCGCCGGGGAGTTCCGGTCCTGGCTGGACCGGTCGGCCCGGGAGTACGTCCGCTCACTGACGGACTCCGGCCTCACCGAGGACCAGGCCCGGGCCAAATCGGCCCTGGACCACCGCAACGTCCTCCAGCAGGGCGCCGACACCCCCGGCGTCGCCCTGCGCCACCTCTACCCGGCGGACGGCGACGACCGGGCGCCCGCCGAACCGCTCGGCTCGCTCTGGGTGGACCTCCACCTGCGCGACCTGCCGGACGGCACCCCGCTCGCCTGGGTCATGGTGGTCGAGGTGTCCCCGGCCCACCGGGGCCGGGGACACGGCCGCGCCCTGATGCTGCTCGCCGAGCGGGAGTGCCTGGCCGCCGGAGTGCGCGAACTCGGCCTGAACGTCTTCTCCGGCAACGAGGTCGCCCTGCGGCTCTACGCCTCGCTCGGCTACCGGGTGGTCAACCGCTGCTACGGCAAGCAGCTGTGAGGAGTTGACGCATCGTCAGTCCGCCGAGTCAGGAAGCCCGCGCCGCCTCGATGACGGCGACGATCCGCTCGCGCAGCCCCTCCTGGCTCTTCCCGCCGTCCAGCCGCTGCCCACCGATCACGTACGTCGGCGTGCCCGTGACCCCGATCGCCTTGCCCTCGGCCTGGTCGGCGTCCACGGTCAGCATGTGCCGGCCGTCGACCAGCGCGGTGTCGACCTCCTCGACGTCCACCCCGACCTCCCGGGCCACCTCCAGCAGCACCTGCTGCCCCCGCGCGTCCAAGTCCTCGACCCGGGCCAGCAGCGCCTCCACGAACGGCCACCCCAGCCCCTGGTCGAACGCCTCCTCGGCCGCCTCCGCCGCGGCATAGGCGTGCTTGTGCTTCTCCAGCGGGAAGTGCCGAAGCTCAACGGAGAGCGCGTCCCCGTACTGCGCGCGCAGCGCCCGTACGTCGTCCAGTGCGGTACGGCAGTCCGGGCACTGGAGGTCGCACCAGAACTCAAGGCGGGGGAGGGAACCATCGATCATCCCCCCAGTGTTCCACTAGTGGGTGCCCGCTCCCGCCCGGCGGTGCGCCCGGGGGCGGACCGACAGGGAGGCACCGATGACCAGGACGATCGGAAGCGAAGGGGCCCACTCGTGCTGACCGCCGCGATCAGTTTCCTCCTCACGGCCGGTGGGGTGGCCGTCGCCGGCCTGCGTGCCTGGCGGCGGCGTTTCCTCTCGGCCACCCGCTGGTTCGCGGTGGCGCTGCTGCCCGCCGGCCTCTACCTGACCGGGCTGTTCCCGCTGGCGAGCACCATCGGCCGGGAGTTCGCCGACTGGGCGGCCAAGCTGGTCCTCGACCCGCGGGTGTGGGCCGGCATCGTGCTGCTCGGCGTCTCCGCCGCCCTGCTGCTGACCACCCGCTGGGTGGGCCGCCGGGGCGCCGTGGAGGCCCCGGCGGAGCGTCCGGCCGCCGGAGCGGCCCCCGAGCGCCCCGCCGTGGCCCAGGCCGGCAAGGCGCCCAAGACGCCGGGGAAGCAGCAGCAGGGCAAGCGGGACGACGGCCTCGGCGACTTCGCCGACATCGAGGAGATCCTCCGCAAGCGCGGCATCTGAGCCGCAGGCCCGCGGACGGACGGACGCGCGGCACACAGCCGGAGGGCGTCAGGCGGAGGCGACGGCCTCCGCCGACCGCTGCCGCGCCCGGTAGGCGGCGACGTGCAGCCGGTTGCCGCAGGTGCGGCTGTCGCAGTAACGCCGCGAGCGGTTCCGCGAGAGGTCCACGAAGACCCGCGCGCAGTCAGGCGCCTCGCACCGGCGCAGCCGCTCCCGCTCGCCGGCCATCAGGATGAAAGTCAGCGCCATGCCCAGCTCCGCCGCCAGGTGGGGGCCGAGCGCGGCGTGCGGCGCGAAGTAGTGGATGTGCCAGTCGTGGTGGTCGTGGTTGACCAGCCGGGGCGTCGTCCCGGCGGCGGCGACGATCGCGTTGACCAGTTCGGCGGCCTCTTCGGTGGACTCCGTCCCGAACACGTCGCGCAGCCGGGTGCGCAGCTCCTGCACCTGGCGCAGGTCGTCCTCGGTGAGCGAGTCGATCTCGCTGATCTCCTGGCGGCTCACGAAGGCGTCCAGCGCGGCGACGTCCGGCAGCCGCTCGTCGCCGCACACCTCGGGCGCGGTGTTGAGCAGATCGACGAGGATGCTCAGCGCGCACTCGGTGTCATGGGTGATCAGCACGTTGGGACTCCTCGCGCAGGGGGACTCCGGTACCCCGCGTCCACGGTTACCCCAGACCATACCGGCCCTTGCGGCGTAAGGGCGGCGCGTTCGTTCGAAGACGTGTGCGCATCCCGGTGTCCCCGGGCGATCGCCGGACCCCGCTCCGGCCCCGCCGTACGGCCCCGGGAACGACGGACGCACCGAAGGCCGGCCACCCGTCTGGATGGCCGGCTCCGGTGCCGGGCGCCTGTGGTGCTGCGGGCCCGCTCCGGGGGGAGCGGGCCGTCCACCGGCCCCGAGGCCGCGTCGTGCGCGGCTGAGTCCGCTGCCGTGCCCCCGAGTAGGACGGCTGCGATGACAGCAGGAAGTACGGCCCCGCCGACAGCGGGGCTGGACCGCCTACGGTCGGGGTCAGCTTTCGGCGAGGATGTGGGACAGCTCCCGGTCGAGGTCGAAGTGACGGTGTTCGGTGCCGGGGGGCACCGCGGCGTCCGTCCGCTTGAGGAACGACTCAAGCGCCCGGGCCGGGGCCTCCAGCAGGGCTTCTCCTTCCGGAGAACTCAGTGCGATGCAGACCACCCCTTGCCCGTGGCTGCGCGACGGCCACACCCGGACGTCGCCGGTACCGGTGGGTCGGTGCAGCCCCTCCGCGAGGAGATCTCGGGCGAACACCCACTCCACGGTCTCGTCGGCGCCCGTGTGGAACGTGGCGTGCACGGCATAGGGGTCGGCGGTGTCGTAGCGAAGGCCCGCGGGGACGGGCAGTGAGGACTCGCTGGACACGATGAGGCGCAGGTGCAGCTCGCAGCTGACCGTGGTGTTCATAAGCGCCATGGCCTTTCGCTCAGTGTGCGCTCGGGGAATCGCACGTCGGCGAACGGACCATCCCACCCCCAAGACCGATGTAAACCCCTCTGTCCCGATTCGGGCGCGAGTCGTACCCCTTACGGCGCATTGCGGAATCGTCACGGAGTACCCGCCCGGGGCATTACCGGCGGTTCTTCTCGGCCCGGGATTCCGGGCCGCTCCGTACCCGGTCCGTACGGAGCGCCCGGGGGCCGGGAACAGGGGAGCGGGTGGTGCGGCCGGGCCCGACGAGTCGTGCGCGCGGACGGGCGGCGTGGGCGGCGTGGGCGGCGGAGGTGGGCGGGGGTACGGGCCGGGGCCCTTGGGTGCCGGGGCCGGCCCGGGCGGGTGCCGCCCGGGCGCCCGGGGCGGGGGCGGTCGGCGGGCGGTGTGTTCGGAGCACCCTCCGGGATGCGGTAATGTTTTCCCTGCACCCGGGCGATTAGCTCAGCGGGAGAGCACTTCGTTCACACCGAAGGGGTCACTGGTTCGATCCCAGTATCGCCCACCGGAATGCATTGTGATATGTGAGGCCCAGTCGATTATCGGCTGGGCCTCACATGTATTTCCGGAATGTCCGCCGAAGTACCGGCCGCAAATCCTGCTGAGGCTCAGTCACCTTCCGCGCGGGGCGCGAGTTCTGTGGCTCCGTCGGCCGTCCCCCGGAAGAGCGAGTTGTACGACCACCCCCGAATGGTGCTACAGTTCTTCTCGTTGCCCGGGCGATTAGCTCAGCGGGAGAGCACTTCGTTCACACCGAAGGGGTCACTGGTTCGATCCCAGTATCGCCCACCGGACAGCACGCAGGCCCTGACCAGGAAACCGGTCGGGGCCTGCGGCGTTCCCGGGCCCTGGGGCGGGCCCTAGGCCGCCGCCTCGCACCCGTGCTCCGGCTCCATCCGGCGGCCGCACACGCACCGGGCCGGCCGCAGCGGCCAGGACAGGTCCACCCGCTCCGGCGTCCCCGACCGGTCGAACCAGGCCTGCAGCCCGCGCGCCTGCGCCGCGTGCCAGACCGCCTGCCGCAGGTGCAGCTCCGCCGCCGACAGCCCGCCCAGCGCCGCCGGATAGCGGGCGCCTATTCGCCGGATCAGCGACATGGCCGCCGTCGCGTCCGCCGCCGCGTCGTGCGCCCCGGTGAGATCCACCCCGTAGTGGGCGCACAGGTCGGTCAGCGTCCGGCGGCCCTTGCGGTAGCGGTCCACGTGCTTGTCCAGCACCCGCGGATCCAGCACCACCATCCCCGCCCCCTCCAGCCCGGCGTTCAGCGTCAGCCCGTGGTGGCGGCGCAACTCCCGGTCCAGCAGGGTCAGGTCGTACGGCGCGTTCATCACCACCACCGGACGTCCGGCCCGCGCCTGGGCCGCCAGCGCCCGGGTGACCTCCGCCACCACCACCCGGGCCGGCCGGCCGTGCGCCCGGACCCGCTCGTCGGTGATGCCGTGCACCGCCCGGGCCCCGTCCGGGATCGGCACGCCCGGATCGGCGAGCCAGGTGGTGGTCTGCGCCGGTGCGCCCGGGGTGAGTTGGACGACCAGGGCGGCGGAGACGATCCGATCGGTCTCCACGTCCACGCCGGTGGTCTCGGTGTCGAAGGAAGCGAGTGGGCCGGTGTACCAGTGCTGCTGCATGACTGCCCCTCAGGCGTGCGTTCCGCGCCCGGGTGATACCCGTTTCTGACGCCCGCTCAACCCGTTTGGCCCAGCCCCGACCGGGGATCCTGCCCACGACAGTCCCGTCCGAATCCGGACGGGCCCGGAGCCGGGGGAGGCCACGGGGCGATGGCACTGACCCAGCCGCAGCCCGACGGGGCGGCGGCCGCACTCAGGGGGAACCTCGCGGTCACCGCGTGCATGGAGACGCTGCAGGTCGGCTACCTGCACGCGGTCGCCGCCGCGGCCGGCTGCTCGCTCTCCCAACCGTTCCCGGACAACGGCATCGACTGGCAGGTCAGCCACGGCTCCCGGGAGCACGAGGTGGACGACGAGGTCACCATCAAGATCCAGCTCAAGGCGACCCAGCAGATCGCGCCCGACCCCGCCGGACCGTTCTTCAGCTTCACCCTCGACAACGACCACCTGCGCAAGCTCGCCCGCGCCCGGGTCGCCGTCCCGCGCATCCTGGTCGTGATGCTGCTGCCCCGCCGGGTCGACCACTGGCTCCGGGCCCGCCCGGACGCCCTCGAACTGCGGCACTGCTGCTACTGGGTCAACCTGGCCGGCCATCCCGTCACCGGGCAGCGGCGCACCAACGTCCGGGTGCCCACCGACAAGGTCTTCGACGACCGCGCCCTCTGCGACATCATGGCCCGGGTCGGCGCGGGCGACAGCCCGTGACCACCCGGCCCCGGCAGCGAGGAACCACGCCCATGACACTGCCGCACCGACCGGACGGCCACGCCCCGGCCCTGCCCGACCCGGCCACCGTCGACCCCGCCGTGCTCGCCACCCTGCTCGCCCGGCACGGCTGGACCCGCCGCGGCGGACCCGCCGCCCGGTACGGCCGCTGGACCCCACCCGACGGCGAACCCGGCACCAGCCTCCTCGTCCCCACCGCGGACGGCTTCGGTGACGCCGTCGAACTCCTCACCGACGCCGTCACCGCCCTCTCCCGTTCCCGCACCCCCTCCGCCCGCTCGATCCTGCTCGCCCTCGCCGTCCCCGGCGACGAGCTGAGCTGGCGCCGCGAACTGCCCGGCGCCGCCCACGCCGCCCCCTGGGACGACGCGGAAGTGCTCCAGCGGGCGGCCCGCGCGATGCTCGCCGCCGGGGCCAAGGCCGGCCGCGCCACCGCCGCCTACTACGGCGCCCGGCTGGACGGCCTCGCCGGGGACTTCCTCGACCGGGTCCTGCTCGTCGAACAGGGCGTCGTCGACCAGGGCGCGGCCCTCACCGCCTACACCCCCGCCCCCGAGGGCCGGACCGCCGTCACCACACTCGTCCGCGCCCTGGAGGCGCTGCGCGACGCCGTCGACTACCGCCGGGTCAGCGGCGGGCCCGAGGCCTTCGAGAACGCCGTCGGCTCCGGAGTCAGCCGGGAACTCGTCCGGTCCGTCGAGGACCTGGTGCGCGGGGCCACCGCCGCCCGGCTCACCGTCGCCTGGTCGCCCGCCGCCGGAACCCCGGGCGGCTTCGGCGACCGCCGCATCGACCTCGACTTCTCACCCGGCGACCTGCCCGCCCTCACCGAGGCCGCCGAACTGCTGGAACGGCTCGAACCGGCCGTCGACGTCACCGTCCTCGCCGTGGTGGTCCGGCTCAAGCGCGCCGACCCCTCCGGACCGGGGTCGGTCCGGCTGCGGGTGCTCGACGGCGCCGACGTCCGCGAACTCAAGCTGCGCCTGCCCGACGCCGACTACCGGCTCGCCGCCGAGGCCCACCTCTCCGGCCTCCCGGTCCGGGTGTCCGGACGCCTGGAGCGGCGCGACGGATTCCGCCGGCTGACCAGGCCCCACGGCCTGGAGCTGTGCGGATGGGGGGAGGACGAGCGCGAGCGGCTGCTCAAGGGGCTCCAGGAAAGGGGAGAGCGGTCCTGAGTGCGCGGTGCGGGTGGCGCTCTCGGTACCATCGTCACGCGCAGCGCAGTGTTGCGTCCTCTGAATCCAGCACGTCAGGAGAGACCGGTGACGGACGTCCGGGTAATCATCAGCCGCGAACCCGATCGGGAAGAGCGCGTGGTGACGACGGGCACTACGGCCGCCGAGCTCTTCGCCGACGACCGCTCGATCATCGCCGCCCGCGTCGGCGGCCAGCTCAAGGACCTCGCCTACGCCGTCCAGGACGGCGACGAGGTCGAGCCGGTCGCGATCGACAGCAAGGACGGCCTCGACATCCTGCGCCACTCCACCGCGCACGTCATGGCCCAGGCCGTGCAGCAGCTCTACCCCGAGGCCAAGCTCGGCATCGGCCCGCCGGTCAAGGACGGCTTCTACTACGACTTCGACGTCGAGAAGCCCTTCCACCCCGATGACCTCAAGGCCATCGAGAAGAAGATGCAGGAGATCATCAAGCGCGGGCAGAAGTTCTCCCGCCGCGTGGTCACCGACGAGGCCGCCCGCGAGGAGCTGGCCGCCGAGCCGTACAAGCTGGAGCTGATCGGTCTCAAGGGCTCCGCCGCGACCGCCGGCGAGGGCGCCGACGTCGAGGTCGGCGCCGGCGAGCTCACCATCTACGACAACCTGGACGCCAAGAGCGGCGAGCAGTGCTGGGGCGACCTCTGCCGCGGCCCGCACCTGCCCAGCACGCGCCACATCCCGGCGTTCAAGCTGATGCGCAACGCGGCCGCCTACTGGCGCGGCAGCGAGAAGAACCCGATGCTGCAGCGCATCTACGGGACCGCCTGGCCGACCAAGGACGAACTCAAGGCGCACCTGGACTTCCTGGTCGAGGCCGAGAAGCGCGACCACCGCAAGCTCGGCAACGAGCTCGACCTCTTCTCCATCCCCGAGGAGATCGGCTCCGGCCTCGCCGTCTTCCACCCCAAGGGCGGCATCATCCGCCGTGCCATGGAGGACTACTCGCGCAAGCGGCACGAGGAAGAGGGCTACGAGTTCGTCTACACCCCGCACGCCACCAAGGGGAAGCTCTTCGAGAAGAGCGGCCACCTCGACTGGTACGCGGACGGTATGTACCCGCCCATGCAGCTCGACGAGGGCGTGGACTACTACCTCAAGCCGATGAACTGCCCGATGCACAACCTGATCTTCGACGCGCGCGGCCGCTCGTACCGTGAACTGCCGCTGCGCCTCTTCGAGTTCGGGACGGTGTACCGCTACGAGAAGTCGGGCGTCGTGCACGGCCTGACCCGTGCCCGCGGCTTCACCCAGGACGACGCCCACATCTACTGCACCCGCGAGCAGATGGCGGAGGAGCTCGACTCCACGCTGACCTTCGTGCTCAACCTGCTCCGTGACTACGGTCTGACCGACTTCTACCTGGAGCTGTCGACCAAGGACCCGGAGAAGTTCGTCGGGACGGACGAGGCCTGGGAGGAGGCCACCCGCGTTCTCGCCTCGGTCGCCGAGAAGCAGGGGCTCCCGCTGGTGCCGGACCCGGGCGGCGCGGCCTTCTACGGCCCGAAGATCTCGGTGCAGGCCAAGGACGCCATCGGCCGCACCTGGCAGATGTCGACCATCCAGCTGGACTTCAACCTGCCCGAGCGTTTCGACCTGGAGTACACCGCGGCGGACGGCTCGCGTCAGCGGCCGGTCATGATCCACCGCGCGCTGTTCGGCTCGATCGAGCGCTTCTTCGCCGTGCTGCTGGAGCACTACGCCGGCGCCATGCCGCCGTGGCTGGCCCCGGTCACCGTGACCGGCATCCCGATCACCGACGAGCACGTGCCGTACCTGCTGGAGGTCGCGGCCGAGCTGAAGAAGCACGGGATCCGGGTCGAGGTGGACACCTCGGACGACCGGATGCAGAAGAAGATCCGCAACGCCCAGAAGAGCAAGGTCCCGTACATGCTCATCGCCGGCAACGACGACGTCGAGGCGGGTGCGGTCTCCTTCCGCTACCGCAACGGCGAGCAGAAGAACGGCATCCCGGTCGCGGACGCCGTCGCCGAGATCGTGGAGGCCGTGAACAGCCGCGTCCAGGTGTGACGCCGTAGTCGGACGACCACGCGCGGGGCAGGCTCTTCAAGAGTCTGCCCCGCGCGGCTTTGCAAGCACGGCTGGGCGAATATGCTGATCAGCATGACGACTGAGCCGGAACTGCAGCGGGGTGTCGGTGAGCCGGACGGCTTCCGCCGCCTGTGGACCCCCCATCGGATGGCGTACATCCAGGGTGAGAACAAGCCGACCGGCCCGGCTCCGGACGACGGTTGTCCGTTCTGCTCGATCCCTTCGCTGAGCGACGAGGACGGGCTGGTCATCGCCCGGGGGAGCTCCGTGTTCGCGGTGCTGAACCTGTACCCGTACAACGGCGGGCACCTGATGGTGGTCCCGTACCGGCACGTGGCCGACTACACCGACCTCGACGAGGCGGAGACGGTCGAGCTGGCGGACTTCACCAAGCGGGCGATGACCGCGCTGCGCGCGGCCTCGGGGGCGCACGGGTTCAACATCGGGATGAACCAGGGCGCCGCGGCCGGGGCCGGGATCGCGGCGCACCTGCACCAGCACGTGGTGCCGCGCTGGGGCGGGGACACCAACTTCATGCCGGTGGTCGGCCACACCAAGGTGCTGCCGCAGCTGCTGGCGGACACCCGCAAGATGCTGGCCGAGGTCTGGCCGCAGGGCTGAGTGCCCTCAGGAGACGAAAAGGGGCCTGCCACCGACGAGTTCGGTGGCAGGCCCCTCGTACGTCCGGATCAGCCGGCGTCGAACTGGTCGACCTTGTACGGGCGGCTGCCCTGCGCCTCGGACTTGATGATCGAGGTGCGGTTCTTGAAGAAGCGGTCGGCGTCCAGGTCGTGCTCCTGGAGGAACTCCAGGGTGGCGGTGTGCACCGCGTTGAGCACCGGCACGGAGGCGTTGAGCGCGTTGTCGACCATGGAGCGGTTGTTCCACGCGGTGGCGACCCAGGCGTGCCGCAGCCCGAAGGGCTCGGGCAGGCCGAGGCCGCCGCCGAGCCAGCCGAGCAGGCCGGGCATCTTGTGGAAGGGGGCGCGGACGGCCTGGCGGACCACCTCGTCGTTGTCGATCAACGGCAGCTTGACGGTGCGCTCCTCCCAGAACTTCACCGTCTTGGAGATCGTCTTCTCCTTGTCCTTCGGCTTGTCGAAGAAGACGCCCTTGACCGGGCCGAGCGCGTAGCCGGCCACCGAGATGCTCAGCACGTTGGCGAGCAGGGTCACCGTGACGGTGAAGGTGATGACCAGCTTGCCGTCGTGGGTGATGAACTGGGTGGCCAGGTAGTGCCGGGGGCCGCCGGGGAAGGTCTGCTTGTCGGCGAGGCTCTGCACGGCGAAGTCGCGCATCCGCTCGCCGTCCATGTCGGCGCCGACGGGGCGGCTGATCTCGTCCGCCCCCTCGCTGATGTCGAAGACCGCCCACTGCTTGATGGCGACGTTGGGGATGCCGCTGTTGGCGACGTGACTGACGCCGAGGCCCTTGAGGTGGGCGGAGATCCGGCGGACCAGGTCCCAGGGGTGGAAGGCGCGGAAGTCGACGTGGCCCTCGGCGGGGTGGAGGGTGTCGGCGAGGCGCCACTCGCCCCAGCGGCGGCCGGCGCCGAGGATGCCCTTGGGGCCGGCGTAGTGGTGGACGTTGGTGTCCTGCTCGGCGTCCAGGCGGCCGAGCTTGTCGCGCAGCTCGTTGGCCTTCTTGTCGAGGTCGTCGCGGGGGACGGCCTTGGCGACGGTGGCGGCCACGGCGGTGCCCTCGACCAGGTCCTGCCAGCGGCCGCGGAGGTCCTTGGCGGAGCGCTCGACGATGCGGCGGGCGAGGTACCAGCCGAGCACCGGGGCGAGCATGGTGATCCGCAGGTAGATGCCGAGGACGCCGGCCGCCGGAGGGAGGAGCACCAGGTAGCCGGCGAGGACGGCGGCGGCGATCAGGGCGAGGGCGCCGTAGGTGTCGGCGCCGCGGGCGTTGTCCCGCTTGAGCCAGGCACGCAGTTGGAAGGCGCCGAGCCAGATCAGGGTGCCGGGGAGGAACAGCACGCCGGTGACGACGGAGACGGTGCTGAGCTGCCGGTCACGGGCGTGGCGCAGTTCCTCGGCGGCCAGGCAGTGTTCGACGACCTGGCGGGTGTCGACGCCGAAGGACGGGACGAGGGGTTTGCGGTCGCCGCCGAGGGCGCGGGAGATCAGCGCCTTGCTGAAGGCCTCGCCGACGTTGGGCTCGAAGAGCGCGAAGCGGCCCTTCTTGTGCTTCGCGTCGGTGACCTCCTTGACGAAGTCCTTGACCGAGCCGTCGCGGTAGGCGGCCGAGGAGAGCGCCTGGGTGACGGCGGTCTGCGGGCCGGCGTCGGTCCGGGGTATCTGCGCACCCGGGGTCATGTCGAGTGTGGTCACGGTGGCGTCCCCTCCTCCCCTTGTCAGCGGCAGGTTACCGTGCCGTGGCACCCCCGCGCGGATGATCGTCCGAAGTACCGTGACGAACCGTCACGTTCCGGCCGCGCTCCGTCCGAGGGGCATGATGCCCGCTTTCGGTCGGGTCGATACCCGCCCGGCGCCGTCGGGCGGGGGCGGAGGAGGATGGACGGTGAAATCGATGAAGGGGGTTGCCGTGAAGGATCCGGTGCTGGTTTTCGACGGGGACTGCGCGTTCTGCTCGTCCTGCGTGCGCTGGGGTGAGAGGTACCTGCGGCAGACGCTGGCCTCGGGTGGCTGGGAGGCGGTGCCGTTCCAGTTCGCGGAGCTGGCGGAGCTGGACGCGCTGGCGGGTGGCCGGGGTGAGGTGTCGCCGGAGCGGGCCGAGCGCGAGGTGCTGTGGGTGACGCCGGCGGGCCGGGTGTACGGGGGCGCGCAGGCGGTGGCGCGGCTGCTGATGCGCTCCGGGGGCGCGTGGGCGTACCTGGGTGCGCTGTTGACGTTGGGGCCGGTGCGTCCGGTGGCGGGCGTGGTGTACCGCTGGGTGTCGCGCAACCGGCACCGGATGCCGGGGGGCACGGCCGCGTGTGCGCTGCCGAGGCGGGGGCCCGTTCAGTCGGTGTAGCGGTCGGCCAGGGCGGTGGGCATGGGTTCGTGGCGCAGGTAGGCGCGGGAGAACTCCGCGGTGCCGTGGGTGAGCGAGCGCAGGTCGACCGGGTAGCGGACGAGTTCGAGTTCCGGGACCTCGGCGCGCAGCAGGGTGAGTCCCTGGCCGCCGGTCTCGGTGCCGAGGACGCGGCCGCGGCGGGCGGAGAGGTCACCGAGGACGGCGCCGAGGTACTCGTCGGGCAGCAGGATGCTGACGGCGGCGACGGGTTCGAGCAGGCGGATGACGGCGTGCTCGGCGGCGTCGCGCAGGGCGAGGGCGGCGGCGTTCTGGAAGGAGGCGTCGGAGGAGTCGACGGAGTGGGCCTTGCCGTCGGTGAGGGTGACCCGGATGTCGACGAGGGGGTGGCCGGTGGCGACGCCCTTGGTGAGTTGCGCGCGCACTCCCTTCTCGACGGAGGGGATGAAGTGCTTGGGGACGGCGCCGCCGACGACGTGTTCCTGGAACTCGAAGCCGGAGCCGGCCGGGAGGGGTTCGACTTCGAGGTCGCAGATGGCGTACTGGCCGTGGCCGCCGGACTGCTTGACGAGGCGGCCGTGGCCGGCGGCGGCGGTGCCGAAGGTCTCGCGCAGGGCGACCTTGGGTTCGACGGTGTCGACGTGGACGCCGTGGCGGGTGCGCAGCCGGTCGAGGACGACCTCGGCGTGGGCCTCGCCGGTGCACCAGAGGACGAGCTGGTGGGTGTCGGGGTTCTGTTCGAGGCGCAGGGCCGGGTCTTCGGCGCCGAGCCGGGTGAGGGCTTGGGAGAGCTTGTCGTCGTCGGCCTTGCTGTGGGCTTCGACGGCGATCGGGAGCAGGGGTTCGGGGAGGGTCCAGGCGTCGAGTTCGACGGGGTGGCCGGGGTCGTGGACGGTGTCGCCGGCCCGGGCGGTGGTGAGTTTGGCGGCGCAGACGAGGTCGCCGGCGACGGCGTGCGGGACGGGGCGCTGGAGTTTGCCGAAGGGGCTGGTGAGTCCGGTGACGCGTTCGTCGCCGTTCTGGTCGGCGGTGTGGGCGGGGCTGACGAGGTGGATCTTGGTGTCGGGGCGCAGGGTGCCGGCGTAGAGGCGCAGCAGGCTGATCCGGCCGACGTAGGCGTCGCCGGTGACGCGGACGACCTGGGCGGCGAGCGGGGCGTCGGGGTCGCAGGCGGGGGCGGGGCGGGTGCGTTCGGTGGGGTTGGGGAAGGTGTGGGCGATCAGGTCGAGGAGTTCGGCGGCGCCGAGGCCGTTCTCGCTGGTGGGGACGGCGGGGTGGAGGGCACAGGAGAGGACCTCGCGGCGCATTCCGGCTTCGAGGGCGTCGGTGTCGAGGGGGTCGCCGGAGAGGTAGCGCTCCATGAGGGTGTCGTCCTGGCCGGAGATTGCTTCGACGAGGCTGTCGTGGGCGGGGCCGGTGTCGGGCAGGGGGGTGGCGTCGCCGTAGGTGTCGCCGGTGAGGAGGTCGACGCTGCCGTCGGGGTGTCCGTCGTGGAGGACGGGCAGGAAGAGCGGGCGCAGGGTGTCCGGGCCCAGTTCGAAGGCGTCGTGGCAGGCGGTGAGGATGTCGTCGAAGCCGGTGCGGGCGAGGTCGAGTTTGGCGACGGCGACGGCGCGGGGGATGCCCTCGGCGGCGCACTCGCGCCAGAGGGCGCGGGTGGGGGCGGTGACCGGGTCGGTGGCGGAGACGACGAAGACGGCGGCGTCGGCGGCGCGCAGGGCGGCGCGCAGGTCGGCGGCGAAGTCGGGGTGGCCGGGCGGGTCGATCAGGTTGATCTTGACGCCCTTCCATTCGAGCGGGAGCAGCGACAGCTGGACGGAGCGCTGCTGCTGGTGCTCGATGTCCTCGTGGTCGGAGACGGTGGTGCCGTCGGCGACGCGTCCGGCGCGGCCGATGGCGCCGGCGGCGAGGGCGAGGGATTCGGCGAGCGTGGTCTTGCCCACACCGCTGGAGCCGATGAGGACGACGTTGCGCAGGTCCTGCGGGCCGGTGACGGCGGGCGCCTGGCCGGCTCGTACGGTGCTGCGGTCGGGCATCGGGGTCTCCTCCCGTGGCGCCGAGGCTGTCTTTGGCAGTCTAGGGTCGGGTCCCGCGGGGCGCGTGTCGTGTGACCGTTCGGGTGTGGGCGGTGCCCGGGGTGCCGTCCGGCGGTGCGTGCGACGGAGGCCGTCCCGGGCGTGGCTACGATGGGTGCGCCGGGCGGGCTCATTCGTCCGGCCGTCTGCCGCCGTGTGCTGCGCCAGGCGGGTACCTGGGAGATCGGAGCGGCTGGGAAGGCCATGCTCAACAAATACGCGCGTGCCTTCTTCACACGTGTTCTGACCCCGTTCGCCGCGTTCCTGATCCGGTTGGGCGTGAGCCCGGACGCCGTGACGCTGATCGGTACCGCCGGTTCGGTGGCCGGTGCGCTGGTGTTCTTCCCGCGCGGGGAGTTCTTCTGGGGCACCATCACGATCACGCTGTTCATCTTCTCGGACCTGGTGGACGGGAACATGGCCCGTCAGCTGGGCCGGAGCAGCAAGTGGGGGGCGTTCCTGGACTCCACGCTGGACCGGGTCGCGGATGCGGCGATCTTCGGCGGCCTGGCGATGTGGTACGCGGGCAAGGGTGACAACAACCTGCTGTGCGCGGTGGCGATCTTCTGTCTGGCCAGTGGGCTGGTGGTGTCGTACACGAAGGCGCGGGCGGAGAGCCAGGGCCTGCCGTGCGACGTGTCGGGCCTGGTGGAGCGGGCCGAGCGGCTGGTGATCAGCCTGGTGGCGGCCGGGATCTCGGGCCTGCACGAGTTCGGGGTGCCGTACGTGGAGTGGCTGCTGCCGGTGGCGCTGTGGCTGGTGGCGGCGGGCAGCCTGGTGACGGTGTTCCAGCGGATGCTGACCGTTCGCCGGGAGGCGTTCGAGGCCGACCGAGCGGCGGCCGGGAGTTGACGGGGGGCGTCCTGCGGTGACGGACCGACTGGTGTACTGGGCGTACGCGCTGGGGTGGGCGGTGCTGAAGCACCTGCCGGAGCCGGTGGCGCGGTGGCTGTTCGACCGGCTGGCGGACTACGCGTGGCGCCGGCGGGGTCCGCGGGTGCTCCAGCTGGAGGCGAACCTGCGCCGGGTGCGTCCGGGGCTGCACGAGGCGGCGCTGCGGCGGTTGTCGCGGGCCGGGATGCGGTCGTACCTGCGGTACTGGATGGAGTCCTTCCGGCTGCCGGTGTGGAGCCGGGAGCGGGTTCTCCGGGACGTCCAGGTGGACGGCCTGGAGCACCTGGAGGAGGCGCTGGAGTCCGGGCGGGGCGCGTTGGTGGCGCTGCCGCACATGGGCAACTGGGACCTGGCGGGCACCTGGATCGCGCACCTGGGACACCCGTTCACCACGGTCGCCGAGCGGCTGAAGCCGGAGCGGCTGTTCGACCGGTTCGTCGCGTTCCGGGAGGGCCAGGGCATGGAGGTCCTGGCGCTGACCGGTGGCGGGATGAACGTGATCGGCACGCTGGCGCGGCGCCTGCGCGAGGGCAAGCTGGTCTGCCTGGTGGGGGACCGGGACCTCTCGGAGGCGGGCATCGAGGTGTCGTTCTTCGGTGAGCCGACCCGGATGCCGGCCGGGCCGGCGGCACTGAGCCAGCGCACCGGGGCGGCGCTCCTGCCGGTGACCCTGTGGTACGACGGCCCGGTGCTGCGCGGAACCATCCACCCCGAGGTGCCGGTGCCCGAGGAGGGCGACCGCAAGGCGCGGACGCTGGCGATGACCCAGGCCATGGCGGACATCTGGCAGCGCGGGATCGCCGAGCACCCCCAGGACTGGCACATGCTGCAGAAGTTCTGGCTGGCCGACCTGCCGGCCCGTGAGACGGTGGGGGGCGGCGCCGCGGGGACGCGTCCCGAGCCCGCTCAGGAGCCCGCCGCCGAGGCCTCCGGAGCCTGAGCCCCGGCCCGTACGACCTGCCCGAAGGAGCTTGAGGAACCCGTGAAGATCGGCATCGTCTGCCCGTACGACTGGGACGTCCCCGGCGGGGTGCAGTTCCACATCCGGGACCTCGCCGAGCACCTGATCGGTCTGGGGCACGAGGTGTCGGTGCTGGCGCCGGCCGAGGACGACGAGGCGCTGCCGCCGTACGTGGTCTCGGCGGGACGGGCGGTGGCGGTGCCGTACAACGGATCGGTGGCGCGGCTGAGCTTCGGCATCCTGTCGGCGGCGCGGGTGCGGCGGTGGCTGCGCGAGGGGCGCTTCGACATCCTGCACGTGCACGAGCCGGCCTCGCCGAGCCTGTCGATGCTGGCGGCCTGGTCGGCGACCGGGCCGATGGTGGGCACCTTCCACACCTCGAACCCGCGCTCGCGGGCGATGATCGCGGCTTCGCCGATCCTCCAGCCCGGGCTGGAGAAGATGCGGGCCCGGATAGCGGTGTCGGAGTACGCCCGGCGCACGCTGGTGGAGCACCTGGGCGGGGACGCGGTGGTGATCCCGAACGGGGTGGACGTCGGGTTCTTCGCGGGGGCCGAGCCGGACGAGCGGTGGACGGGCGGCGCGGCGGCGGGGGAGCCGGGCACGATCGGCTTCATCGGCCGGATCAACGAGCCGCGCAAGGGCCTGCCGACGCTGCTGGCGGCGCTGCCGAGGATCCTGGCCGAGCGGCCGGGGGTGCGGCTGCTGGTGGCGGGCAAGGGCGACGAGGAGGAGGCCGTGGCCGGCCTGGCGCCCGAGGTCCGCGCGCAGGTGGAGTTCCTGGGCATGGTCTCGGACCGGGACAAGGCCCGGCTGCTGCGCAGCGTGGACCTGTACGTGGCGCCGAACACCGGGGGCGAGAGCTTCGGGATCATCCTGGTGGAGGCGATGTCGGCGGGCGCCCCGGTGCTGGCGAGCGACCTGGACGCGTTCAAGCAGGTGCTGGACGGCGGGGACGCCGGGGAGCTGTTCCCGGTGGAGGACGCGGACGCGCTGGCCCGTACGGCGCTGCGGCTGCTGGGGGATCCGGCGCGGCTGGAGGAGTTGGGCAAGGCGGCTTCGCGGCACGTGCGGCGCTTCGACTGGTCGACGGTCGGCGCGGACATCCTGGCGGTGTACGAGACGGTGACGGCCGGGGCCGTCGCGGTGGTCGAGGAGGACGTGCGCAGCGGGCGGCGCGCGAGGGACTGAGCGCCGGGCCGGTCCCGGGGACCGGGGACCGGGCGGCGTATCAGCGGCGTTAGGGTCGGGCCGAACGCACCACTGTGACCCATGGGGGAAACGATGCCGCAGATCTCCGTCGACTACTCGTCCGGCCTGGCCGGGACCTTCGACCGCCGGGCGCTGGGCCTGGCGATCAACCGGCTGGCCGAGGAGACCATCGACGCGAAGCCGGAGTCCTGCAAGACGCTGTTCCGGCAGAGCGAGGAGCTGGTGGTCGGCAGCACCGGGCTGGAGGGCGACGCCCAGGTGTACGTCGAGTTCCAGATCTTCCCGGGCCGTACGCCGGAGGCGAAGGCGGCGCTGAGCGAGGGCGTCATGGCGCTGCTGGCCGAGCACGTCGCCCCGCTGCCGGGGGGCCGGCTGTTCACCGCGGTGAACATCGAGGACATCGACCGGGACAGCTACCGCCACGCCACCGCCTGAGCGCCCCGGGGCTGACGCCGCGCGGGGCCGCCGGTGACACCCGGTAACGTAGCGGTCCGTGACTACCTGGATCTGGGCCGGCGTGGCCGTGGTGCTGTTCGGCATGTACCTGAGTTGGACGGCCGGACGCCTGGACCGGCTGCACGCCCGGATCGACGCGGCGCGCGCGGCGCTGGACGCGCAGTTGGTCCGCCGGGCCTCGGTGGCGATGGAGCTGGCGACGTCCTCGCTGCTGGATCCGGCGGCCTCGCTGCTGCTGCTGGACGCGGCGCACGCGGCCCGGCAGGCCGAGGACGAGCAGCGCGAGGTGGCGGAGAGCCAGCTGAGCCTGGCGCTGCGGGCGGTGCTGGAGGAGCCGGAGCAGGTGGCGGCGCTGGTGGCCGAGCCGGGTGGCGAGGAGGCGGTTCGCGATCTGACGGCCGCGGTGCGCCGGGTGCCGATGGCCCGCCGGTTCCACAACGACGCGGTGCGGGCGGCGCGGGCGGTGCGGGAGCACCGGCTGGTGCGGTACTTCCGGCTGGCGGGCAAGGCGCCGTTCCCGATGGCCTTCGAGATGGACGACGCTCCGCCGCCCGCCCTCACGCCGGAGGGGGCGCCCGCGTAGGGTCTGTCCTCGAACTCCCGCCTGCGGGCGGACGACGGGGGTGCGAGGACAGACCCTAGGCTGTCCCCCGGATACGGCCCGTTTGTCGCATCCCGTCGCCCGGGCTGGACTTGGTGGCACATCGTTGGGCCACTCGTTCCGCCTACCATAGGGCGATAGCACTGGTTCATCTTCGAGTGAGGTCTCACGTGTCCACCACCCCCACCACCGCAGACCAGCCGCAGATCGGTACCGCCCGGGTCAAGCGCGGCATGGCCGAGCAGCTCAAGGGCGGTGTGATCATGGACGTGGTCAACGCCGAGCAGGCGAAGATCGCCGAGGACGCCGGCGCGGTGGCCGTCATGGCCCTGGAGCGGGTTCCGGCCGACATCCGCAAGGACGGCGGCGTGGCCCGCATGTCCGACCCGAACATGATCGAGGAGATCATCGAGGCGGTCTCCATCCCGGTGATGGCCAAGTCCCGCATCGGTCACTTCGTCGAGGCCCAGGTCCTGCAGTCGCTCGGTGTCGACTACATCGACGAGTCCGAGGTGCTGACCCCGGCCGACGAGGTCAACCACTCCGACAAGTGGGCCTTCACCACCCCCTTCGTCTGCGGTGCCACCAACCTGGGCGAGGCCCTGCGCCGCATCGCCGAGGGCGCGGCCATGATCCGCTCGAAGGGCGAGGCCGGCACCGGCAACGTCGTCGAGGCCGTCCGCCACCTGCGCCAGATCAAGAACGAGATCGGCCACCTGCGCGCGCTGGACCACAACGAGCTGTACGCCGCCGCCAAGGAGCTGCGCGCCCCGTACGAGCTGGTCAAGGAGGTCGCCGAGCTCGGCAAGCTGCCGGTCGTGCTGTTCTCCGCCGGTGGCGTGGCCACCCCGGCCGACGCCGCGCTGATGCGCCAGCT
This sequence comes from Kitasatospora sp. NPDC101108, assembly GCF_055584725.1. Taxonomy (NCBI): domain Bacteria; kingdom Bacillati; phylum Actinomycetota; class Actinomycetes; order Kitasatosporales; family Streptomycetaceae; genus Kitasatospora; species Kitasatospora sp. NPDC101108. Next base: position 174,151 of record NZ_JBVJLM010000012.1, read on the forward strand.
GGGCGCCGAGGGCGTCTTCGTCGGCTCCGGCATCTTCAAGTCGGGCGACCCGGCCAAGCGTGCCGCCGCCATCGTGAAGGCCACCACCTTCTTCGACGACCCGAAGATCATCGCGGACGCCTCCCGCAACCTGGGCGAGGCCATGGTCGGCATCAACTGCGACACCCTGCCGGAGACCGAGCGCTACGCCAACCGCGGCTGGTAATCGCTCCCTCCCCTTCGCCGGCCCGCCGCAGCGCCTCGGTGTGCGGCGGGCCGCGCCGCGTACGCCCGTAGTAACGATCGATTGAGGTTGAAGACCGTGAGCACTCCCGTCATCGGCGTCCTCGCCCTGCAGGGCGACGTCCGCGAGCACCTGGTGGCGCTGGCCGAGGCCGACGCGCTCGCCCGTCCGGTGCGCCGCGCCGAGGAGCTGGCCGAGGTCGACGCGCTGGTGATCCCCGGTGGGGAGTCCACCACCATGTCCAAGCTGGCGCTGCTGTTCGGCGTGATGGACCCGGTCCGCGAGCGGGTCGCCGCCGGGATGCCGGTGTACGGCACCTGCGCGGGCATGATCATGCTGGCCGACAAGATCCTCGACGGCCGGGAGGACCAGGAGAGCGTCGGCGGCATCGACATGACGGTGCGCCGCAACGCGTTCGGCCGCCAGAACGAGTCCTTCGAGTCCGGGATCGCCTTCAAGGGTCTGGACGACGCGCCGGTGCACGGCGTCTTCATCCGCGCCCCCTGGGTCGAGTCGGTCGGCGCGGGCGTCGAGGTGCTGGCCGAACTGCCCGGCGCGGACGGGCCGGAGAGCCGGATCGTGGCCGTGCGCCAGGGCAACCTGCTGGCCACCTCGTTCCACCCGGAGCTCACCGGCGACCACCGCGTGCACGCCTACTTCGTGAAGATGGTCGAGGAGCACCTCGCCGCCGAGTAGGGCCCCCGTGGCCGTGTGTGCCCCACCGGTGACGACACCGGTAAGATCTCAGCTGTTTCATTTCCATTTGGCGACGTAAAGGAGCTGGCGATGTCCGGCCACTCTAAGTGGGCTACCACCAAGCACAAGAAGGCCGTGATCGACGCCAAGCGCGGCAAGCTCTTCGCCAAGATGATCAAGAACATCGAGGTGGCGGCGCGCACCGGCGGTCCCGACCCGGCGGGCAACCCGACCCTCTACGACGCCATCCAGAAGGCGAAGAAGAGCTCGGTCCCGATCGACAACATCAACCGCGCCGTCAAGCGCGGTGGCGGTCTGGAGGCCGGCGGCGCCGACTACCAGACCATCATGTACGAGGGCTACGGCCCGAACGGTGTCGCCGTCCTGATCGAGTGCCTCACCGACAACCGCAACCGCGCGGCCTCCGACGTGCGCGTCGCGATGACCCGCAACGGCGGCTCGATGGCCGACCCGGGCTCGGTGTCCTACCTGTTCACCCGCAAGGGCGTCGTGATCGTCCCCAAGGCGGACGGCGTGGACGAGGACAAGCTGTTCGAGATCGTCCTCGACCAGGACCCCGAGGAGATCAACGACCTCGGCGACTCCTTCGAGATCGTCTCCGAGGCCTCCAAGATGGTCGACGTGCGTACCGCGCTGGTCGACGCCGGCGTCGACTACGACTCGGCCGAGGCCAACTTCCTCCCGAGCATGCAGGTCGAGCTGGACGTCGACGGCGCCCGCAAGATCCTCAAGCTGATCGACGCGCTGGAGGACAGCGACGACGTGCAGAACGTCTTCGCCAACTTCGACATCCCGGACGAGGTCGGTGCGGAGCTCGACGCCGAGTAGGCACGGCTTCGATCGATCGACGGCGAGTGACCGTACTCACTGCCCGGCCCGGTGGTCCCAGGACCGCCGGGCCGGTGTCGTCCGCGGGGCTGTCGTACCCGGGCGGTAGCCTTCGCAGGTCGTTCGCCTCGGGGCGAGTGGCGGGTCACCGAGAGAGACGGGGCGTGACGTGCGGGTGCTGGGTGTGGACCCGGGACTGACCAGGTGCGGGGTCGGGGTGGTCGAGGGCGCTGCCGGGCGGCCGTTGCGGATGGCCGGGGTGGGCGTGGTGCGCACGCCGGCCGACGCCGAGATCGGGCAGCGGCTGCTGCTGGTCGAGCAGGGCCTGGAGAGCTGGCTGGACGAGCACCGGCCCGACCTGGTCGCGGTCGAGCGGGTCTTCGCCCAGCACAACGTGCGGACGGTGATGGGCACCGCCCAGGCGAGCGCGGTCGCGATGCTCTGCGCCACCCGGCGCGGGATCCCCGTCACCCTGCACACCCCCAGCGAGGTCAAGGCCGCCGTCACCGGCTCCGGCCGGGCGGACAAGGCCCAGGTCACGGCCATGGTGCAGCGCCTGCTGCGGCTGGACGCCCCGCCCAAGCCCGCCGACGCCGCCGACGCGCTGGCGCTGGCGATCTGCCACATCTGGCGCGGCGGGGCGACCAACCGGCTGCAGGCCGCCGTCCAGGCCGCCCGTACCTCCCCGCCGAGGACCGCTTCCCTGAAAGGCACCTCTCCTGTGAAAGGCACTGTCCGGTGATCGCCTTCGTGCAAGGACCCGTTGCGGCCATCGCCTCCGGAGTCGCGGTGGTCGAGGTGGGCGGGGTCGGCATGGCCGTCCAGTGCACCCCGAACACCCTGGCCGGCCTGCGGCTGGGTGAGCCGGCCCGACTGGCGACCTCGCTGGTGGTCCGGGAGGACTCGCTGACCCTGTTCGGCTTCGCGGACGACGACGAGCGGGCGGTGTTCGAGATCCTCCAGGCCGCGCCGGGCGTCGGCCCCAAGCTGGCCCAGGCGATCCTCGGCGTGCACAGCCCCGACGCGCTGCGCGCCGCGGTGGCGAACGGGGACGAGAAGGCGCTGGTCGCGGTGCCGGGCATCGGCAAGGCGAAGGCGGCCAAGCTACTGCTGGAGTACAAGGACAAGCTGGGCGCCCCGCACGGCGCGGTGCCCGCGCAGAAGCCGGTCGCGAGCGGCCCGGCTCCGTGGAGCGAGCAGCTGCACTCCGCGCTGACCGGCCTCGGCTACGCCCCGCGCGAGGCGGAGGAGGCGGTCGCGGCAGTCACCCCGGAGGCGGAGGCGCAGCAGACACCGGACGTCGGCGCGCTGCTCAGGCTCGCCCTGCGCGGCCTGAACCGCGCCCGCTGAACCCATCTGACGACCTGTCCGTTTGTCGACACCGTCGACACTGTCGACACCCTGGACACCGTCGACACCGCTGAGACCCCTGGAGCCCGCGAGGATGTACGAGGAACCCGCTGACCGGCTGGTCACGGCCGCCGCCGACGGCGAGGACCAGGCGGTGGAGGCCGCGCTGCGCCCCAAGCTGCTGGACGAGTTCATCGGCCAGGAGCGGGTGCGCGAGCAGCTGTCCCTGGTCCTCCAGGCGGCGCGCAAGCGCGGCAGCGCGCCCGACCACGTGCTGCTGAGCGGCCCGCCCGGGCTGGGCAAGACCACCCTGTCCATGATCATCGCCGCCGAGCTGGGCGCCCCGATCCGGATCACCTCCGGCCCGGCCATCCAGCACGCGGGGGACCTCGCGGCGATCCTCTCCTCGCTCACCGAGGGGGAGGTGCTCTTCCTCGACGAGATCCACCGGATGTCCCGGCCGGCCGAGGAGATGCTCTACATGGCGATGGAGGACTTCCGGGTCGACGTGATCGTCGGCAAGGGCCCCGGTGCCACCGCCATCCCGCTGGAGCTGCCGCCGTTCACCCTGGTCGGCGCCACCACCCGGGCCGGCCTGCTGCCGCCGCCGCTGCGGGACCGCTTCGGCTTCACCGGGCACATGGAGTTCTACGCCCCGGCCGAGCTGCAGCGGGTGGTGCACCGCTCGGCCTCGCTGCTGGACGTGGAGATAGACCCGGCGGGCGCGGCCGAGATCGCCGGGCGCTCGCGCGGCACCCCGCGCATCGCCAACCGGCTGCTGCGCCGGGTCCGCGACTACGCGCAGGTCCGGCACGACGGTGTGGTCACCGCCGAGATCGCCGGCCAGGCGCTGGACGTCTACGAGGTGGACGCCCGCGGTCTGGACCGGCTGGACCGCGCGGTGCTGGACGCCCTGCTGCGGCTGTTCGGCGGCGGGCCGGTCGGTTTGTCGACACTCGCGGTCGCCGTGGGGGAGGAGGCCGAGACGGTCGAGGAGGTCGCCGAGCCCTTCCTGGTCCGCGAGGGCCTGCTCGCCCGCACCCCGCGCGGGCGGATCGCCACCGCCGCGGCCTGGCAACACCTGGGGATGACCCCTCCGGTCCAGACCTCCCGCGGCAGCGCGCCGCCCCAGCCGGAGCTGTTCCCGGCGGACGGAAGTTGACCGGCCTGGGCCGAACGGGTGAGAGGTGGCCTCCGGTTCCCGGCCCGGCCCGGAGCCGCGCCCCTTGGAGGTGCCGGGGTGGAAGTCCGGGGAAACCGTGCAGGCGGAGGGTCGCCACTTTCGGCGGCAGGATGCGATGCTTGGCGTTGTCCGATCAGTTCGGGGTCGCCTAGACTCCGCCGGACCGCCCCTCTCACCTGACGGGCCGACCCATACCACACAGGCCGCCGGCCGGCGGCCCGTAAAGGACCCTGGCTGCAGTGAACCTCATCATCCTTCTCCTCCCGATCATCGCGATCGTGCTCATGTTCCGGTCGCAGAAGAAGCGCCAGTCGCAGATGCAGCAGATGCAGACGGCGCTGGAGCCCGGGGCGGGAGTGCGCACCATCGGCGGCCTGTACGCCCAGGTGAAGGCGGTCAACGACGAGACCGTCGAGCTGGAGATCGCTCCCGGCGTGGTCACCCACTTCACGAAGAGTGCCGTCGCGGCCGTCCTGGAACCCCAGGAGTACGACGCGATCATCAACGGTCGCCCCGAGGGCGACGAGCTGTCCGAGCCGGAGGCCGAGGACGTCGCCGACGCCGCGCCGGCCGAGGACAAGCCGCTGTCGCTGACCAAGGACAGTGCCGAGAAGGGCGACGCCGAGGGCGGGGCTCCCGCGAGCAAGTAGTACGGACGGGCAACCCGCCCGTCCGCGCGGCGCAGTGCCGCGAGCCCACAGGACCTCAGGGCCGCAGAACCGCCATGCCCCCGTCCCGCCACGAGCCGGACGGGGGTCCGGTCGGGGAGGTGGCATGGACAGGGAGAAACGAGCAAGGTGGCAACACCCAAGTCGCGCCCGCGCGACGGCTACCCAGGGCGGGCGCTGGCCCTCATCCTGGTCGTCACCGTCGGACTGGTCGCCCTCATGTTCGGGACGGGCAACACCAAGCCCCGGCTCGGTATCGACCTCGCCGGTGGCACCAGCATCACGCTGACCGCGAAGTCGACCGATCCCAAGGCGGTCAACAAGTCCAACATGGACATCGCCACCGGGATCATCGAGCGCCGGGTCAACGGAATGGGTGTCTCCGAGGCGGAGGTCCAGACCCAGGGCTCGGACACGATCATCGTGAACATCCCCAAGGGCGGCGACCGGCAGAACGCGGCGGACCAGGTCGGTACCACCGCGAAGCTGTTCTTCCGTCCGGTCCTGGCCGTGGCGCCCAGCGGCATCACCGCCCCCGCGCCCACCGGCACCCCGTCCGCCGGCGCCTCCGGCAGCCCGAGTGCCGCCCCCTCGGGCAGCGCCACCCCGTCGGCCTCGGCCGGCGCGAGCTCCTCGGCCGGCCACACGCCGAGCGCCTCCGCGAGCGCCACCAAGCAGGGCCGCTCCGTCGGTGAGGCGCTGGCCGCCGACGCCGCCGCCCCGTCCGCCGCCGCCACGGGCGCGAGCACCGCTCCGTCCGGCTCGGCCGCCCCGTCCGCCTCCGGCACCCCGAGCGCCCAGGCCACCCAGCCGAGCGCCGCCGACCTGAGCGCCGCGATGACCCAGGGCACCGTCCCGCCGGAGCTGCAGGCCGCCTTCGCGAACCTGGACTGCTCCAAGCCCGAGGTCCGCGCGGCCCAGACCGGCGCCGAGGACAAGGCCATGGTCGCCTGCTCCCAGAAGCCGGAGAACGGCTACTACGAGAAGCTGGCCCTCGGCCCGGTGGCCGTGAAGGGCTCGGACGTCTCCAAGGCCCAGCCGAGCCTGGACACCCAGACCGGTGCCGGCTGGCAGGTGCAGCTGCAGTTCAACGGCGCCGGCACCGACGCCTTCACCAAGGTCACCGGCCAGCTGGCCACCCAGACCCCGCCGAACAACCAGTTCGCCATCGTGCTGGACAACCAGGTCGTCTCGCACCCGCAGGTCAACGGCCCGATCCCGGGCGGCAGCGCGGTCATCACCGGCCGCTTCAGCCAGGCCGAGGCGCAGGACCTGTCCAACGTGCTGAGCTACGGCGCCCTGCCGCTGGAGTTCGCCAAGAGCGACATCACCACCGTCTCCCCGGCGCTGGGCAGCGACCAGCTCAAGGCCGGTCTGGTGGCCGGCGCGATCGGCATGCTGCTGGTCGTCGCCTACTCGCTGGTCTACTACCGCGGCCTCGGCCTGGTCTCGATCGCCGGTCTGATCGTCTCGGCGATCCTGACCTACTCGATCATGAGCCTGCTCGGCGGCGGGATCGGCTTCGCGCTGAACCTGCCGGCGGTCTGCGGTGCGATCGTCGCGATCGGCATCACCGCCGACTCCTTCATCGTCTACTTCGAGCGCATCCGCGACGAGGTCCGCGAGGGTGCCCCGCTGCGCGCTGCGGTCCAGCGGGCCTGGCCGCGCGCCCGGCGCACCATCCTGGTCTCGGACTTCGTGTCCTTCCTCTGTGCCGCGGTGCTGTACGTGGTGTCGGTCGGCAAGGTCCAGGGCTTCGCGTTCACCCTGGGTCTGACCACCGCGCTCGACGTCGTGGTGATCTTCCTCTTCACCAAGCCGCTGATCACGCTGCTGGCCCGGCGCAAGTTCTTCGCCGACGGCCACCCGTGGTCCGGCCTGGACCCGAAGCGGCTGGGCGCCCGCCCGCCGCTGCGCAGCAGCCGTCGCCGTAGCCCCTCCTCTGCCGCCGTGAAGGAGGCCTGACACCGTGTCACGCTTCTCCAATCTGGGCCACCGGCTCTACCAGGGCGAGGTCAGCTTCGACTTCGTCGGGCGCCGCAAGCTCTGGTACTCCATCTCCGGTGTGATCGTGCTGGTCGCGGCGATCGGCCTGGCCATGGGCCTGCACCTGGGCATCGAGTTCAAGGGCGGCTCGGTCTACACCGTGACCAAGCCGGGCCTGACGGTCTCGCAGGCGCAGGAGAAGGCCGACCAGGTCGTCTCCTCGCACCCGCTGGTGCAGTCGACCGACAACAACAAGATCCGCATCCAGGTCAGCACCGACGAGGCGAAGAGCTCCGACGAGGTCCGCTCCCAGCTCGCCGAGAAGATCGGCGTGCCGCTGGACACCGTCGAGGCCCAGGTCATCGGCCCCAGCTGGGGCAAGCAGATCTCCGACAAGGCGATCACCGGCCTGATCATCTTCATGGTCCTGGTGACGGTCTACCTGGCGATCGCCTTCGAGTGGCGGATGGCGGTGGCCGCCCTGGTCGCCCTGATCCACGACCTCCTGATCACCATCGGCGTCTACGCCCTGGTCGGCTTCGAGGTCACCCCCGGTACGGTGATCGGCTTCCTGACCATCCTCGGGTACTCGCTCTACGACACGGTCGTCGTCTTCGACACCGTGAAGGAGAACACCAAGGGGATCACCAAGCAGAACAGGCTCACCTACAGCGAGGCGGCCAACGCGGGCCTCAACCAGACCCTGGTGCGCTCGCTCAACACGACCGTGGTGGCGCTGCTGCCGGTCGCCGCGCTGCTGTTCATCGGTGGCGGCCTCCTGGGCGCCGGCACCCTGAACGACATCTCGCTCGCGCTGTTCATCGGCCTCGCGGCCGGCGCCTACTCCTCGATCTGCGTCGCCACCCCGCTGCTGGCGCAGCTCAAGGAGGAGCAGCCGGAGATGAAGGCGCTGCGCAAGCGCGTCCTGCAGCACCGGGCCGCGGCCGCCAAGGCGGAGGCCTCGGGCGAGGCGGTGACGGACGCGGTGGCGGACGAGGATCAGCCTGCGGGTATGGTCGGTCAGCGCGGCAGGTCGGCCGGCACCACGCGTGCCAAGGGCCGTCCGTCCACCAAGCGCTGAACCCGAACCGAAGGAAACCCACCACCGTGACCACCGCCGACACCGCACTGGCCGAGCTGCTGAACAGCCGGATCCGGGACGTCCCGGACTACCCGAAGCCGGGCGTGCTGTTCAAGGACATCGCGCCGCTGCTCGCCGACGCCGAGGCCTTCGGCGCCCTCACCCGGGCGCTGGCGGACCGGGCGAAGGAGCTCGGGGTGACCAAGGTGGTGGGTCTGGAGGCGCGCGGCTTCGTGCTGGCGGCCCCGGCGGCCTTCGCGGCCGGGCTCGGTTTCGTGCCGATCCGCAAGCAGGGCAAGCTGCCCGGCGAGGTGTTCCGGCGCTCGTACGAGCTGGAGTACGGCTCGGCGACGCTGGAGGTGCAGTGCGACGCCTTCGCGCCCGGTGAGCGGGTGCTGGTGGTGGACGACGTGCTGGCCACCGGCGGCACCATCGGTGCCTCGCTGGACCTGGTGAAGGAGGCCGGCGCCGAGCTGGCGGGCGTCGTGGTGCTGATGGAGCTGGGCTTCCTGGACGGCCGCGAGCGGCTGGCCGGGCACCTGGGCGGCGCCCCGCTGGAGACGCTGGTCACGGTCTGAGGGACGGGCTCCACCGGGGCTCGCTACGGGCTCCACCAAGGGCTCCGCAACGGGCTCCGCAACGGGCTCGAAGGACGGCGGTCGGATCATCCGACCGCCGTCCTTCCGTTCCCGGGCCCGGCCGGATGAACACCGGGCCGCCCGGCTCGGTACCATGAAGATTCATCCCCTCCCGGTTGTGCCCGGACGTCACGGGCCCGGCAGGGGTCGGCCCCGGTGCCCCGAGGAGTGTCCTTGCCCGACGAGGTTGTGCCCACGGCCGCAGCGGCCACCCCCGAAGACCGTCCCACGCCCTCGGGGGCCACCCCGGCACGCCCGACGCCGACCTCCTCGCGTCCCTCCGCCCCGCTCGGTCGCGGCTCCGGCTCCGGCGGCGGTATGCGCGCCCGGCTGGCCCGCCTGGGCGGCCAGCGCTCCAGCGTGCTGAACCCCGTCCTGGAGCCGCTGTTCCGCTCCATCCGGGCGAACGACCCCAAGGCCGACCCGGCGCTGCTGCGTGACATCGAGCGCGCCTACGCCGTCGCCGAGAAGTGGCACCGCGGGCAGAAGCGCAAGAGCGGCGACCCGTACATCACCCACCCGCTGGCCGTCGCCACCATCCTCGCCGAACTCGGCATGGACGCCCCGACGCTGATGGCCGGGCTGCTGCACGACACCGTCGAGGACACCGACTACGGCCTGGAGACCCTGCGCAAGGACTTCGGCGACTCGGTGGCCCTGCTGGTCGACGGCGTCACCAAGCTGGACCGGGTCAAGTTCGGCGAGGCCGCCCAGGCCGAGACCGTCCGCAAGATGGTCGTCGCGATGGCCAAGGACCCGCGGGTCCTGGTGATCAAGCTGGCCGACCGCCTGCACAACATGCGCACCATGCGCTACCTCAAGCGGGAGAAGCAGGAGAAGAAGGCCCGCGAGACGCTGGAGATCTACGCCCCGCTGGCGCACCGGCTGGGCATGAACACCATCAAGTGGGAGCTGGAGGACCTCGCCTTCGCGATCCTCTACCCCAAGATGTACGACGAGATCGTCCGGCTGGTCGCCGAGCGCGCCCCCAAGCGGGACGAGTACCTGGCGACCGTCATCGACCAGGTCCAGGCGGACCTGCGCGGCGCCCGGATCACCGCCTCCGTCACCGGTCGGCCGAAGCACTACTACTCGGTCTACCAGAAGATGATCGTCCGTGGCCGGGACTTCGCGGAGATCTACGACCTGGTGGGCATCCGGGTCCTGGTCGACACCGTCCGCGACTGCTACGCGGCACTGGGCACCATCCACGCGCGGTGGAACCCGGTGCCGGGGCGGTTCAAGGACTACATCGCGATGCCCAAGTTCAACATGTACCAGTCGCTGCACACCACGGTGATCGGTCCCGGCGGCAAGCCCGTCGAACTCCAGATCCGCACCTTCGACATGCACCGGCGGGCCGAGTACGGCATCGCCGCGCACTGGAAGTACAAGCAGCGCGCCGTCGCCGGGGCCTCCAAGGTCCGCACCGACACCCCGACCCAGGTCCGCAAGGACGACAAGGCCGGCGCCGTCAACGAGATGGCCTGGCTGCGGCAGCTGCTGGACTGGCAGAAGGAGACCGCCGACCCGGGCGAGTTCCTGGAGTCGCTGCGCTTCGACCTGGCCAGCAACGAGGTCTTCGTCTTCACCCCCAAGGGCGACGTGATAGCGCTGCCGGCCGGTGCCACCCCGGTCGACTTCGCCTTCGCGGTGCACACCGAGGTCGGTTACCGGACCATAGGGGCCCGGGTCAACGGGCGGCTGGTGCCGCTGGAGTCGACCCTGGAGAACGGCGACACCGTCGAGGTGTTCACCTCCAAGGCGGAGAACGCCGGCCCGTCCCGGGACTGGCTGGGCTTCGTCAAGTCCCCGCGCGCCCGCAACAAGATCCGCGCCTGGTTCTCCAAGGAGCGCCGCGAGGAGGCGATCGAGCACGGCAAGGAGGCGATCGTCCGGGCGATGCGCAAGCAGGGCCTGCCGATCCAGCGGATCCTGACCGGGGACTCGCTGGTCACCCTGGCCCACGAGATGCGCTACCCCGACATCTCCTCGCTCTACGCCGCCATCGGCGAGGGCCACGTCGCCGCGCAGAACATCGTCCAGAAGCTGGTCCAGGCGCTCGGCGGCGAGGAGGGCGCCACCGAGGACCTCGCCGAGACGGCCACCCCGACCCACGACAACCGCCGGGCGGTGCGCCGCCGGGCCAAGGGCGACCCGGGCGTGATCGTCAAGGGCGTCGAGGACGTCTGGGTCAAGCTGTCCCGCTGCTGCACCCCGGTGCCGGGCGACCCGATCGTCGGCTTCGTCACCCGTGGCAACGGCGTCTCGGTGCACCGCGCCGACTGCGTCAACGTCGAGTCGCTGAGCCAGCAGCCCGAGCGCATGATCGACGTCGAGTGGGCGGCCACCCAGTCCTCGGTGTTCCTGGTGGCCATCCAGGTCGAGGCGCTGGACCGCTCCCGGCTGCTCTCGGACGTCACCCGGGTGCTCTCCGACCAGCACGTCAACATCCTGTCGGCGGCGGTCCAGACCTCCCGGGACCGGGTGGCGATGAGCCGCTTCACCTTCGAGATGGGCGACCCGAAGCACCTCGGTCACGTGCTCAAGGCGGTGCGCGGCGTCGAGGGCGTCTACGACGTCTACCGGGTCACCTCGGCCCGCAAGTGACCACGGCATGAGGAAGGCCCCCGGGGATCCCCCGGGGGCCTTCACCGTTCCACGGCCCAAGATCAGCCGCTGAACTCCTCCTGGCTCTTGTGCGCCTGCTCCAGCAGCGTCCGCACGCCGGCCAGCTCGGACTCCAGCTTGGCGACCCGGCCGGCGTTGCCGGCCGCGCGGGCCTTGTCCAGGTCGGCCTGGATCTTGTCGGCCTTCGCCTGGAACAGGCCCACCATGCCGGCCGCGCGGGCCTTGGCCTCCGGGTTGGAGCGCTTCCACTCGGCGTCCTCGGCCTCGCGGATGGCCCGCTCGACCGCGTTCAGCCGGCCGTCCAGCTTCGGACGGGCGTCGCGCGGCACGTGGCCGATGGCCTCCCAGCGCTCGTTGATCTCGCGCAGCGCGGCCTTGGCGGCCTTCAGGTCGGTGATCGGCAGGATCGCCTCGGCCTCGGTGGCCAGCGCCTCCTTGAGCTTCTGGTTCTCCACCTGCTCGGCGTCCCGCTCGCTGAACACCGCGGAACGGGCCTGGAAGAAGACGTCCTGCGCGCCGCGGAACCGCGCCCACAGCTCGTCCTCGACGTCCCGCTGCGCCCGTCCGGCGGCCTTCCAGCGCGCCATCAGGTCGCGGTACGCGGCCGCGGTGGAGCCCCAGTCGGTGGACGAGGACAGCGCCTCGGCCTCGGAGACCAGCGCCTCCTTGGTCTGCCGGGCCTGCTCGCGCTCGGCGTCCAGCGTCGCGAAGTGCGCCTTGCGGTGCTTGGAGAAGACCGAGCGGGCGTGCGAGAAGCGGTGCCACAGCTCGTCGTCGCTCTTGCGGTCCAGTCGCGGCAGGCCCTTCCAGGTGTCCACCAGGGCGCGCAGCCGGTCCCCGGCCTCCCGCCACTGGGTGGACTCGGCGAGCTGCTCCGCCTCGGAGACCAGGGCCTCCTTGGCGGCGCGGGTCTCGTCCTGGGCCTTGGCGCGGGCGGCCTTGCGCTCCTCCCGCCGGCTCTCGATCTCACCGGCGAGCGCGTCCAGCCGCTTGGCCAGCGCGTCCAGGTCGCCCACCGCGTGCCCCTCGGTCACCTGTGCGCGGAGGTGCTCCAGCGCGGTCTGGGCGTCCTTGGCGGCCAGGTCGGTGGTGCGCACCCGCTTCTCCAGCAGGCCGATCTCCACCTCGATGCCCTGGTACTTGCGCTCGAAGTAGGCGAGGGCCTCCTCGGGCGAGCCGGCCTGCCAGGAACCGACCACGCGTTCGCCGTCGGCCGTCCTGACGTACACCGTGCCCTGCTCGTCCACACGGCCCCACGGGTCGCTGCTCATAGCGCGTCCTCCACATGACGTCGCGCCCGCGCCGGGGCGGCGCGCGACCGTCGTCCACAGTTGATGTGCGGCGGACCGATGAGTCCGCCGTCCCCGTCCGCCGTGTCCTGCTGCCGAGGGTGACGGCCAGGCGGGTGCGGGCACCCTATACAACGCCAACATAGGCGACCAGGCCCGGTGCTGTCCGCATCCGGGCCGGGCGATTTCGGTCCGGGGCCGGGCGGGAGCGCCTCGTGCGCCCGCCGCTCACGGCCCCGGGATCGGTCAACCCTTGGACACGGTAACCGAGTTGAAGGTGACGTCGGCCATCGGGTGGCCGTCCGGGGCGCCCTCCAGGGTGCCCGCGGCGGCGATCTTCTGGACCACGTCCAGGCCGCCGGTGATCTTGCCGAAGGGGGTGTAGTTCGGCGGGAGCTGGGTGTCCTTGTAGACCAGGAAGAACTGGCTCCCGTTGGTTCCCGGGCCGGAGTTGGCCATCGCCACGGTGCCCGCCGGGTAGGTCGCGCCGGTCAGGTTCTCGTCCGCGAACTTGTAGCCGGGGCCGCCCGTGCCGCCCGGCACGGTCGCGCTGGCGGTCGGGTCACCGCACTGGAGCACGAAGATGCCGTCGGTGGTCAGGCGGTGGCACTTGGTGTGGTCGAAGAACTGCTCGCCCGCCAGGAAGTTGAACGAGTTCACGGTGTGCGGGGCCTTGGCCGCGTCCAGCGCGACCGTGACCTTCCCGCAGTTGGTGTCCAGCGCCATGGTGTACGAGGCGCCCTGGTCGATCGACATGGCCGGCTCGGCCTTGAACTGCTTGCCGTTGGGCGAGCCCGGCGCCGGCGTGGCGCAGCCCTCGACCGGCTTGCGGGTCGGCGCGGCGGTCGGTGCGGCCTGGGTCGGCGCGGCCTGGGCCGAGGAGGCGGCCGAGGCGCTCTTGTCCTTGTCGTCCGAGCTGAACGCGCCGGTGGCGAACAGGGTGCCGCCGCCGGCCAGCACCACGACCGCGAGCGAGGCGCCCAGGATCGTGTTGCGGCGCCTGCGGGCGGACGCCGCCTCGGCGCGGCGCTGCATCTGGCGCTCGTACTTCTCGCGGGCGAGCTGCCGCCGCCGCTGTTCGCTGCTGACCACCGGCCGTGTCTCCTGAGCATGTGCGGGGAAAGTGGATGGTTCCGGAGCGGATCATCGCATCCATCGGCGGCCAAGTGTAGGGACCGGGCCCTAAGAACGCGGTGAACGCGTCGGCGGGCGAGCCGTTCACCGCGGATCTGGTTCGCAACCGGACCCGGACCGCCGGTAGGCTTCCCTTACGTCATCTACGTCATCACCACTGGTAGCCACCGCAGCCCCCGCCGCACAGACCCGAAGGACGCGCGTGTTCATCGCCGGATTCCCCGCTGGAGCCTGGGGCACCAACTGCTACCTGGTCGCGCCGGCGGCGGGCGAGGAGTGCGTCATCGTCGACCCCGGCCACCAGGCCGCCCGCGGCGTCGAGGAGCTCGTCCGTGAGCACCGGCTCAAGCCCGTCGCCGTGCTGCTCACCCACGGCCACATCGACCACGTCGCCTCGGTGGTCCCGGTCTGCGGCGCCCGCGGCGTCCCGGCCTGGATTCACCCCGAGGACCGGTACATGATGTCCGACCCGGAGAAGTCGCTCGGCCGCTCCCTGGGCACCCAGCTGATGGGCGAGATCACCGTCGGGGAGCCCGACGACGTGCGCGAGCTCACCGACGGCAGCGTGCTGGAGCTGGCCGGCCTGCAGCTCACCGTGGACCACGCCCCGGGCCATACCGGGGGGTCGGTGACCTTCCGGACGCCCGGTGCCGAGGACCTCCCCCCGGTGCTGTTCTCGGGCGACCTGCTGTTCGCCGGCTCCATCGGGCGTACCGACCTCCCGGGTGGGGACGGCGAAGCGATCATGCGCTCGCTGGCCCGGGTGTGCCTGCCCCTCGACGACTCCACCGTGGTCCTCTCCGGCCACGGCGGTCAGACCACCATCGGCCGCGAGCGCGCCACCAACCCCTACCTCCGACAGGCAGCGGGGGCGGCCGGCGCCCCGGCTGTCCCGCGACGAGGAATGTGACGGAAGAGAAGTTGAGCACCTTCACCGCCCCCAAGGGCACCTACGACCTGCTGCCCCCCAGCTCCGCGACCTTCCTGGCGGTCCGCGAGCGCATCGCCGCGCCCGCCCGCCGAGCCGGTTACGGCTACGTCGAGACCCCGGTCTTCGAGGACGTGAAGCTGTTCTCGCGCGGCGTCGGCGAGTCCACCGACATCGTCTCCAAGGAGATGTACACCCTCACCACCAAGGGCGGTGACGAACTCGCGCTGCGCCCGGAGGGCACCGCCTCGGTGCTGCGCGCCGCGCTCCAGGCCAACCTGCACAAGCAGGGCAACCTGCCGGTCAAGCTCTGGTACTCCGGCTCGTACTACCGCTACGAGCGCGCCCAGAAGGGCCGCTACCGCCAGTTCTCCCAGGTCGGCGCCGAGGCGATCGGGGCCGAGGACCCGGCGCTGGACGCCGAGCTGATCATCCTGGCCGACGACGCCTTCCGCTCGCTGGGCCTGAGCAACTACTCGCTGCTGCTCAACAGCCTCGGCGACAAGCAGTGCCGCCCGGTCTACCGTGCCGCCCTGATCGAGTTCCTCGCCGGTCTGGACCTGGACGAGGACACCCGCCGCCGGGCCGAGATCAACCCGCTGCGCGTCCTGGACGACAAGCGCGAGTCGGTGCAGGAGCAGCTGGTCGCCGCCCCGATGCTGCGCGACTTCCTGTGCGAGGAGTGCAAGGCGTACGACGAGAAGGTGCGCGAGCTGCTCACCGCCAACGGCGTCGCCTTCGTCGACGACCCGAAGCTGGTCCGCGGCCTGGACTACTACACCCGCACCACCTTCGAGTTCGTGCACAACGGCCTCGGCGCCCAGTCCGCGATCGGCGGCGGCGGCCGCTACGACGGCCTGTCCGAGATGATCGGCGGCCCGGCGCTGCCGTCCGTCGGCTGGGCGCTCGGCGTGGACCGCACGTACCTGGCGCTGGAGGCCGAGGGCGTCGACCTCGACCTGCCGGCCGCCACCGCCGTCTACGCCGTCGCGCTCGGCGAGGAGGCCAAGAACGTCCTGTTCGCCAAGGTGGTCGAGCTGCGCCGGGCCGGCGTGGCCACCGACCTCGCCTTCGGCGTCAAGAGCATCAAGAACGCCATGAAGTCCGCCGACCGGTCCGGCGCCCGCTTCGCCCTGATCGCCGGTGACCGGGACCTCGCCGAGGGCGTCGTCCAGCTCAAGGACATGAGCACCGGAGAGCAGACACCCGTCGCCCTCGACGCACTCGTCACCACCCTGAAGGAGAAGCAGCTGTGATCCGCACGCACGACGCGGGCACGCTCCGCCCGGAGCACGCAGGCACCACCGTCACCCTGGCCGGCTGGGTCGCCCGCCGCCGCGACCACGGCGGCGTCGCCTTCATCGACCTGCGCGACGCCTCCGGCACCGTGCAGATCGTGGTCCGCGACCTCGACTCGGTGCACGGACTGCGCGCCGAGTACTGCGTCAAGGTCGTCGGCGACGTCCGGGTCCGCCCCGAGGGCAACGAGAACCCGGACATCCCGACCGGCGCCGTCGAGGTCGTCGTCAGCGACATCGAGGTGCTCTCCGAGGCCGCCCCGCTGCCGTTCCCGGTCGCCGAGTACGAGCCCGGCACGGTCAACGAGGAGGTCCGGCTGCGCTACCGCTACCTGGACCTGCGCCGCGAGGGCCCGGCCAAGGGCCTGCGGCTGCGCTCCAAGGTCAACAACATCATCCGCCGGGTGATGGAGGAGAACGACTTCCTCGACATCGAGACGCCGTACCTCACCCGCTCGACCCCCGAGGGCGCCCGCGACTTCCTCGTCCCGGTCCGCCTGCAGCCCGGCCACTGGTACGCGCTGCCGCAGTCGCCCCAGCTGTTCAAGCAGCTGCTGATGGTGGCCGGCATGGAGCGCTACTACCAGATCGCCCGCTGCTTCCGCGACGAGGACTTCCGCGCCGACCGGCAGCCGGAGTTCACCCAGCTGGACATCGAGGCCTCCTTCGTCGACCAGGAGGACATCCTGGCCCTCGGCGAGAAGATCGTCGGCGCCATCTGGCGCGAGGTCCACGGCTACGAGATCCCCAACCCGCTGCCGCGGATGACCTACGCGGACGCCATGGGCCGCTACGGCTCCGACAAGCCGGACGTCCGCTTCGGCCAGGAACTCACCGACCTCACCGAGTACTTCAAGGGCACCGAGTTCCGTGTCTTCCAGGCCCCGTACGTCGGCGCCGTGGTCATGCCGGGCGGCGCCTCGCAGCCGCGCAAGCAGCTGGACGCCTGGCAGGACTGGGCCAAGGCGCGCGGCGCCAAGGGCCTGGCCTACGTGCTGATCGACGCCGAGACCGGCGAGCTGCGCGGCCCGGTCGCCAAGAACCTCTCCGAGGAGCACCTGGCCGGCCTCGCCGCCGCGGCCGGCGCCAAGAACGGCGACGCGGTCTTCTTCGCGGCCGGCAAGGAGCGCGCCTCGCAGGAGCTGCTGGGCGCCGCCCGCCTGGAGATCGGCCGCCGCTGCGGGCTGATCGACGAGTCCAAGTGGGCCTTCCTCTGGGTCGTCGACTTCCCGATGTTCGAGCCGATCGAGGACGACAAGGGCCAGTTCCAGGGCTGGCACGCGGTGCACCACCCGTTCACCGCCCCGACCCCGGAGTCGCTGGACAGCTTCGACACCGACCCGGGCTCGGCCCTGTCCAACGCCTACGACCTGGTCCTCAACGGCTCGGAGCTGGGCGGCGGTTCGATCCGTATCCACCAGCGGGACGTCCAGAAGCGGGCGTTCGACGCGATCGGCCTCTCCGAGGAGGAGGCGGCCTCGCAGTTCGGCTTCCTGCTGGACGCCTTCAACTACGGCCCGCCGCCGCACGGCGGGGTCGCCTTCGGCCTCGACCGGATCGTCACGCTGCTCGGCGGCTACGACACCATCCGCGACGTCATCGCCTTCCCGAAGACGTCCACCGGTGGTGACCCGCTGACCGGCGCTCCGACCCCGATCACCCCGGCGCAGCGCCGCGAGGCCGGCGTGGACGCCCAGCCGAAGGTCCGTGAGGACGCCAAGTCCGAGGCCCAGCCCAAGAGCTGACGCTCCGTCATCCACGCTAACCTGCAACGGCCCCGGACGGTCCTCCGTCCGGGGCCGGTCCACAACGTCGTGTGACACAGGGAGGGTTGACTCATGCAGGTCACCACGAGAGTCGAATGTCCGGAGGACGCCCCGGCGACCAGACGCGTCCACATGGCCGCGTTCCCCGGCCCGGACGAGGCGGACCTGGTGGACGCGCTGCGGCGCGATCCCGCCTGGCTGCCCGGGCTGTCACTGGTCGCGGTGGACGACGCGGGCCTGGTGGTGGGGCACGCCCTGCTGACCCGGCTGCGGGTCGGCGACGGCGGCGGCACCGGTGACGCGCTGGCGCTCGCGCCGGTCGCGGTCGCGCCCGAGTGGCAGCGCCAGGGCGTCGGCGAGCTCGTCGTCCGGGCCGCGCTGTCGGCCGCCGAGGAGGCGGGGGAGAAGCTGGTGGTCGTGCTCGGCGACCCGGGGTACTACGGGCGGTTCGGCTTCATCCCGGCCGGGCGGCACGAGGTCACCGGCCCCTTCGAGGTGCCGGACGCGTACTTCCAGGTGCTGCCGCTGGCGGCCTACGACGGCGGCCCGCGCGGGCTGTGCCGCTACCCGGAGCCCTTCGTCGCCGTGTAGCCCGTCCGTTCCCTCGCTCCGACCTGCGGGGCCGCCGTTCTGCGCCTACGGTGAAGGGTCATCAGCAGCAGCTGGACGGAGGATCCGAGGTGGGCGAGCAGCGGACCGCGAAGCCGGGACGACTGGCGAAGAAGCCGTACGAGCGGGAGCTGCTGCGGCTGCAGCACGAGCTGGTGAAGCTCCAGGAGTGGGTGCGGGTCGAGGGCGCCCGCCTGGTGGTGGTCTTCGAGGGGCGGGACGCGGCCGGCAAGGGCGGAGCGATCAAGCGGGTGACGGAGTACCTGAACCCGCGGATCGCCCGGGTCGCGGCGCTTCCCACCCCGACCGAGCGGCAGAAGACCCAGTGGTACTTCCAGCGGTACGTCGAACACCTCCCGGCGGCCGGGGAGATCGTGCTGTTCGACCGCAGCTGGTACAACCGGGCCGGGGTCGAGCGGGTGATGGGCTTCTGCACCGACGAGGAGTACTGGCAGTTCCTGCACCAGTGCCCGACCTTCGAGCGGATGCTGATCGAGGCGGGTGTCCTGCTGCGCAAGTACTGGTTCTCGGTGAGCGACACCGAGCAGGAGCGGCGGTTCCGGGAGCGGCTGGAGGACCCGATGAAGCGCTGGAAGCTCTCCCCGATGGACGTGGAGTCGATCACCCACTGGGAGGACTACTCGCGGGCCAAGGACGAGATGTTCGTCCACACCGACGTCCCGCAGTCGCCCTGGCACGTGGTGGAGAGCGACGACAAGCGGCGGGCCCGGATCAACATGATCGCCCACCTGCTCGCCTCCGTGCCCTACCACGAGGTCGCCCCGCCCCGGATCGAGCTGCCGCCCCGCCCGTCGCCGCGCGGCTACCAGCGGCCCCCGCGCGACCTGCAGAAGTACGTTCCGGACCACGCTGCCAGACTGGAGTAGACGGGGCCCGCCGGGCGCTGCTCATGAGAACGGCCCCGTGTGGCGCCCGGGCGTCCACAGGAGGCGCGCTCATGTTCGTTCGTACCGTCTACGCGACCGGTCACCCGGACCGGATCGAGCAGACCCTCGACAGGTTCCGCACCGAGGCCCTCGTGCTGCTGACCGCCCGGCCCGGGTACCGCGGCTACGGACTGTTCACCGACCGGGCCCTCGGCAAGATCACGATGGGCTCGTGGTGGGAGTCCGCCGAGGCCGAGCGCGACAGCGACGCGGCGCTGGCGCAGCGGCGCGGCGAGCTGCTGGCCCCGCTGGGCGGCACCGTGACCATCGACGTCTGGGAGGCCCTGGTGACGGCCCCGCCCGGCGAAGCCGGACCCGGCGGCGGGTTCCGGCTGACGCGCAGCGAGGTCGACCCGGCCAGGACGGACGAGGCCGCCCAGGTCTTCCGGGACCGGGTGCTGCCGGTGCTGGGGAAGACGGACGGGTTCGTGACGGCCGCGATGCTGGCCGACCGCGCGACCGGCCGGCTGACCGTGGGCGCGATCTACGCCGACCAGGAGGGCTTCGAGGCCTCGCGGGGTCCGGCGGCCGACTCCCGGGCGCAGGCGCTGGCCGCGCTGGGCGGCACCCTGCGGTCGCTGGAGGAGTTCGACGTGGTGCTGCTGGACCGCCCGACGCAGGCCGGGCGGTAGCGTCGGTGGGCTGAACTAGGCTTCCGGTGTGGACGAACCGGACCTCTTCACCGCTGCCGCCGAGGAACGCCAGACCAGGGAGCCCGGCCGGGCGCCGCTGGCCGTACGGATGCGCCCGCGCACCCTGGACGAGGTGGCCGGGCAGCGGCAGCTGCTCAAGCCCGGCTCGCCGCTGCGGCGCCTGGTGGCGAACTCGCGCGGCCCGGCGGCCACCAGCTCGGTGATCCTCTGGGGGCCGCCCGGCACCGGCAAGACCACCCTCGCGCACGTGATCAGCCAGGCCGTGGAGGGCCGCTTCGTCGAACTGTCCGCGATCACCGCCGGGGTCAAGGAGGTGCGGGCGGTGATCGACGGCGCCCGGCGCGCGGTCGGCATGTCCGGCCGGGAGACGGTGCTCTTCCTGGACGAGATCCACCGCTTCTCCAAGGCCCAGCAGGACTCACTGCTGCCGGCCGTGGAGAACCGCTGGGTCACCCTGATCGCGGCGACCACCGAGAACCCGTACTTCTCGGTGATCTCCCCGCTGCTCTCCCGCTCGCTGCTGCTCACCCTGGAGTCGCTGACCGACGACGACGTCCGGTCGCTGCTGCGCCGCGCGGTGGCCGACGAGCGCGGGCTGGAGGGCGCGCTGGAGCTGACCGCGGAGGCCGAGGACCACCTGGTGCGCCTGGCCGGCGGTGACGCCCGGCGGGCGCTCACCACGCTGGAGGCGGCGGCCGGGGCGGCGCTGGAGAAGGGCGAGGCGAGCATCACGCTGGCCACCACCGAGACGGCCGTCAACCAGGCCGCGGTGCGCTACGACAAGGACGGCGACCAGCACTACGACGTGGCCAGCGCGCTGATCAAGTCGATCCGCGGCAGCGACGTGGACGCCACCCTGCACTACCTGGCCCGGATGATCGAGGCGGGGGAGGACCCGCGGTTCATCGCCCGGCGGCTGATGATCTCCGCCAGCGAGGACGTCGGCCTGGCCGACCACACGGCGCTGCAGACGGCGGTGGCCGCGGCCCAGGCGGTGGCCCTGATCGGCTTCCCGGAGGCCCGGATCATCCTCTCCCAGGCGGCGATCGCGCTGGCCCTGGCGCCGAAGTCCAACTCGGCCTACCTGGCGATCGACGCGGCGCTGGCGGACGTCCGGCAGGGGCTGGCCGGCGCCGTCCCGCCGCACCTGCGGGACTCGCACTACGGCGGGGCGGGCAAGCTCGGGCACGGCAAGGGCTACCAGTACCCGCACGACCTGCCGGAGGGCATCGCGGCCCAGCAGTACGCGCCGGACTCGGTGCACGGGCGGGAGTACTACCAGCCGAACCGGCGCGGCGGCGAGGTCCGGTACGCGGACACCGTGGAGTGGACGCGCGGGCGGCTGCGGGGGGAGCGCCGGGCGGAGAAGAAGGCCGAGAAGGCGGCGGAGCAGCCCGGGGAAAAGGGCGAGTGATCCACGGGTATACTCGGTCGGAGTGCCATGTCCCGGGACGGCGGCGGGGGAGACCCCACCGACCGGCCGCACCAGCGGGACTTCGGCCGTAGGCCTCCTTCGGGAGGCCCGCACCAGGAGCGTCGCGCACCGTTTCGGTGTCGCGGACGGCCCGGTTCCCCGGGCCCTTCGTGTGACCAGCACTTCTCGTGCCCGGCTCCGGAGAGCGGCTGATCCCTTCGCGCAGGCGGCGGGGTTTTCTCCGGGTCGCGACATGCGACCTCCGTCAACACCTGGTGAAAGCCGTATTCGTAAGCAAGGAAGGTTTGGTTCATGGCGAACCAGAAGCGTCCCAAGGTCAAGATCGCGCGTGCGCTCGGCGTGCCGCTGACCCCGAAGTCCGTCAAGTACTTCGAGGCCCGCCCGTACCCGCCCGGCCAGCACGGCCGTGGCCGCAAGCAGAACTCGGACTACAAGGTCCGTCTGCTGGAGAAGCAGCGTCTTCGCGCCCAGTACGACCTGAGCGAGAAGCAGCTGTCGCGCGCGTTCGACCGCGCGAAGAAGGCCGAGGGCAAGACCGGTGAGGCGCTCGTCGCCGAGCTGGAGACCCGTCTGGACTCGCTGGTGCTGCGTTCGGGCATCGCCCGCACCATCTACCAGGCCCGCCAGATGGTCGTCCACGGCCACATCGAGGTCAACGGTGGCAAGGTCAACAAGCCGTCGTTCCAGATGAAGCCGGGCTACGTGGTCACCGTCCGCGAGCGTTCCAAGGAGAAGGTCCCCTTCCAGGTCGCCCGTGAGGGTGGCTACGCGGGTGAGGGCCAGACCCCGAAGTACCTTGAGGTCAACCTGAAGGCCCTGGCCTTCCGCCTGGACCGTGCGCCGCAGCGCAAGGAGGTCCCGGTGATCTGTGACGAGCAGCTGGTCGTCGAGTACTACTCGCGCTGACCCGCGCTCGGTTCCGCAGACCGCGAAACCACAGCGAACCCCCGTCGCCCTTCGAGGCGGCGGGGGTTCGCTGCGTCCGGCCGACAGCGTCCGGCCGGCACAGTGGACGGCCGACGGCCGACGGTCGACGCCGTCAGACGGTCTCGCCGGTCATCGCGGCGGCCAGCCGCAGGTGCGGGCGGGCCTCCTCGGCGCGGCCCTGGCGCTCCAGGGTGCGGCCGAGCATCAGCCGGGCGTAGTCCTCGGCCGGGTCGAGGTCGAGGATCCGGCGCAGCTCGGCCTCGGCGCGGCCGAGCTGGGCGGAGTGGAAGTAGCTGCGGGCCAGCAGCAGCCGGACGGAGAGGTTGGCCGGCTCCTCGGCCAGCACGCCTTCGAGCATGCGGGCGGCGTCGGTGTACGCCTTGGACTCGAAGTAGAAGTTCGCGAGGCGGTACTCGTCGTGGATGGCCATGGTGCTCCTTCCGGGCGGATCCTTGCCTCCTCAAGCAATCCGCAAGCTTCAGCTATTCCGGGCCGGCGCGGTCGCGGGAGCGGGCGGCACCGAGAAGGGGCCGGGGCCCCGCGCCGGGCCGCCCGGCGCGCCCCCGTCGCCGAGCGCCCGGCAGACGGCGGCGTCCAGGTCCAGCCGCGCGCCCGCCCGGTAGCACTCCTCGTACTCCTGCTCGCTGAGCCCGGCCCGGGCCCGCTCGGCGCACTCCTGGTGGGTGCCGAAGAAGGAGCGCGAGCCCATGAACGGATTGCCGACCGCGCGCCAGATCCGGTGCGCGGCGCCCTGGAGCACCCGGGCCTCGCACAGGTCGGCCGACTCGCCGGGGCCGGCCGGTTCGGTCTCCAGCAGCGCCAGCAGGTCGATGCCCAGCACGATGCCGAGCAGGTCGCGGAAGTGGTGGTTCAGCCGGACGCACTCGCGGGCCAGGGCGCGGGCCGGCCGGACCTCGCCGGCCAGGTAGTGGGAGTACGCCGTCGCGTACAGCACGTAGGCGTAGGCCCACTTCTCGCCGTGCTCCTCACAGACCTCGCGGGCCTGCCCGAACCAGAGCTCGCCGCTGTCCGGCTCCCCCTGGAACAGGTAGGCGAGGCCCAGCTCGATCATCGCCATCACCACGTTGCTGTTGAGCTCGCCGATGGTCCGGTAGTGCCAGAGCGCCTCCTCGAACAGCTCGGCGGCGCGCGCCGGGTCGTCGCCGATCAGGGCGGCGCAGCCCTGGCGGTGGACGGCGTAGGCGAGGGCCCGGTCGTCGCCGGTTTCCAGGGCCTGGCGGCGGCACTCCTCCAGGGCGGGCCGGGCGGTGCCGAGGTCGCCCTGGAGGGTGGCCATGTAGCCGGTCACCCACAGGGCCTTGGCCCGGGCCTCGGTGGGTTCGCGGTCCAGGGCGAGCGCGCGGTCCAGCCAGTGCCGGCCCTCGCCGAGGTGGCCGCAGCCGACCCAGTAGAACCAGAGGGTGCCGGCCAGCAGCAGGGCGAGCTGCTCCTCGCCGGGCTCGGCGAGGCAGAACTCCAGCGCGGCGCGGAAGTTGGTGTGGGCGAGCCGGGTGCGCTCGGCGGTCTCGGGCTGCCGGGGGCCGAACCACTCGACCTCGCCCCAGGTGGCGACGCCCAGGTACCAGTCGCGGTGGCGGCGCAGCAGCCGCGGCTCCTCGCCGGCGGCGCGCAGCCAGTGGCCGCCGTACTCGCGCAGGGTGTCCAGCAGCCGGAAGCGGACGCCGAACCCGCTCTCCTCGCGCAGCACCACGGACTTGGCGACGAGTTCGTCGAGCAGGTCGAGCACCTCCTCGGGCTCGATGCCCTCGCCGGCGCAGACGTACTCGGCGGCCTCCAGGTCGAAACCGCCGGCGAAGACCGACAGGCGGGCCCAGAGTAAACGTTCCTGCACTGTGCACAGCTCATGGCTCCAGCCGATCGTGGTGCGCAGCGTCCGGTGCCTCGGCAGGGCCGTCCGGGAGCCGCCGGTGAGCAGCCGGAAGCGGTCGTCCAGCCGGGCCGTGATCTGCTCCACCGACAGCGCCCGCAGCCGCCCGGCGGCCAGCTCCACGGCCAGCGGAATGCCGTCCAGCCGGCGGCAGAGCAGGCCGACGGCCTCCGCGTTCGCCTCCGTCACCTCGAAGGACGGCAGCACGGCCCGGGCCCGGTCGGCGAACAGCCGCACCGCGTCCGGCAGCGGGCCCGGGGCCACCCGCTGGGCGGGCAGCGGGCCGACCGGCAGCGGCGCCAGCGTCAGCAGATGCTCGCCCGAGGCCCGCAGGGCGGCGCGGCTGGTGGCCAGCACCCGCAGGCCGGGCAGCGCCCGCAGCAGCGCGTCGGTCAGCTCGGCGCAGGCCTCCACCAGGTGCTCGCAGCCGTCCAGCACCAGCAGCAGGCGGCGCCCCGCCAGGTGCTCGCCCAGCACGTCCAGCGGCGGACGGGCGGTGCCGTCGGTCAGCCGCAGGGCCTCCAGGACGGCGTGGCCGAGCAGCAGCGGGTCCTGCACGGGGGCGACGTCCACCAGCCAGGTGCCGTCCGGGAACGCCCCGGCCGCCCGGGCCGCCGCCCGCAGCGCGAGCCTGCTCTTGCCGACCCCGCCGGGCCCGGTCACCGTCACCAGCCGGGCCGCGGCGAGCAGGCCCGCCAGCTCGGCCAGTTCCCGCCGCCGCCCGACGAAGCCGGTCACCTCGGCCGGCAGCCGGCCGGGCTCCGGCTCGCGCGGCCACGCCGCGGGCTCTGCTGTCCAGTCGCCGGCCACGCGCTGCTCCCCGTCGTCCCGTGCCCGGACCGCGGCGGTCCGGACGTGCGTCGGGCCGTACGGCCCGACGGCCCGCCAGGCAGAACGAGGTGACCGGCCGGTAGGTTACGCGCGCGGTTCGCACACCCGGACGAGGCCACGGCCGTGACCCGGTCCGGAAAGCGGGCGTCGGCGCGATAGGGTTCCCCTGAAGAGCAACAAGGCGAGGAGCGCGCAGAGTGTCCGTGGGAGAGCTGGCCGGCTTGCTCGTCGCCGTGTTCTGGGCGGTCCTGGTCACCCTGCTCGCCGTGGTGCTGGTCCGGCTCTCCCAGGTGCTGAAGGAGGCCACCGTCCTGGTCTCCGCCGTCACCGAACAGGCCGTGCCCCTGCTGACCGAGGCCGGCGCCGCCGTGCGCAGCGCCAACGAGCAGCTGGACCGGGTGGACGAGATCACCGCCAACGTGCAGGACGCCGCCGCCAACGCCAAGGCACTGTCGTCCACCGCCGCCGCCACGCTGGGCGGACCGCTGATGAAGGTCGCCGCGTTCAGCTACGGCGTCCGCAAGGCCGTCGCCAAGCAGCAGGGCGCCCTGCCGAACGTGCCGCTGCAGGCCAACGAGCGCGACGAGCTGGCGCGGCTGATCCGGGCCGAGGTGCGCGCCGCGACCGCGCCCAGGGGCGGCTTCCTCTCCCGGGTCCGGCGTGCGGTGAGGGGCTGACGGCATGGCACGGATCTTCTGGATGGCGGTCGGCGCCGGCGCCGCCGTGTGGGCCATGAACAAGGCCAACGACGCGGTGCAGCGGCTCACCCCGGACAGCCTCTCCGGCACCGCCGCGCGCGGTGCGCTGCACCTGGGCGACCTCGCCAAGCAGTTCGCCCAGGACGTGCGCTCCGGCATGGCCGAGCGCGAGGAGCAGCTGAAGGAGGACCTCGGACTGCACGGCACCGCCGTGGTCGAGCCCCGGAGCACCCGCCCGGTCCTGCGTGGCGAGCCGCAGTACCGAGCTATCTCGGCGGCGCCCGGTCGTCCGGCCGCCGCCCTGCCCCCCGCCCGCGCCCTGCCCGACGGCAGTGCCCGCACCACCCCACAGACCATGGAAGAAACGCCCCGCCGAGCCCTGCCGCGGGGCGGAACGAACCGGAAGGACCACTAATGGAGTCGGCTGAGATCCGCCGCCGCTGGCTGCGCTTCTTCGAGGAGCGCGGCCACACCGTCGTTCCGTCGGCGTCCCTGGTCGCCGACGACCCCACCCTGCTGCTCGTCAACGCCGGCATGGTGCCGTTCAAGCCCTACTTCCTGGGCGAGGTCAAGCCGCAGTTCTCGCGCGCCACCAGCGTCCAGAAGTGCGTGCGCACCCTGGACATCGAGGAGGTCGGGAAGACCACCCGGCACGGCTCCTTCTTCCAGATGTGCGGCAACTTCTCCTTCGGTGACTACTTCAAGGAAGGAGCCATCAAGTTCGCCTGGGAGCTGCTCACCACTCCCGTCGCGGACGGTGGCTACGGCCTGGAGAAGGAGAAGCTCTGGATCACCGTCTACAAGGACGACGACGAGGCCGAGCAGATCTGGCGCGACGTCATCGGCGTGCCCTCCGAGCGCATCCAGCGCCTCGGCATGAAGGACAACTTCTGGTCGATGGGCGTGCCCGGCCCGTGCGGCCCGTGCTCGGAGATCAACTACGACCGCGGCCCCGCGTACGGCGAGGAGGGCGGCCCGGCGGTCAACGGCGAGCGCTACCTGGAGATCTGGAACCTGGTCTTCATGCAGTACGAGCGCGGCCACGGCGACGGCAAGGACGGCTTCGAGATCCTCGGCGACCTGCCGAGCAAGAACATCGACACCGGCCTCGGCCTGGAGCGCCTCGCCGCCATCCTGCAGGGCGTCGACAACCTCTTCGAGATCGACACCAGCCGGATGATCCTCGACCGCGCCGCCGAGCTCACCGGCCACACCTACGGCGCCGACCACAAGTCGGACGTCTCGCTGCGCGTGGTCACCGACCACATCCGCACCGCGCTGATGCTGGTCGGCGACGGCGTCACCCCCGGCAACGAGGGCCGCGGCTACGTGCTGCGCCGCATCCTGCGCCGCGCCATCCGCAACATGCGGCTGCTGGGCGCCACCGAGCCGGTGGCCAAGGAGCTCATCGACGTCGCCATCAAGGCGATGGCCCCGCAGTACCCCGAGCTGGAGAGCGACCGCAAGCGCATCGAGACGGTCGTCATCGGCGAGGAGGCGGCCTTCCTCCAGACCCTGAAGGCCGGCACCAACCTGCTGGACGTCGCGGTCACCGAGACCAAGCAGTCCGGCGGCGTGGTGCTCTCCGGCGAGCAGGCGTTCAAGCTGCACGACACGTACGGCTTCCCGATCGACCTCACCCTGGAGATGGCCGAGGAGCAGGGCCTCCAGGTCGACGAGGCCGGCTTCCGCCGCCTGATGCAGGAGCAGCGGGACCGCGCCAAGGCGGACGCCAAGGCCAAGAAGATGGGCCACGCCGACGTCGCCGCGTACCGCGAGGTCGCCGACAAGTCCGGCGCGAGCGTCTTCACCGGCTACAGCCTCACCGAGGGCGAGGCCTCCGTGGTCGGCCTGCTGGTGGACGGCGTTCCGGCGCCGGCCGCCTCCGAGGGCGACGAGGTCGAGATCATCCTCGACCGCACCCCGTTCTACGCCGAGGGCGGCGGCCAGCTCGCCGACCACGGCCGGATCCGGCTGGAGTCCGGCGCGGTGGTGGAGATCCGCGACGTGCAGCAGCCCGTCCCGGGCGTCATCGTGCACTCCGGCGGCGTGCTGTTCGGCGAGGTCGTGCTCGGCGCCTCGGCGTACGCCACGATCGACACCGAGCGCCGCCGGGCGATCGCCCGCGCCCACTCGGCCACCCACCTGACCCACCAGGCGCTGCGCGACGCGCTCGGCCCGACGGCCGCCCAGGCCGGCTCCGAGAACGCCCCGGGCCGCTTCCGCTTCGACTTCGGCTCGCCCGCCGCCGTTCCGGGCAGCGTGCTGGTGGACGTCGAGCAGAAGATCAACGACGTGCTGGGCCGCGAGCTGGAGGTCACCGCCGAGGTCATGACGATGGACCAGGCCCGCAAGGCCGGCGCCATCGCGATGTTCGGCGAGAAGTACGGCGACGAGGTGCGGGTCGTCTCCATCGGCGACTTCTCCAAGGAGCTGTGCGGTGGCACCCACGTCGGCAACACCGCCCAGCTGGGCCTGGTGAAGCTGCTCGGCGAGTCCTCGATCGGCTCCGGCGTGCGCCGCGTGGAGGCGCTGGTCGGCGTCGACGCGTACAAGTTCCTGGCCCGCGAGCACACCGTGGTGGCCCAGCTGACCGAGCTGGTGAAGGGCCGTCCGGAGGAGCTGCCGGAGAAGATCTCGGGCATGCTCACCAAGCTCAAGGACGCCGAGAAGGAGATCGAGCGCTTCCGCGCCGAGAAGGTGCTGGCCGCCGCGGCCGGCCTGGCCGACGCGGCCGAGGACGTGCACGGCATCGCCGTGGTCGCCGCTCAGGTCGCCGACGGCGTGGGCGCGGACGAGCTGCGCAAGCTGGTCCTGGACGTGCGCGGCCGCCTGGGCTCGCGCCCGGCCGTTGTCGCCGCGTTCACCGTGGCCAACGACCGCCCGCTGACCGTGATCGCGACCAACGAGGACGCCCGTGGCCGCGGCATCAAGGCCGGCGAGCTGGTCCGCACCGCGGCCAAGACCCTCGGCGGCGGCGGTGGCGGCAAGGACGACGTCGCCCAGGGCGGCGGCTCCAACCCGGCGGCGGTCGGCGAGGCCATCGCCGCGGTGCGCGGCCTGGTCGCGGAGCGCGCCAGCTGATGGAGTTCGAGGAGAGGCCCTTCCGACGTGGACGGCGGATCGCCGTCGACGTCGGGGACGCCCGGATCGGGGTCGCGTCCTGCGACCCCGACGGGGTGCTCGCCACGCCGGTGGAGACCGTCCCGGCCGGGGTGAAGTCGCAGGCCAGGATCGCCGCGATCGTCGAGGAGTACGACGCGATCGAGGTGATCGTCGGGCTGCCGCGCTCGCTCAGCGGCAAGGAGGGCCCGGCGGCGGAGAAGGTCCGGGCGTACGCGGCCAGGCTCGCCAACCGGCTCTACCCGGTGCCGGTGCGGCTGGTGGACGAGCGGATGTCGACCGTCACCGCGACCCACGGGCTGCGCGCCTCGGGGGTCAAGGCGAAGAAGGGCCGCTCGGTGGTCGACCAGGCCGCCGCGGTGGTGATCCTTCAGACCGCCCTTGAGTCCGAACGGGTGAGCGGACGCCCGCCCGGTGAGAGCGTCGAGGCGGTCGGCTGACCGGCCTGCTCTAACGTCCCGATGAGGGGTCCGTGCGGACGCGTCCGCACGGACCCTTTTCGTCCGCTCCGTGTCCGTTTCGTGTCGACAGGAATCGATGCGGGACGGATCGGAGCGATTCGCAGCGATTCGGGACCGCCGAGGGGGCCGCGAGCCATGACCGACCAGGACTTCCTTCCAGGACTGACCCCGGGCCACCTCGGTGCTCCGGTGCTCGAACGGGAGGGCCGTCCGCCGGGCGCGCCCCGGCCGCGCCCCGATGCGCCGGATCCGCACCGACGGCGTAACGGACTGGCCTGCGCGCTCACCGCCTTCGCGCTGATCGCGGTCTTCGGCGGGATCGGCGTCACCGGCTACACCTGGTTCCAGCGCCAGCGCAGACCCCCGGCGGCCGCCGACTACGCGGGCCAGGGGAGCGGCAGCGTCCAGGTCTCGGTGCCCGAGGGCGCGGGCCTGTCCCAGATCGCCTCCGCGCTGGTCCGCAACGGGGTGGTGGCCAGCTCGCTCGCCTTCACCCGGGCGGCGAAGGGCAGCGCGGCGGCCGCCGGGCGGATCCAGCCCGGGACGTACACCCTCAAGCAGAAGATGTCGGCCGCGGCCGCGCTGTCCATCCTGATCGACCCGGCCAACGCCAACGGCCTCACCATCCCCGAGGGTTGGCGCGGCTACCAGATCTACGCGGCGATCGACAAGAAGCTGAAGCTCCCCGACGGCACCACCCAGAAGGCCGCCAAGGAGCAGGGCACCGAGCTCGGCCTGCCGGACTTCGCCAACGGCAGCCCGGAGGGCTACCTGTTCCCCGCCACCTACGCCGTCACCGACGGGACCACCCCGGTCGACCTGCTGAAGCAGATGGTCGACCGGGCCGGCAAGGAGTTCAGCCGGGACGACGCCAACGTCGTCGCGCAGAACCTCGGGCAGAGCCTGTACGGGCTGGTCACCGTCGCCAGCATGGTGCAGGGCGAGGCCGACAACACCGAGGACATGGGCAAGGTGGCCCGGGTCATCTACAACCGGCTGGCCAAGGGGATGCCGCTGCAGCTGGACTCCACCATCAACTACGCGCTCGGGCGCTCGACCCTGAACACCACGGTCACCGACACCAAGCTGGACTCCCCGTACAACACCTACCTGCACCCGGGGCTGCCGCCGTCGCCGATCTCCAACCCGGGGCGCCAGGCGATCATGGCGGCGCTGGACCCGACGCCAGGGGACTGGCTGTACTTCGTGACCGTGAAGCCGGGCGACACCCGCTTCACCGACAACTACGACGTGCACCAGCGCAACGTGGCGGAGTTCAACGCCGCGCGGGCGGCGAAGCCGAGCGCCCCGGCCGCCGCCACGCCCTCGACGCAGGGCGCGGGCACGCCGTGACGGCGCGTGTGCCGGGGTGAGGTCGCTCACTGACCGTGTGTTCGCCCGGGCGGGGGTACGGCTGCGGTACGGTAACGTCTCCTCCCAGGCGCTGCGCTAGCACGCCGGTTCGAGAATCAGCCGGGACGGCCTCGTCCCGGACGGCCGGTCCGATCCTCCGGTCGTCACCGTCGGTTAAGGGGATCAATGACCGATCTGGGTCGGGGCTACGGCCCCCAGGGCGAGCCGTGGCACCCCGGTGATCCCGGGTACGGCGGCCAGCAGCCGGTCCCCGGCCAGCATGACGGCCAGTGGCAGCAGCCGTACCCGCAGCAGGGGCAGCACGGCCAGCAGATCCAGCAGCCGTACGGCGGGTACGGGCAGCAGCAGGCGATGCAGCCGATGCAGCAGGGCATGCCGCAGGACGGGTACCCGCAGGGGTACCAGCAGCAGGGCTATCCGCAGCAGGGTTTCGATCAGGGGTACCAGCAGCAGGGGATGCCGCAGCAGGGCTACCCCCAGCAGCAGATGCCGGTGCAGCAGGGGATGTCCCAGCAGGGTTATCCGCAGCAGCAGATGCCGGTGCAGCAGCCGGGCATGCCGCACCAGCAGGTCCAGCACCAGCAGGTCCAGCAGCAGCCCGTTCCGCAGCAGGGCCAGCCGCAGCAGGGCCAGCCGCAGGCCGCCCCGCAGGCCCCGGCGCCCGGGCCCGCCTCCGGTCCGGGACCGGACGGGATCGACTGGGAGGCCGAGGCCGCCGCGCTGGAGTCCGGCGCCGACCCGGTCGCCGGGGCGCACGAGGCCGAGGCCGAGGAGTGGGACGGCACCCACGAGGACGGCCACCACGGCGAGGACGGCTACCTGGAGGAGCACGCCGGGGCCGAGGAGGTCGGCTTCCTCGGTGAGCAGGACGAATCCCGCGAGGCGCAGAAGAAGCGCAAGGAGAAGGGCAAGAAGGCGGGCCGTCGCAACGGCGGCGCCTGCCTGGTGGTCGCCCTGGTGCTGGTCGGGCTGCTCGGCGGCGCCGGCTGGTGGGGCTACGGCTTCTACCAGGACCACTTCGGCCCGCCGCCGGACTTCACCGGTGAGGGCACCGGCTCCGTGCAGGTCGAGGTCAAGCCAGGTGCGGTCGGCGGGCAGATCGGTCTCGCGCTGAAGAACGCGGGCGTGGTCAAGAGCGTCGACGCGTTCTCCAAGGCCTGCGACGCCGAGCCCAAGTGCGGCACCATCCAGCCGGGCTTCTACGGGATGAAGAAGGAGCTGCCGGCCGCGGCCGCGCTCAAGGAGCTGCTGGACCAGGCGGGCGGCGCGGCGATCGTGTTCCCGGAGGGCAAGAACTCCTCCGAGATCTACGCCATGATCGACACCAAGCTGAAGCTGCAGAAGGGCACCACGGCCGGCGTCGCCAAGGCGCAGGTCAACGACCTCGGCCTGCCCGCGTACGCGAACGGCAACATCGAGGGCTTCCTCTGGCCGACCCGCTACAACATCGCCGACGGCATGAAGCCCGAGGACCTGCTCAAGCAGATGGTGAAGAACGCCACCGACAAGTACGCGAACCTGGACGGCCAGGCCGCCTCGGTGGGCCTCAAGAACGGCTACGAGGTGATCATCGAGGCGAGCATCCTGCAGCGCGAGGGCAACAACACCGCGGACTTCGCGAAGATGGCCAAGACCATCCAGAACCGCCTGGCCAACGAGCCGGAGACGCACCACCGCCTCGGCATGGACACCACGCTGCAGTACTCGCTCGGTCGCAAGGACCTCAACAAGAGCGACATGGACAACGCGTCCAACAAGTTCAACACCTACCTGAACCCGGGCCTGCCGCCGACGCCGATCTCCAACCCCGGCGACGAGGCGATCAACGCGGTGCTGCACCCGGCGGACGGCAAGTGGCTGTACTTCATCGCGATGTCCCCGACCGAGACCCGGTTCGCCGAGACGGCCAAGGAGCACTACGCCAACGTCAAGGAGTACTGCACGAACGCCGGACAGGGCTTCGACGAGGCCCGCGGCCACTGCACCACCAAGTAGCAGCCGCGAGCAACTCGCTTACCGAGAGGCAGAGTTGACCAGCAAGCACCGGGCGGCCGTCCTCGGCTCGCCGATCGCCCACTCGCTCTCGCCGGACCTGCACCGGGCCGCCTTCGCGGCGCTCGGGCTGGACGGCTGGCGCTACGACCGCTTCGAGGTCGACGAGGCCGGCCTGCCCGGCTTCCTCGCCGGGCTGGACGAGGCCGAGTGGGCGGGGCTGTCGCTGACCATGCCGCTGAAGCGGGCGGTCATCCCGCTGCTGGACGAGGTCAGCGCGACGGCCCGCTCGGTGGACGCGGTGAACACCGTGGTGTTCACCGCCGACGGGCGGCGCACCGGGGACAACACCGACGTCCCCGGGCTGGTCAACGCGCTGCGCGAGCGCGGCATCACCGAGGTGTCCGCCGCCGCCGTGCTGGGCGCCGGGGCCACCGCCTCCTCGGCGCTGGCGGCGCTGGCCCAGGTCTGCACCGGCGAGGTGACGGTCTATGTGCGCAGCGCCGAGCGGGCCCGGGAGATGGCCGAGCTGGGCGAGCGGCTCGGCGTCGCGGTGCGCACCGCCGACTGGGAGCGCGGCGCCGAGGCGCTGGAGCGTCCGCTGACCGTCTCCACCACGCCGGTCGGGGCGACCGACGCCTTCGCCGGCGCGCTGACGGCAGCCCCGGGCGCGCTGTTCGACGTGCTGTACCACCCGTGGCCGACGGCCCTGGCCGCCGCCTGCGCCGAGCGCGGGGCGACCGTCCTGGGCGGGCTGGACCTGCTGGTGCACCAGGCGGTGCTGCAGAGCGAGGCCTTCACCGGGCGCACGCCCGGCCCGCTGGCGGCGATGCGCGAGGCGGGCGAGAAGGCGCTCGCCGACAGGTAGGGCCGGTCCGGCGGATCCTGCCGCGGCCAGATCGTTTCGTTGGGTGACCGGTTGCCGTCCGTCACGCGGACTGGGCCCCCGGGTGCCGCCGGGGCATGAAAGGATTCGGACAGAAGGCACGCTCGGGCGGGCCGCGGCGGTGCCGTGGGCCGGTCCGCTGATGAAGGAGCTCCGTTGGGTACGTTGCGCTGGCTGACGGCGGGGGAGTCGCACGGCCCCGCACTCGTCGCGACGCTGGAAGGCCTGCCCGCCGGTGTACCGGTCACCACCGACGTGGTGGCCGACGCGCTGGCGCGCCGCCGGCTCGGTTACGGCCGCGGGGCGCGGATGAAGTTCGAACAGGACGAGGTGACCTTCCTCGGCGGCGTCCGGCACGGCCTGACCATGGGCAGCCCGGTCGCGATCATGGTCGGTAACACCGAGTGGCCGAAGTGGGAGCAGGTCATGTCGGCCGACCCGGTCGACCCCGAGGTGCTGGCGGGCCTGGCCCGCAACGAGGCGCTGACCCGCCCCCGGCCCGGCCACGCCGACCTGGCCGGCATGCAGAAGTACTCGATCGACGAGGCCCGGCCGATCCTGGAGCGCGCCAGCGCCCGGGAGACGGCCGCCCGGGTCGCGCTGGGCGCCGTCGCCCGCGCGTACCTGCGCGAGGTGGCCGGGATCGAGATCGTCAGCCACGTGGTCGAGCTGGCCGCCGCCAAGGCGCCGGCCGGTGTGGTGCCGGTGCCCTCGGACGAGGCCCGGCTGGACGCCGACCCGGTGCGCTGCCTGGACGCGGACGCCTCGAAGGCGATGGTCGCCGAGATCGACCAGGCCCACAAGGACGGCGACACCCTCGGCGGCGTGGTCGAGGTGCTCGCGTACGGCGTGCCGGTGGGCCTCGGCTCGCACGTGCACTGGGACCGCCGGCTGGACGCCCGGCTGGCCGCCGCGCTGATGGGCATCCAGGCGATCAAGGGCGTCGAGGTCGGCGACGGCTTCGAGCTGGCCCGGGTGCCGGGCTCCAAGGCGCACGACGAGATCGTCCCGACCCCCGAGGGCGTCAAGCGCACCTCCGGCCGCTCCGGCGGCACCGAGGGCGGCCTGACCACCGGTGAGGTGCTGCGGGTGCGCGCCGCGATGAAGCCGATCGCCACCGTGCCGCGGGCGCTGCAGACCCTGGACGTGCGCACCGGCGAGCCGGCCAAGGCGCACCACCAGCGCTCGGACGTCTGCGCGGTGCCGGCCGCCGGCATCGTCGCGGAGGCGATGGTCGCGCTGGTGCTGGCCGACGCGGTGAGCGAGAAGTTCGGTGGCGACAACGTCTCCGAGACCCGTCGCAACGTGCAGGGCTACCTCGACAACCTGATCATCCGATGACGACACCCGTCGTGGTGCTGGTCGGCCCGCCCGGCAGTGGCAAGTCCACCGTCGGGCGGGCCCTGGCCGAGCGCCTGGGAGTCGGGTTCCGGGACACCGACGCCGACATCGAGGCGCTGGCCGGCAAGCCCATCCCGGAGATCTTCATCGACGAGGGCGAGCCGCACTTCCGCGAGCTGGAGGTCCGCGCCGTGCGCGCGGCCGCCGAGGGACACGACGGGGTACTGGCGCTCGGCGGTGGGGCGGTGATGGCCGAGGCCACCCGTGAGCTGCTGCGCGAGCTGCCGGTGGTCTTCCTGGAGGTCCCGCTCGGCGACGCGGTCAAGCGGGTCGGCCTGGACGCCCCGCGCCCGCTGCTGGCCGTCAACCCGCGGGCCCGCTGGCGCGAGCTGATGGACGCCCGCCGCCCCCTCTACCTGGAGGTGGCCACCGCCGTCGTCGACACCGCCGACCGCACCCCCGAGCAGGTCGCGGACGCCGTACTGGAAGCACTGGAGCTGAAGACCCCCCATGACTGACACCACCGTCAGGATCCACGTCGGCGGCAGCGCCGGCCACGACCCGTACGACGTGCTGATCGGGCACCAGCTGCTCGGTGAGCTGGCGCCGCTGATCGGGACGCGGGCCAAGCGGGTCGCGATCATCCACCCCGAGGCGCTGGCCGCCACCGCCGACGCCATCCGCGACGACCTGGCCGGCGAGGGGTACGAGGCGATCGCGCTCCAGGTGCCCAACGCCGAGGAGGCGAAGAGCGCCGAGGTCGCCGCGTACTGCTGGTCGGTGCTCGGGCAGACCGGGTTCACCCGCAGCGACGTCGTGGTCGGCCTCGGCGGCGGCGCCACCACCGACCTGGCGGGCTTCGTGGCGGCCACCTGGCTGCGCGGGGTGCGCTGGATCTCCATGCCCACCACGCTGCTCGGCATGGTCGACGCGGCCGTCGGCGGCAAGACCGGCATCAACATCGCCGAGGGCAAGAACATGGTCGGCGCCTTCCACCCGCCGGTGGGCGTGCTGGCCGACCTCGGCACCCTGGAGACCGTGCCCAAGCACGACTACGTCTCCGGCCTCGCCGAGGTCATCAAGTGCGGCTTCATCGCCGACCCGGTCATCCTCGACCTGATCGAGGCGGACCCGGAGGCCGCCAAGTCGCCGGCCGGCCCGCACACCGTCGAGCTGATCCGCCGGGCCATCCAGGTCAAGGCCGACGTCGTCTCCGGGGACCTCAAGGAGTCCGGCCGGCGCGAGATCCTCAACTACGGCCACACCCTGGGCCACGCCATCGAGCGCAACGAGCGCTACAAGTGGCGGCACGGCGCGGCGATCTCCATCGGCATGGTCTTCGCGGCCGAACTCGGCCGCCTGGCCGGGCGGTTGGACGACGAGACGGCCGACCGGCACCGCACCGTGCTGGCCTCGGTCGGCCTGCCGCTGACCTACCGGGCGGACGCCTGGCCGAAGCTGCTGGACGCGATGAAGATCGACAAGAAGTCGCGCGGCGATCTGATCCGCTTCATCGTGCTGGACGGCCTCGGCAAGACCTCCGTGCTGGAGGGCCCCGACCCGTCGCTGCTGGTCGCCGCGTACGCGGAGGTCTCGGCGTGACCAGGGTGATGGTGCTCAACGGCCCCAACCTCGGCCGGCTGGGCAGCCGGGAGCCGGACGTTTACGGCGCCACCTCGTACGCCGGGCTGGTCGAGCGCTGCACCGCGCTGGGCAAGGAGTTCGGCTTCGAGGTCGAGGTGCACGAGACCAACTCCGAGCAGCAGATGGTGGAGTGGCTGCACGAGGCGGCCGACGGGAAGGTGCCCGTGGTGATCAACCCGGGCGCGTTCACCCACTACTCGTACGCGATGCGGGACGCCGCGGCGCAGCGCACCGCGCCGCTGATCGAGGTGCACATCTCCAACCCGTACGCGCGGGAGACCTTCCGGCACACCTCGGTGATCGCGGCGGTGGCCTCCGGGACCATCGCGGGCTTCGGGATCGGGTCGTACGAGCTGGCGCTGCGGGCGCTGGCGGAGCAGCTGACCTCGCGCTGACTGCTGGTCAGTGGCCCGGCGGCGGACTGTGCCCGCTGCCGGGCCGCCGTGTAGTGTCCCCGCTGAGAGGTGTCGGGAGGAGGTGCCGTGACGCAGTACGCCGGAGGTGGGCAGGTCCCGCCGCGTCCCGCCGCTCCGCCGGTGCCGCCGGGGGGCGGTACGGGGGTGTCCCCGTCGGGGGCGCCGGTTCCGCCGCCCTCGCCGCCGCCGCCGACGGTTCGGCCCGCGGTCGCCCCCGCCACCGCCCCGGGGCCGACGCCGGCTGCTGCTCCGCCTGCGGCGCCCGCTCCGCCTGCGGCGCCCGCTCCGCCTGCGGCGCCCGCTCAGGCTCCGGCGCCCGCGCAGGCTCCGGCACCGATGCCCGTCCCGCCTGCTGCAGCCGCCCAGGCACCGGCACCGGCACCGGCCGCCGCGCCGCCGTCCGGGCCCAGCGTGCCCGTACCGGCCGGTGGCACCGGGCACTTCGTGCTGCCCGCCGGGACGCCCGTCCAGCTCCCCGCCCACCCGCCGCAGCGGCACGCGCCCGCCGGGCCGATCGCCGTCCTGCTGATCGGACCGGCCGGGGCGGGCAAGACCACCGTCGCCCGGTACTGGGCCGAGCGCCGGGCCACCCCGACCGCGCACATCAGCCTGGACGACGTCCGGGAGTGGGTGCAGTCGGGCTTCGCCAACCCGCAGTCCGGCTGGAACAACGCCTCCGAGGCCCAGTACCGGCTGGCCCGCCGCACCTGCGGCTTCGCCTGCCGCAACTACCTGGCCAACGGCATCTCCTGCATCATCGACGACGCCGTCTTCCCGGACCGCCCGGCGATCGGTCTCGGCGGCTGGAAGCGGCACATCGGCCCGGGCATGATCCCGGTCGTGCTGCTACCCAGTCTGGATTCGGTGCTGCGCCGCAACGCCCGCCGCAGCGGGACCAGGCGGCTCGGTGACGAGGAGGTGGCGCGCATCCACGGGCGGATGGCCGGCTGGTACAACTCCGGGCTGCCGATCATCGACAACTCCTACCTGGACGTCGCCGGTACGGCGGCCGAGCTGGACCGCGTCATCCTGGCCCGGCTGATGGGGATGCCGGTCCGCTGACCTGCGGATTCGCGGCCCTGTCGGTGGCGGCTGCGATGATGGACCGGTCCCGCCAGAACCACCCCCGGGGAGCTGACGCCCGTGCCGGAAGGCCACATCATCCACCGCCTCGCCGGCCAGAACCGGAAGGCCTTCGGCGGCCGGCCGGTGCAGGTCTCCAGCCCGCAGGGCCGCTTCGCCGACGAGGCCAAGGCGATCGACGGGCAGCTGCTCACGGGCGCGGAGGCCACCGGCAAGCACCTCTTCCTCGGCTTCGAGGAGGGCGCCTGGGTGCACATCCACCTCGGCCTCTACGGCGGCTTCGGCTTCGGCACCGGCCCCGCCCCCGAGCCCGTCGGCCTGGTCCGGCTGCGGCTGGCCAACGACGAGGGCTACGCCGACCTGCGCGGCCCCAACACCTGCGCCCTGGTCACCGACGCCGAGAAGGCCGCCGTCGCCGCCCGCCTCGGCCCCGACCCACTGCGTGCCGACGCCGACCCGGAGGCCGCCTGGCGCCGGATATCCGGCAGCCGGACGACGGTCGCCGCGCTGCTGATGGACCAGAAGGTGCTGGCCGGGGTGGGCAACGTCTACCGCGCCGAGGTGCTGTTCCGCCACCACGTCAACCCGCACCGGGCCGGCCGCGACCTCACCCGCGCCGAGTGGGACGCGATCTGGGCCGACCTGGTCGCCCTGATGCACGAGGGCGTCGCCGCCGGCCGGATCGACACCGTCCGCCCCGAGCACACCCCCGAGGCGATGGGCCGCCCGCCCCGGGTGGACGACCACGGCGGCGAGGTGTACGTCTACCGCCGCGCCGCGATGCCCTGCCTGGTCTGCGGCACCGAGGTGCGGACGGAGGAGCACGCGGCGCGCAACCTGTTCTGGTGCCCGACCTGCCAGGCGGCCTGAGGCGGTTCCGGCCCCGGCGGCGGACCCACGCCGTAGGCTGGGGCCCGGGCCGGTCGGAGGGAGCGGACGGGTGGACGGCGACGAGGTGTCCAACAGCGTGTCGGGCACGGTGCACGGGAGCGTGGTCCAGGGGCGGAACGTCACGGTCCACCTGCCGCCGAAGCACCGGAGTCCGCACCAGGTGCGTCCGCCGCGAGCGGGTTTCGTCAACCGTGAGCGTGAACTCGCGGCGCTCACGGCCGCGTTGGCCCGGTCCGACCGCGGCGCGCCGGCGATCGTCGTGTTCACCGGCCTGGGCGGCGTCGGCAAGACCGAGCTGGTGGCGAAGTTCGCCGCCGAGCGGGCGGCGCACTTCCCGGGCGGTGTGCTGTACGCCGACCTCAAGGCCTACCGGCACCGGTCCGCGGTGGACCTCGCCGGGGTGCTGGAGGGCTTCCTGCGCGCCCTCGGCGTCCGGCCGCCGGACGTGGAGGCCGAGCGGTTCGGGGAGTTCCGCACCGCCACCGCGGACCAGCGCTGCCTGGTCTTCCTGGACAACGTCGAGCACGCCGCCGAGGTCCGCGCCCTGCTGCCGTCCAGCGGGTTGGTGGTGGCGGCGGGCCGGCGGCGGCTGGACGCGCTGCGGATGGACGGCGCCGAGGTGCTGCGGCTGGACCGGCTCAGCGCGGCGGCGGGTGCGGCGCTGGTCCGGGGCTGGCTGAGCGCCGGGCGCGGCACCGACGTCGAGGTGGCGGCCCTGGTGGAGCGGTGCGAGGGACTGCCGCTCGCGCTGAACGCCGTCGGGAGCCAGCTGCTGGGCCGGGACCGGCTGTCCGTCGGCCAGGTGGTGGCGGAACTGTCCGACCGGGAAGGCAGGTTGGCCATCCTGAACAACGAGGAGGGGAACCTCCACGAGACCTACGACCCGGTGTACGAGCGGCTCTCCCCGTACGGCCGGTCGCTCTACCGGCTGATCGGCGTGCACCCGGGGCCCTTCGTGTCGGCCGAACTGGCCGGGGCGGCGGGCGTCGAGCGGGCGGAGGAGGCCCTGGACGAGCTGTGCGCCGCGCACCTGCTGGACGTGGTCGTCGACCAGGGGCCGGGCGAGCGCTTCCAGGCCCATGACGTGGTGCGGACGCACGCCTACGCCCGCTCCCGCGAACTGCCGGACCGGGACGGGCTGTTGGCCCGGGTGGTGGCCTACTACCGGGGCAGGGCCTCGCTGGCGGACCGGGCGATGGGCCCGCGGCTCCGCCTCCAGGAGCCGAGCGGCGAGGGACTGCCCGGATTCCCCTCCGGGGCGGCCGCGCTGGAGTGGCTCCACGCCGAACGGGCCGACCTGCGCGCGGTGGTGGAGGCGGCGGCCGAGCGGGGGTGGCACGACGAGGTGTGGCGGCTGTGCGAGTCGCTCTGGCCGCTGTACCACGGCCGCAAGCTGTACTCGGACTGGATCGCCACCCACGAGCTCGGCATCGAGTCGGCCCGGTGGGCGAACAACCCGGACGCGGTGGTCCGGATGCACAACCAGCTGGCCCGGGCCCACTACGAGCGGGCGGACTTCCCGTCGGCGGCCGAGCAGTTGGCGCTCGCCGCGGAGCAGCTGCCGCTGGTGGCCAATCGCCAGGTGGTGGGCGTGCTCCACGAGACGGACGGCCTGCTGTGCCTGGCCGACGGCCGGCCGGCGGACGCGGTCGGGAAGTTCACGCTGGCCCGGGAGGCCAACGAGGGCGACACGCACGGCGAGATCGTGCAGAGCTACCACCTGGCGCAGGCGCTGATCGCCGACGCCCGCCCGGACGACGCGCTGGCCGTACTGGCCGAGGCCACCGCCCTGGCCGCGGCCACCGAGGACCACGACATGCTGATGAAGCTGCCGCTGGTGCACGCCCGGGCCCACCGGGCGCTCGGGCAGCTCGCCCTCGCGGTCGAGCAGGCCGGCACCTGCGCCGACCGGGCCAGGAGCCGCAAGCAGTACGCCAAGGAGGCCCAGGCGCACACCCTGCTGCTCGCCCTCGCCGAACAGCTGGACGACGCCGAGCTGGCCGAGCGCAGCCGGGCCAGGCTGGCGGAGCTGGAGGGCTAAGGCCCGGTGGTGAAGGACACCCGGGTGCGGTGCTCGCCGGTGCGGACGGTGAGGCCGTGGTCGGGCAGGCCGGCCGGGTCGCCTCCGTCGGCGAGCCAGCAGGCCACGGCGGAGCCGAGCAGCAGCGGGTCGAGGCTGGGGTCGGGGCAGCCGAAGTCCCGTTCGGCGCGGGCTTCGAGGAGCTGGCCGCCGTGCAGCCGGAGCAGGTGGCGGGCCGGGCCGAGGGCGGCCACGGCGACGGCGAGGCCGGGCAGTTCGAGGGCGGTGTCCGCGAGCCAGCGGGTGGCGGGCCGTTCGGCGCGGGCCTCGGTGCGGGCGAGGACCTCGGCGGTGTAGCGCAGGGCGTCGCCGGGGTGGTCGTCGGTGAGGGCGTGGAAGCCGCGCGGGGTGTGGTCGGCCGGGTGGAAGGGGTAGCGCCGGAGGCTGACCTCGGTGCCCTCGCTCCTGCCCTCGACGTCGTACGCGGTGGGCCCCTCGCAGGTCGGGCTGGGTGCCGGCCTGGGGTAGGGCGGCAGCACCGGTTCGTCGGCGGGCTCGTCCAGGGCGTCGAGGAAGGAGTAGAGCAGCGGTCGCAGCACCCGGGCGGACCGGCCACGGTGGGCGAGCGAACGGTCGGTGAGATCGCTCAGGTCGGCCGGGTCCTGGGCGAGGGCGAGTTCGATCTGGGCGGCGAGGTCGCCGTCCGGGTCGAGGGCGGGCGCGTGCTGGCCGAAGGCGTAGCTGGGGGAGCGCGGGTCGAGTTCGGCGGCGCCGGTGGCGACGAGCAGGGTGCGGCGTTCCAGGGCGGCGCCGTAGACGGAGACCGAGCCGTGGTCGCCGATCAGGCAGTCGGCGGCGACGAGGGCGGCCTGCCAGCCCTGGTGGGGCGGGACGAGACGCAGGCCCATCCGGCGGGCGTCGTCGAGCAGGGCTTCGGGGTCGTGCCGGCTCCACACGTTGGGGTGGAGCACGAGGGCGACGGTGTACTCGTCGGCGGGCAGTTGCCGGACCAGCCGTTGGGGCAGGTCGGGGTGGCGGCCGAATAACGAGTGCTCGCTCCAGGTGGAGTTGACGACGACGAGCCGGCGGCCGTCGACGGCGCCGAGCGCGGCGCGGTAGCCGTCGCGGGAGCGTTCGCTGCGCAGGATCCGGTCGAAGCAGGGGTCGCCGACGACCCGGGCGACGTCCAGCGCCTCGGGGCAGGAGACCCGCAGCCGGTCCAGCTGTTCGGGGTGGGAGAGGCCGAGGACGTCGACGAACACCCGTCCCTGGTGGGTGAGTTCACGGCGGGAGAG
Source organism: Kitasatospora sp. NPDC101108 (assembly GCF_055584725.1). Classification (NCBI taxonomy): domain Bacteria; kingdom Bacillati; phylum Actinomycetota; class Actinomycetes; order Kitasatosporales; family Streptomycetaceae; genus Kitasatospora; species Kitasatospora sp. NPDC101108. Next base: position 216,385 of record NZ_JBVJLM010000012.1, read on the forward strand.
GCCGGCCGCGCTGACCGTGTCGCCGGTGGACTCGGTGACCAGGCGGTTGTAGCCGGCGCCGTGCGGCAGTACGACCAGGTGGGCGTCCAGGCGGTGCATGGAGGCGTGGACGGCGCAGGCGACGGCCAGGTCGAAGCGGCGCCGGACGGCGTCCTCCCAGTCCAGCACGGTGTAGCCGGGCAGGCCGTGGAGGAAGTCGTCCAGGGCGCGGTCGGCGAAGGCGGAGCCGGGGTTGACGGTGAAGTACCGCTCGATGCCGTCCGGGTCGAGCAGGGTGAGGACGTCCAGGACCCTGGTGGCCGAGGTGAGGGTGCGGGCGACCGCCAGCACGCGGGCCCTGACCGGGCGGGTGTTCCAGCGGTCGGCGGGCCAGACGTGGGGGTGGGACGGCACATCGTGATCGTACTCATCCGGCCGCGCTGCGGCGTGGTTCGCCGAGTGTCGGTCAGTCCGCGGTCCGGGGCGGTTCGCGGTGCCGGTCAGCCCGCGGCTGCGGCCGGCTCCTCGTGCTCGGCGGCGGCGCACTCGTCGAGGAGGGGGCGCATGCCGTCGTCCACGAGCCGGTAGCGCACCACGCGTCCGTCCTTGTCACCGGTGACCACTCCCGCGGTGCGGAGCAGGCGCAGGGCCTGGGAGACGGCGGGGTCGCGCATGCCGGTGGCCACGGCCAGGTCGCTGACGGCGAGCGGGCCGGCCCGGTGGAGGGCGAGCAGCAGGGCGAGCCGTCCGGGGTCGGAGAGCAGGGAGAACCGCTCGGCCCAGGAGCGGACGTGCTCGGTGTCACCGATGGCGGCGATGGCTTCGCAGACCCGGTGTCCGTCGATGGTGCGGTGGCCCGCGCGGTCGGCCGGTACGAGATGCATGCGGACATTCTGGCAGCTCACGACCTGTGATCCTGAACACCTGCACAGGTGCGCAACCTTGCGAGGGTGCGGTCCTGCCCCTACGGTGTTCCCCGCCGTGGTGCTCGGGAAGACCGGTGACGGACCATCAACAGGTCCCAGTCCGGAGCGGCCCTCGCCACTGTGATCGGGGGGTGGTTTGTCCGGACCCACGTGCCACTGGGCGCCTCGTGCGCCTGGGAAGGCGGGTCCGGAAGTCCCGTAAGCCAGGAGACCGGCCACGGCATCTCACGAAGTCATTCCACGAGGTGCTGGAGCGTGATCCGAAGATGACCCTGCCCGAAACCGCCACTCCTGCTGAGGCGGCCCCCTCCGTCCTGCCCACCTTCCGGTGGAAGCGCGAGGACACCATCCGTACCGCCGGGCTGATGGGGGTGATCCTGGCCATGCACGTGGTGGCGTTCGGGACGCTCGTCTTCCTGGTCGCCCCGCACGACTACGCCGTCGGCACCCAGGTCTTCGGGGTCGGCCTCGGCATCACCGCGTACACCCTGGGCATGCGGCACGCCTTCGACGCCGACCACATCGCGGTGATCGACAACACCACCCGCAAGCTGATGGCGGACGGCAAGCGCCCGGTCTCGGTGGGCTTCTGGTTCGCGCTCGGCCACTCCTCGATGGTGGTCATCATGGCCGCCCTGGTGGCGGGCGGCGCCCAGCTGGCGAACACCCTGATGGACGACGACTCGGCCACCCACAAGTGGCTCGGGGTGGTCGGCACCACGGCCTCCGGCGCCTTCCTCTACCTGATCGGCGCGCTCAACCTGGCGGCGCTGCTCGGCATCCTCAAGGTGTTCCGCTCGATGCGGGCCGGGAGGTACGACGAGGCCGAGCTGGAGGAGCACCTCAACTCGCGCGGCCTCATGGCCCGGATCCTCAACCGGGCGACCCGCTCGATCACCCGGCCCGGGCAGATGTTCCCGGTCGGCATGGTGCTGGGCCTGGGCTTCGACACCGCGACCGAGGTGACCCTGATGGTGATGGCCGGTTCGGGCGCGGCGGCCGGGCTGCCCTGGTACGCGATCATCTGCCTGCCGCTGCTGTTCGCGGCGGGGATGAGCCTGTTCGACACCCTGGACGGGACGTTCATGAACTTCGCGTACCAGTGGGCCTTCTCCAACCCGGTGCGCAAGGTGTACTACAACCTGACCATCACCGGGCTGTCGATCGCGGTGGCCTTCATCATCGGCACCATCGAGCTGGTCGGGGTGCTGCACGAGAAGCTCGACCTGACCGACCCGGTGACCGGGTTCATCGCGGACATCTCGCTGGACAACGTCGGCTACGCGATCGCGGGGCTGTTCGTGGTGGTGTGGGCGATCGCCATCGCGTACTGGAAGCTGGCGGGCGTCGAGAAGCGCTGGACGCCCGCCGAGCCGCCGAAGTAGCGGTCACGCCGCGGCGAGCAGCAGGGTGCCCGCGACGGCGAGCCCGGCGCCGACCACCTGGACCGGGCGCAGCCGCTCCTTGAGCACCCCGCGCGCCATCAGCGCGGTGACCACGGGGTAGAGCGAGGCGAGCACGGCGGCCACCGCCGCCGAGCCGCCGTGCGAGGCCAGCGCGTAGGTGGCGTTGCCGGCCACGTCGACCAGGCCGACGCCGGTGAGCAGGGGCAGTCGGGAGCGCAGCTCCGGCAGCAGCCCGGAGGTGTCGGTGCCGCGCGGGCCGACCAGCAGCGCGGCACCGCCCACGACGACGTTGACCAGCCGCTGGACGCACAGCACGAGCAGCAGTCCGCCGCCGGCCGAGGCCTGCGAGAGCAGGGACATGTTGGCGCCGAAGCCGAACGCGGCGGCCAGGGTGAGCAGCAGGGCCGTGCGGGCGGCGGACGGCCCGCCGCGTTCGGGGCCGCCGGCCAGCACCACGCCGGCCACCGCCACCGCGATCCCGGCCAGCTGGCCGAGGCCGGGTCGCTCGCCGAGCGCGAGCCCGACGCCGACCGGGACCACGACGCCGACGGTGGCCAGCGGGGACACCACGCCCATCGGGCCGAGCGCGAGCGCCCGGTAGAAGGCGAGCATCGCGAACGGGCCGATCACCCCGGCGGCGACGGCGTTCCAGAGCGCGGGCGAGGCATCGGCCCAGCCGCCGGTGGCCAGGACCGCGAGGAGCAGGACGACGGTGGCCGCGGCCTGGGAGACGACCACGACGGCGAGCGCGGGCAGCCGGCGGGTGAGGACGCCGCCGCCGAAGTCGCCCAGGCCGGTGAGCAGGCTGGCGGACAGGGCGAGCAGGACGGTCATGGGAGGGGCCTGCCGATCGAGGACAGGCTGGAGGACAGCACAATGCACTCCGAAGTACAGTCGGATGGACTCGTTGCCGGAACCGCAGCGTAGTGCAATGAACTGAACTCGACCGAACAATATTCTGTACGTCTCGTACGGTGGACACCGGAGGACTGCCCGCGTGCCGGACCCCGACCTCGTCTCCCGGGCCCTTGCCCGGAACGTCAAGCGGCTGCGCACCGAGCGCGGCCACACCCTGGACGCCCTCGCCGCCCGCTCCGGGGTGAGCCGCGGCATGATCGTCCAGATCGAACAGGGCCGCACCAACCCGAGCGTGGCCACCGTGGTCCGGATCGGCGACGCCCTCGGCGTCTCGATCGCCACGCTGCTCGACTACGAGGAGGGCCCGGACGTCCGGATCGTGCCCGCCGACCAGGCCGTCCCGCTCTGGACCGGCCCGCACGGCGGCACCGGCACCCTGCTCCACGGCATCGAGGCGCCCGGCCCGCTGGAACTGTGGGACTGGCGGATGAAGCCGGGCGAGGAGTACTCGGCCGAGCCGCACCCCGCCGGCACGGTGGAGATCCTGCGCGTCGTCGACGGCGAGCTGACCCTGATGCACGGCGAACGGCTCCACACGGTCCCGGCCGGCAGCACGGTCTCCTTCGACGCCTCCCACGCGCACGTCTACCGCAACGCGGGCGAGCGGGAACTGCGCCTCACCATGGTGGTGTCGGTCCCCCCGCCGCGCTGAACCCGGAAGTCCCCGCCAGGGGGCGTTCGGCGCTCTTCGCGGGCGCTCGGCGGGCGGTTCGGGCCGGGGGTTCGTAGGCTCGACGCATGGTGGATGCGTACGCGGGGCGGCGGGAGCGGGTGAGGGCGCACTGCAGTGCGGCCGGGGCCGATGCGGCGCTGGTCACCCGGGCGGCGAACGTGCGGTACCTGACGGGCTGCGCGCCCTGCGGGGCGACGCTGCTGCTGACCGGGGAGCGGGCGCTGCTGTCGCTGCCGGACGACCTGCCGCCGGACGACTCGGGGGAGCACCTGATCGACGGCGAGGTCACCCAGGTGCCGGTGCCGGCCGGGGCGGACACCGCGCTGGCGGCGGCGGCCGCGGCCGGGCGGCTCGGGGTGCGGAAGCTCGCGGTGGAGGAGCACGACCTGACCGTCACCCGGCACCGGGCGGTCGCGGAGCTGGTGGAGGGGGCCCGGCTGGGGGACCTCGGTCAGGTGGTGGAGCGGCTGCGGGTGGTGAAGGACGAGCACGAGATCGCCGACCTGCGGATCGCCGCCGAGATCGCCGACCAGGCGCTCGGCGAGCTGCTGGAGTCGATCCTGGTCGGCCGCACCGAACGGCACCTGGCGATGGAGCTGGAGCGCCGGATGATCGACCACGGCGCCGACCGGGCGGCCTTCCCGGTCTCGGTCGGCACCGGCAGCCACTCCGGCCAGCCCGCCCACCAGCCGACCGACCGCCGGGTGGAGGAGGGTGACTTCCTCACCGTGGTGATGGGCGCCCAGTACCGGGGCTACCGGGTCTCGACCGCCCGGACCTTCGTGATCGGCGCCGCTCCCGCGCCCTGGCAGGTCGAGCTGCACCGGCTGGTCTTCCGCGCCCAGCGGGCCGGCCGGGAGGCGCTCGGCCCGGGCGTCGAGCAGTGCGTGCCCGACCGGGTGGCCCGGCAGGTCCTGGAGGCGGCCGGCCACACCGAGGCCTCGCCGCACCCGGTGGGCCACGGCATCGGGCTGGAGATCCGGGAGGCGCCGCGTCTCGGTCCGTCGGACATGGGTAAACTGGACAGCCGCGTACCGGTCACCGTCGGTCCGGGGGTCCACCTCCCGGGCAAGGGCGGGGTCCGGATCGAGGACACGCTCGTCGTGCGCCCCCTCGAAGAGGGCGGGCCCGAGCTGCTCACCATCACCACCAAGGAGCTCCTCGCCCTGTGACGGCGGCCCCGAAGGCCGTCGACGGCAGGACGCGATCCCTTGGTTCCTTGACAGCTATATCCAGGAGTAAGTGCGCCCGTGGCTTCCACGAACGATCTCAAGAACGGCATGGTCCTCAAGCTGGAGGGCGGCAAGCTCTGGTCCGTCGTCGAGTTCCAGCACGTCAAGCCCGGCAAGGGCCCGGCCTTCGTGCGTACGAAGCTCAAGGAGGTCCTGACGGGCAAGGTCGTCGACAAGACCTTCAACGCCGGCACCAAGGTCGAGACCGCCAACGTCGACAAGCGCGGCATGCAGTTCTCGTACAAGGACGGCGAGAACTTCGTGTTCATGGACATGGACACCTACGACCAGATCACGATCGAGAAGGACGTCGTCGGCGACGCCGCCAACTACCTCCTGGAGGGCTTCGAGGCCCTGGTCGCCACCAACGAGGGCGCGGTCCTGTACATCGAGCTCCCGACCTCGGTCGAGCTGGTCATCGCCAACACCGAGCCGGGCGTCCAGGGCGACCGCTCCACCGGTGGCACCAAGCCGGCGACCCTGGAGACCGGCGCCGAGATCCAGGTGCCGCTCTTCATCACCACCGGTGAGAAGGTCAAGGTCGACACCCGCGACGGCAGCTACCTCGGCCGGGTGAAGTAAGTCCGTGTCGGCCGCACGTAGCAAGGCCCGTACCCGGGCCTTCCAGATCCTCTTCGAGGCCGACCACCGCGGGGTCGACCCGCAGCAGGTCCTCGCCGACTGGGTGGCCCGCGCCCGTGAGCCGAAGCCCGACGAGGGCACCCCGCAGGTCGGCGAGTACACGATGGAGCTGATCGAGGGGTACGTCCAGCACGCCCGTCGCATCGACGACCTCATCGAGCAGTACGCGGTGGGCTGGACCCTCGACCGGATGCCGATCGTGGACCGCAACGTCCTGCGGCTCGGCGCCTACGAGCTGATCTGGGAGGACGGCGTCCCGGACGCGGTCGTCCTGGACGAGTCCGTCGAGATCGCCAAGGAGTTCTCCACGGACGACTCCCCGGCCTTCGTCAACGGCATGCTCGCCCGTTTCCTGGAGCTGAAGCCGAGCATCCGCCGGTAACGGTGACGCCCTGCGCAATGGCCGTCGGATCCGAGATCTCGGATCCGACGGCCATTCCGCGTTTCCCGGGGCAGGCGTAGGGTGGGTTCCCTACTCGCCAGTAACTTGAAGGGCAGGCACCCCCATGACCACCGCGACCCGCAGCGAGTTCGACCTGGGCATCGCCCTGACCGGACATCCCGAGGAGGCCGGCCGCTACGAGGCCGAGCTCGGCGCCGGCTGGCAGATCGGCGGCGGGGTCAACGGCGGACTGCTGCTCGCCGTGGCCGGACACGCGCTGTCGCTGGAGCACGGGCAGCACCCGGACCCGGTGTCGATCAGCGGTTACTACCTGTCCGCCTCCACCCCCGGCCCGGCCACCGTCCGCACCGAGGTGCTGCGCACCGGCCGCGGCCTGTCCACCGGCACCGCCTCGCTCAGCCAGGGCGGCGTCGAACGCCTGCGCGTGGTGGCCAGCCACGGCGACCTCGGCGCCGTCGAGGGCGAGGTGCGCACCAGCGCCACCCCGCCGCAGCTGCCGCCGCCGGACCAGTGCATCGGCGTCGAGCACGCGCCCAAGCAGCTGATCGAGCAGGCCGCCCTGCTGGAGCGCTTCGACCTGCGGCTCGACCCGGACACCGTCGGCTGGGCGCTCGGGCAGCCCTCCGGCCGGGGCCGGATCCAGGGCTGGTTCCGGCTCGCCGACGGCCGCGAGCCCGACCCGCTGCTGCTCCTGCTGGTCGCCGACGCGCTGCCGCCGGTCACCTTCGACCTCGGCCTGCCCGGCTGGGCCCCGACCATCGAGCTGACCGTCCACCTGCGGGCCAAGCCGGCCCCGGGCTGGCTGCGGGTGGTCCACTCCACCCGCAACCTGGCCGGCGGCTACTTCGAGGAGGACGCCGAGATCTGGGACGAGGCCGGCCGTCTCGTCGCCCAGTCCCGCCAGCTGGCCCGGGCGCCGCGGTAGAGACACCCGCACCGCAGCGGTATTACCGGTGGTTACATTCCTGTGACACGCCGTACGTGTGCGGCGCGCGGAACTGGGGAGTAACACGGTCAGCGGCGAGCCCCGCCGCTGACCGTCACCGTCGACGGCCGTCCGCCGATGCCAGGAGCCTCCGATGACCAGCCGCAAGGGCCGCGCCCGCCGCAACTCCGACTGCACCGCCGGTGGCCTGCGCCCCGCGCTGCGGGCGCCGCACCGGCCGCGACGGGACGAGGGGGCCGAGCAGGCGTTCGTCATCGGGGTGCTCACCAACGGGGCCGACTTCGCGCGGGCCCGCGCCTGGGGCGTCAGCGACGCGCCCGACTACGAGCGCTACCTCGCCGACACCGCCGAGCTGCTGGCCGACGCGCTGGAGCGCTTCGAGACGGTCCGGGCCCGGATGTTCCACCCGCAGGACTTCGAGGAGTTCTGCGTGCTGCACGGGCTGGACCCGGCCGAGCCCGCCGCCCGCGACCGCTACCTGGTCAACCCGCCGCTGCAGACCCAGCTGTTGGCCTATCAGGGCGAGGAGCTGGCCGGGGACTTCGTGCCGAGGCTGGTCCGGGCCCGGGAGAACGGGCTGACGCTCCGCCATGCCGACCTGCTGCTGGACGGCGCGCTGCTCGGCGGCGCGGACCGGGCGGAGGCGGACGAGGAGCACGTGCGCTGGGTGCGCGCCGCTCACCAGCGCGGGAGCGAGGTGTTCCGCCGGATGCTGGTCGGCGCGGGCGCCGGGGTGTACGAGCTGCGGCTGCGGGTGGAGGCGCCGGGCGGGCGGCTGACCGCGGCGGCCCGGGTGCTCCAGTGGGAGGACGGCGTGGTGCGGATCAACGACGAGGAGCTGGAGCTGGTCTGCGCGGTGCTGTGCGCCGGGCTGGCGCTGGAGCTGCCGGCCGTCGCGGTGCTGCACGGCTCCCAGGGCTCGGCGGCCTCCTGCGGGGAGTACCTGCCGGCCGCCTGGGCCTGGTCGAGCGGCGGTCCGGACTGGGCGCCGGCCGCCCGTCCGGTGCGGCTGGACGGCGTGGCGGCGCAGCCGGGCTACAGCCTGGGCACGGTCTGCTGAACCCGCCCGGCTCGGGAAACGCCGCGGCGCGGCCCCGGAGTCCGGGACCGCGCCGTGACGTTTCTGCCTGCTGTTGCTGGTCGGCGAGCCTCAGCTCGCGTCCTCCTCGCGCACCGCGCGGCGCGCGTCGGGGTTGAGCACTCCCCAGGAGATCAGCTGCTCGGTGAGGATCGACGGCGACTGGTCGTAGATCACGGCCAGAGTGCGCAGGTCGTCCTGGCGGATCGAGAGGACCTTGCCGTTGTAGTCGCCGCGCTGGCTCTGGATGGTCGCCGCGTAGCGCTGCAGCGGGCCGGCCTTCTCGGACGGGACCTGGGTCAGTCTCTCCAGGTCGAGGACCAGGCGCGGCGGCGGCTCGGCCGCGCCGCCCGGGGTGCCGCCGGGCAGGAGTTCCTGCACCGGAACGCCGTAGAACTCGGCGAGCTCGGCCAGCCGCTGCACGGTGACCGCACGGTCGCCGCGCTCGTACGAGCCGACGACGACTGCCTTCCAGCGCCCCTGGGACTTCTCCTCGACACCGTGCAGGGAGAGCCCCTGCTGGGTGCGGATCGCTCGGAGTTTGCCTCCGAGCTGCTTCGCGTAGTCGCTGGACATTGATCTCCCCGGACGAGATTGCTTCGCGTTCAGTGGTGGGTCACGGGCGATTGCCGACGTCGCTACCGGTGGGTTCGACGCCTGTCTCGTAACTCACTGTGAGGTTACGTAGAGTAAGGTAGTTGCGTCAAGCCGAATGGGGCAGTCGTGCGAATGGCCCGCATCGTCGGCGCGTCCGGGGCGTTAACCGGGCGAAGCGGAATGACGCAGGTCCGTTTGCCACTCCGGGGCGCTGGTAGGATGACCCGAAGCCCACGCCCGGTCGGCGGGGGCAGATTCCCAGACATCCTTTAAGGCCCGTCCCGTGAGGCGGGGAAGGAGGTCCGCTTCGGCATGACCACACACCAGGAACCGACGCCGCGGCCGCCGCACCAGGTGCTGGACGGCACGGACATCACCCGGGTCATCACCCGGATAGCGCACGAGATCGTCGAGCGCGCCAAGGGCGCGGAGGACGTCGTGCTGCTCGGCATCCACACCAGGGGCGTCCACCTCGCCCGCCGCCTGCACGACAGGCTGGCCCAGATCACCGGGAGCGAGATCCCGCTGGGCACCCTGGACATCACCATGTACCGGGACGACCTGCGGCTGAAGCCCGCCCGGGCCCTGGAGCACACCGAGATCCCGCCCGGCGGCATCGACGGCAAGCTCGTCATCCTCGTCGACGACGTGCTCTTCTCCGGCCGCACCATCCGCGCCGCGCTCGACGCGCTGAACGACATCGGCCGACCGCGCGCCGTGCAGCTCGCCGTGCTGGTCGACCGCGGCCACCGGGAGCTGCCGATCCGGGCCGACTACGTGGGCAAGAACCTCCCCACCTCGCTGCGCGAGGCCGTGCAGGTCCGCCTCTCCGACACCGACGGCGTGGACGCCGTCCTGGTCGGCGACCGCGACTACACCGCCCGCAGCTCGCAGGCCCTGGCCTCCCAGCCCACCGAACCGCACCTCCCGGAGTAACCCGCGTGAAGCGCCACCTCGTCTCCGCCGCCGATCTCAGCCGCGACGACGCGCTGCTGATCCTGGACACCGCCGAGGAGCTGGCCCAGCTCTCCGGCCGGGCCGTCAAGAAGTTGCCCACGCTGCGCGGCCGCACCGTCGTCAACCTGTTCTTCGAGGACTCCACCCGCACCAAGACCTCCTTCGAGGTCGCCGAGAAGCGGCTGTCCGCGGACGTCATCAACTTCTCCGCCAAGGGCTCGTCGGTCTCCAAGGGCGAGAGCCTCAAGGACACCGCGCTGACCCTCCAGGCGATGGGGGCCGACGCCGTCGTCATCCGCCACCACGCCTCGGGCGCGCCGGCCCGGCTGGCCCAGTCCGACTGGCTGCACGGCAGCGTGATCAACGCCGGTGACGGCACCCACGAGCACCCCACCCAGGCGCTGCTCGACGCGTTCACCATGCGCCGCCACCTCAACGCCGGGCTCGGCAACGACCTGGCCGGCCGGCGGGTGACCATCGTCGGCGACGTCCTGCACAGCCGGGTCGCCCGCTCCAACGTGCACCTGCTGACCACCCTCGGCGCCCAGGTGACCTTCGTCGCCCCGCCGACCCTGCTGCCGATCGGCATCGAACCCAACCCCGCTACCGGCGCAGCCGGGTGGCCCTGCGAGGTCAGCTACGACCTGGACAGCGTGCTGCCCAAGACCGACGCGCTGATGATGCTGCGGGTGCAGCGCGAGCGGATGAACGCCGCGTTCTTCCCGACCGAGCGCGAGTACAGCCGCCGCTACGGGATGAACGGCACCCGGATGGCCCAGCTGCCCGAGCACGCCATCGTGATGCACCCCGGCCCGATGGTCCGCGGCATGGAGATCACCGCCGAGGTCGCCGACTCGCCGCGCTGCACCGTGGTCGAGCAGGTCGCCAACGGCGTCTCCGTCCGGATGGCCGTCCTGTACCTGCTGCTCGGCGGAGCCACCCTCGCCGACACCGCCGCCCGCACCGACTCCGTGGAGAACGTCCAGTGACCAGCTACCTGATCCGCAACGCCAAGGTCCTGGGCGGCGCCCCGCAGGACCTCCACCTCGCCGACGGCGTGATCCGGGCGATCGGCACCGGCCTGGCGGTCGAGGCCGACATCGAGATCGACGCCTCCGGCATGATCGCGCTGCCCGGCCTGGTCGACCTGCACACCCACCTGCGCGAGCCCGGCCGCGAGGACGCCGAGACCGTGCTCACCGGCACCCAGGCCGCCGCGATGGGCGGCTTCACCGCCGTGCACGCGATGGCCAACACCACCCCGGTGGCCGACACCGCCGGCGTGGTCGAGCAGGTCTGGCGGCTCGGCCAGGAGGCCGGCTACTGCGACGTGCAGCCGGTCGGCGCCGTCACCGTCGGCCTGGAGGGCAAGAAGCTCGCCGAGCTCGGCGCGATGCACGAGTCCGCCGCGAACGTCCGGGTCTTCTCCGACGACGGCAAGTGCGTCGACGACGCGGTGCTGATGCGCCGCGCCCTGGAGTACGTCAAGGCCTTCGACGGCGTCGTCGCCCAGCACGCCCAGGAGCCGCGGCTGACCGAGGGCGCCCAGATGAACGAGGGCCAGGTCTCCGGCGAGCTCGGGCTCGGCGGCTGGCCGGCCGTCGCCGAGGAGTCGATCATCGCCCGCGACGTGCTGCTCGCCGCGCACGTCGGCTCCCGGCTGCACGTCTGCCACCTCTCCACCGCCGGCTCGGTCGAGATCGTCCGCTGGGCCAAGTCCAAGGGCTGGGACGTCACCGCCGAGGTCACCCCGCACCACCTGCTGCTGACCGACGAGATGGTCCGCTCCTACGACCCGGTGTACAAGGTGAACCCGCCGCTGCGCACCGCCGAGGACGTCCAGGCGCTGCGCAAGGCGCTCGCCGACGGCACCATCGACGCCGTCGCCACCGACCACGCGCCGCACCCGGCCGAGGACAAGGACTGCGAGTGGGCCGTGGCCGCGATGGGCATGGTCGGCCTGGAGACCGCGCTGTCGGTCGTGCAGCAGACCATGGTCGACACCGGCCTGCTGAACTGGGAGGGCGTCGCGGACCGGATGTCGCACCGCCCGGCCCGGATCGGCCGTCTCACCGGCCACGGCCGGCCGATCTCGGTGGGTGAGCCGGCCAACCTGGTGCTCTTCGATCCCGCGTACCGTGGGGCCGTGAACCCCGACAGCTTCGCCACCCGCAGCCGCAACACCCCCTACAAGGGCATGGACCTGCCCGGACGGGTGCACGCCACCTTCCTGCGCGGCCGCGCCACCGTGCTGGCCGGCGAGCTGGCCGAGCAGGGCGGGCTGGAGTGATGGACCACGCCGCACTCGCCAGGGAGCAGGCGAAGGTCACCAACTGGCCGGGTTACATCGGCTGGTCGATCGGGCTGCTGATCGTCATCGGCCTGGTCTACTGGCTGATGCGCCAGGGCTGGAACTGGCGGCGCACCCTGCAGTCCGGGATCCCGCCGCTGCCCGCCGTGCCGGCCCGCGCCGGCCGGACCATCCTGGAGACCAGCGGGCGCTACCACGGCACCACCACCGCCGGGAACTGGCTCGACCGGGTCGTCGCGCACGGCCTGGGCACCCGCAGCCGGGCCGACCTCACCCTCGGCGAGGACGGCCTGCTGGTGCAGCGCCCCGGCGACGTCGACTTCTGGATCCCGGCCGAGCACCTGACCGGTGCCCGTACGGACTCCGGGATCGCCGGCAAGGTCGTCCCCTCCGGGCTGCTCGTCGTCAGCTGGACGCACGAGGGCACCGAACTGGACTCCGGTTTCCGGGCCGACCACCCCGATGAGCACACCGCCTGGGTCGAGGCGATCGCCCAGGTCGCAACACGTACGAAGACGAAGAAGACGGAAGAGGCCGCGCAATGACCGCACCTGCCCCCACCACGCAGCGCCAACGGCGGGAGCGCATCCCGGCCGTGCTCGTCCTGGAGGACGGCCGGACCTTCGGCGGCCAGGCCTACGGCGCGACCGGCGAGACCTTCGGCGAGGCGGTCTTCAACACCGGCATGTCCGGCTACCAGGAGACCCTGACCGACCCGTCGTACCACCGCCAGGTGGTCGTGATGACCGCCCCGCAGATCGGCAACACCGGCTGGAACGACGAGGACGACGAGTCCAAGCGGATCTGGGTCGCCGGCTACGTCGTGCGCGACCCCGCCCGGGTGGCGTCCAACTGGCGCTCCCGCCGCTCGCTGGACGAGGAGCTCACCCGCCAGGGCATCGTCGGCATCAGCGGCATCGACACCCGCGCGCTGACCCGCCACCTGCGCGAGCGCGGCGCGATGCGCTGCGGCATCTTCTCCGGCGAGGCGCTGGCCGACCCGGCCGCCCTGCTCGCCCGGGTGCAGCAGTCGCCCGAGATGAAGGGCGCCGACCTGTGCGCCGAGGTGGCCACCACCGAGCCGTACGTCGTCCCCGCCGTCGGTGAGAAGCGGTTCACCGTCGCCGCGCTGGACCTCGGCATCAAGGCGATGACCCCGCAGCGGATGGCCGAGCGCGGCATCGAGGTGCACGTGCTGCCGGCCGACTCCACCCTGGAGGACGTCTACGCGGTCAACCCCGACGGCGTCTTCTTCTCCAACGGCCCGGGCGACCCGGCCACCGCCGACCACCAGGTCGCCCTCGCGCAGGGCGTGCTGGAGCGCAGGACCCCGTTCTTCGGGATCTGCTTCGGCAACCAGATCCTCGGCCGCGCCCTGGGCTTCGGCACCTACAAGCTCAAGTACGGCCACCGCGGCATCAACCAGCCGGTGCAGGACCGCACCACCGGCAAGGTCGAGGTGACCGCCCACAACCACGGCTTCGCCGTGAACGCACCGCTGGACCAGGTGAGCGACACCCCCTACGGGCGGGTCGAGGTCTCCCACGTCTGCCTCAACGACGACGTGGTCGAGGGCCTGCAGGCGCTCGACGTGCCCGCCTTCAGCGTGCAGTACCACCCCGAAGCGGCCGCCGGCCCGCACGACGCCGCCTACCTGTTCGACCGCTTCGTGAAGCTCATGGAGGGCCAGCGTGCCTAAGCGCACTGACATCAAGTCCGTCCTGGTGATCGGCTCCGGCCCGATCGTCATCGGCCAGGCCGCCGAGTTCGACTACTCCGGCACCCAGGCCTGCCGTGTCCTCAAGGCCGAGGGCCTGCGGGTCGTGCTGGTCAACTCCAACCCGGCCACGATCATGACCGACCCGGAGATCGCCGACGCCACCTACGTCGAGCCGATCACCCCCGAGTTCGTCGAGAGGATCATCGCCAAGGAGCGCCCCGACGCGCTGCTGCCGACCCTGGGCGGCCAGACCGCGCTGAACACCGCGATCTCGCTGCACGACGCGGGCACCCTGGAGAAGTACGGCGTCGAGCTGATCGGCGCCGACGTGGTGGCGATCAACAAGGGCGAGGACCGCGACCTGTTCAAGGGCGTCGTCGAGGCCGTCAAGGCCAAGATCGGGTACGGCGAGTCCGCCCGCTCGGTCATCTGCCACACCATGGACGAGGTGCTGGCCGGCGTCGACGAGCTCGGCGGCTACCCGGTCGTGGTGCGCCCCTCCTTCACCATGGGCGGCGCCGGCTCCGGCTTCGCCCACAACGAGGAGGACCTGCGCCGCATCGCCGGCCAGGGCCTGGCCCTCTCGCCGACCACCGAGGTGCTCCTGGAGGAGTCCATCCTCGGCTGGAAGGAGTACGAGCTGGAGCTGATGCGCGACAAGAACGACAACGTCGTGGTCGTCTGCTCCATCGAGAACTTCGACCCGATGGGCGTGCACACCGGTGACTCGATCACCGTCGCCCCGGCGATGACGCTCACCGACCGCGAGTACCAGATCCTGCGCGACATCGGCATCGCCGTCATCCGCGAGGTCGGCGTCGACACCGGCGGCTGCAACATCCAGTTCGCCGTCAACCCCGACGACGGCCGGGTCATCGTCATCGAGATGAACCCGCGCGTCTCCCGCTCCTCGGCGCTCGCCTCCAAGGCCACCGGCTTCCCGATCGCCAAGATCGCCGCCAAGCTGGCCGTCGGCTACACCCTGGACGAGATCCCCAACGACATCACCGAGGAGACCCCGGCCTCCTTCGAGCCGACCCTCGACTACGTCGTGGTCAAGGTGCCGCGGTTCGCGTTCGAGAAGTTCCCGAGCGCCGACGCGACGCTGACCACCACCATGAAGTCCGTCGGCGAGGGCATGGCGCTCGGCCGCAACTTCCCCGAGGCGCTGCAGAAGGCGCTGCGCTCGCTGGAGAAGAAGGGCTCCCAGTTCAGCTGGACCGGCCCGCTGGGCGACAAGTCCGAGCTGCTGGCCAAGGCGGTCGTGCCGACCGACGGCCGGATCAACACCGTGATGGACGCCATCCGGGCCGGCGCCACCCCGGAGGAGGTGTTCGAGGCCACCAGGATCGACCCGTGGTTCGTCGACCAGCTCTTCCTGCTGGACGAGATCGCCGTCGAGCTGGCCGAGGCCGCCGAGCTCACCCCCGAGCTGCTGCGCCACGCCAAGCGGCACGGCTTCTCCGACCAGCAGATCGGCGAGATCCGCGGCCTGAAGCCGGACGTCGTCCGCGAGGTGCGCCACGCGCTCGGCATCCGCCCGGTGTTCAAGACCGTCGACACCTGCGCCGCCGAGTTCGCCGCCAAGACCCCGTACTTCTACTCCTCGTACGACGAGGAGAGCGAGGTCGCCCCGCGCACCAAGCCGGCCGTGATCATCCTCGGCTCGGGCCCGAACCGCATCGGCCAGGGCATCGAGTTCGACTACTCCTGCGTGCACGCCTCCTTCGCGCTGGCCGACGCCGGGTACGAGACCGTCATGGTCAACTGCAACCCGGAGACCGTCTCCACCGACTACGACACCTCCGACCGGCTCTACTTCGAGCCGCTCACGCTGGAGGACGTGCTGGAGATCGTCCACGCCGAGCAGCAGGCCGGCCCGCTGGCCGGTGTGATCGTCCAGCTCGGCGGCCAGACCCCGCTGGGCCTGGCCCAGGCGCTCAAG
The DNA here is from genome assembly GCF_055584725.1 of Kitasatospora sp. NPDC101108. Taxonomy (NCBI): domain Bacteria; kingdom Bacillati; phylum Actinomycetota; class Actinomycetes; order Kitasatosporales; family Streptomycetaceae; genus Kitasatospora; species Kitasatospora sp. NPDC101108. The sequence continues at coordinate 232,118 of NZ_JBVJLM010000012.1, forward strand.
GACAACGGCGTGCCGATCGTCGGCACCCAGCCCGAGGCGATCGACCTCGCCGAGGAGCGCGGCGCCTTCGGCCGCGTGCTGCGCGACGCCGGCCTGCCCGCCCCCAAGCACGGCACCGCCTTCTCCTTCGAGGAGGCCAAGGCGATCGCCGACGAGATCGGCTACCCGGTCCTCGCCCGCCCGTCCTACGTGCTCGGCGGCCGCGGCATGGAGATCGTCTACGACGAGGCCTCGCTCGCCTCCTACCTGGAGCGGCACGCCGGTCTGATCTCCGAGCACCCGGTGCTGATCGACCGCTTCCTCGACGACGCGGTGGAGATCGACGTCGACGCGCTCTACGACGGCACCGAGCTCTACCTCGGCGGCGTCATGGAGCACATCGAGGAGGCCGGCATCCACTCCGGCGACTCCGCCTGCGCGCTGCCCCCGATCACCCTCGGCGGCTACGACATCAAGCGCCTGCGCACCTCCACCGAGGCCATCGCCCGCGGTGTCGGCGTCCGCGGCCTGATCAACATCCAGTTCGCGCTGGCCGGGGACATCCTCTACGTGCTGGAGGCCAACCCGCGCGCCTCCCGCACCGTCCCGTTCACCTCCAAGGCCACGGCCGTGCCGCTGGCCAAGGCCGCCGCCCGGATCTCGCTCGGCGCCACCATCGCCGAACTGCGCGCCGAGGGCCTGCTCCCGGCGGAGGGCGACGGCGGCACGCTGCCGGCCGACGCCCCGATCGCGGTCAAGGAGGCCGTGATGCCGTGGAGCCGCTTCCGCGACATCCACGGCCGCGGCGTGGACACCGTGCTCGGCCCGGAGATGCGCTCGACCGGTGAGGTCATGGGCATCGACAGGGTCTTCGGCACGGCGTACGCCAAGGCGCAGGCCGGCGCGTACGGCGCGCTGCCGACCCGGGGCAAGGTCTTCGTCTCGGTCGCCAACCGGGACAAGCGCAACCTGGTCTTCCCGGCCCGGGCGCTGGTCAACCTCGGCTTCGAGGTGCTCGCCACCGCCGGCACCGCCGAGGTGCTGCACCGCGGCGGCATCCCGTCCACGCTGGTGCGCAAGCACAGCGAGGGCGAGGGCCCGAACGGCGAGAAGACCATCGTCCAGCTGATCCACGACGGCGAGGTCGACCTGATCATCAACACGCCGTACGGCACCGGCGGTCGCCTCGACGGCTACGAGATCCGCACGGCCGCGGTCTCCCGCGGGGTGCCGTGCCTGACCACCGTCCAGGCGATGGGCGCGGCGGTCCAGGGCATGGACGCGCTGCTGCGCGACGAGGTCGGAGTGATGTCGCTCCAGGAGCACGCCGAGCTGATCAACGCCGGCCGCAAGTAGCACCACCGCAGTGGGGGGCACCGGAGTCGCATTGGTGCCCCCCACTCGTATGCCCACCCGTCGCCCACCACCACCCTTCTTTCGACGGGCTGCGCCCGGGCCCTTAATTACGGTTCTCGCTGCGGGAGTTGACCCCCTTTGTACAAGCTTCTGTTCGACCTCGTCTTCAAGAAGATGGACCCCGAGAAGGCCCACCACCTGGCCTTCTTCTGGATCCGCCTCGCCTCCTCCGTTCCCGGCCTGCGCACCCTGGTCCGGCTGGTCCTCGCCCCGCGCGACCGGGCGCTGCGGACCCGGGCCCTCGGGCTGGACCTGCCCGGCCCGTTCGGCCTCGCGGCCGGCTTCGACAAGAACGGCGTCGGCATCGACGGCCTGGCGATGCTCGGCTTCGACTACGTCGAGATCGGCACCGTCACCGGCGAGCCCCAGCCCGGCAACCCGGCGCCCCGGCTGTTCCGCCTGGTCGAGGACCGCGCGCTGATCAACCGGATGGGCTTCAACAACCAGGGCTCGGCCCGGGTCGCCGCCCGGCTGGCCGCCCGTCCGCACACCAGCTCCACCCCGGTGATCGGCGTCAACATCGGCAAGACCAAGGTGGTCGAGGAGGCCGACGCCGTCGCCGACTACGTCAAGTCGACCGAGCGGCTGGCCAAGTACGCCGACTACCTGGTGGTCAACGTCAGTTCGCCGAACACCCCCGGGCTGCGCAACCTCCAGGCCGTCGACCACCTGCGCCCGCTGCTCGCCGCGGTGCGCGAGGCCGCCGACCGCACCACCGCGCACCGCGTGCCGCTGCTGGTCAAGATCGCCCCCGACCTGGCCGACGAGGACGTCGACGCGGTCGCCGACCTCGCCCTGGAACTGGGCCTGGACGGCATCATCGCCACCAACACCACGATCGGGCGCGAGGGCCTGCGGGCCGACGCGAAGCGGGTCGAGGAGATCGGCATGGGCGGCCTGTCCGGCGCCCCGCTGAAGGCCCGGGCCCTGGAGGTGCTGCAGCGGCTGCGCGCCCGTACCGGGGGCCGGCTGACGCTGGTCTCGGTCGGCGGCGTGGAGACCGCCGAGGACGCCTGGCAGCGGATCATCCACGGCGCCGACCTCGTGCAGGGCTACAGCGCCTTCATCTACGAGGGTCCGTTCTGGTGCCGCCGGATCCACAAGGGCCTGTCGGCCCGGATCCGCGCCGCCGGCTTCCGTGACCTCGCGGCGGCCGTCGGCAGCGCCGTCCGCGGCGCCTGAGCGACGCCGCCCGCACCCCTTGAACGATCGCCCGCCCCCGGACCGGCCCGCCCGGCCCCCGGGACGCCCGCACGACCCTCGGAACGCCCGCATGACCCTCGGAAAGGACGCCATGACCCTCGCCCCGTTCGGCACCCGGCTTCGCCAGGCCCTCGACACCCGCGGCCAGCTCTGCGTCGGCATCGACCCGCACGCCTCCCTGCTCTCCGCCTGGGGCCTCGGCGACGACCTCGCCGGGCTGGAGACCTTCAGCCGCACCGTGGTGGAGGCGCTGGCCGACCGGGTCGCCGTGCTGAAGCCGCAGGCCGCCTTCTTCGAGCGCTTCGGCAGCAAGGGCGTCGCGGTGCTGGAGAAGAGCGTCGAGGAGGCCCGGGCGGCCGGCGCGCTCGTTCTGATGGACGCCAAGCGCGGCGACATCGGCTCCACCATGGCCGCCTACGCCGAGGCCTTCCTGTCGCCCGGCAGCCCGCTGTTCTCGGACGCCGTCACGGTCAGCCCGTACCTGGGCTTCGGCTCGCTGCGCCCGGCCCTGGACCTGGCCCGCGAGCAGGGCTGCGGGGTGTTCGCGCTGGCGCTCACCTCCAACCCGGAGGGCGCCGAGGTGCAGCGGGCCGTCGGCGCGGACGGCGAGCCGGTCGCGGCGTCGGTGCTGCGGCAGTTGGCGGCCGAGAACGCGGACGCGGCGCCGCTGGGCTCCTTCGGCGCGGTGGTCGGCGCGACGCTGGCCGACGCGGGCGTGGACCTGGCCATCAACGGCCCGCTGCTGGCCCCCGGGATCGGCGCCCAGGGCGCGACCATGGCGGACCTGCCGCGGGTGTTCGGCGCCTCGGTGCTCAACGTGGTGCCGAGCGTCAGCCGCGACGTGCTCAAGCACGGTCCGTCGGTGTCGGCCCTGCGGGAGGCGGCGGAGCGCTTCGTCGGGGAGTTCGCGGACGCCGTCAAGTAGCGGAAGGCATCCGGCCAGTAGCCGTCCGGTGACCGTGCGCAGTGTCCGCAGGACGGCGGCGCGGCACCGGAGTTGACGTGAGCGCCGTCACATCGGCCCCGCCGAAGTCTCGCAATCGCGGTCATTTTGCCCTGGAAAGTCCTGGTCGGCCTTGGCTGACCAGGACTTTTCGTGTTCTTTTCCTGACGTGGCGCCGCAATACGGGTAGTGTCCGGCGATAGGTCATCGGCGAGCCGCGAACCCGTAGCTCCCGCAGGTCAGGGCCCTGTGGTTCTCCATTGGGCTCCTCTTGCGGACGGTGTCCTAGGTACCGAACCAGTCATAGCTCAATCCCTTCCTTCCACACCCTGAGGTGAACGGCGTGGCTCTTCCGCCCCTTACCCCTGAACAGCGCACCGCCGCGCTCGCCAAGGCCGCCGAGGCTCGCCGGGAGCGCGCCGAGGTCAAGAACCGGCTCAAGCACTCCGGCGCCTCCCTGCACGAGGTGATCAAGGCCGGCAAGAATGACAACGACGTCATCGGCAAGATGAAGGTGTCGGCCCTGCTGGAGTCCCTTCCGGGCGTCGGCAAGGTCCGTGCCAAGCAGATCATGGAGCGCCTCGGCATCAGCGAGAGCCGCCGTGTCCGCGGTCTCGGCACGAACCAGATCGCCTCCCTGGAGCGGGAGTTCGGCGGTGGCGCCGCCTGACCGTGCCCCCGTGGTCCCGGGATCGTCCGCGATCCGGGATAATCGGTGCATGAGTGAGCGTCCGCGGCTGACCGTGCTCTCCGGCCCCTCGGGGGTCGGCAAGAGCACGGTCGTCGCTCATATGAGGAAGATGTACCCCGAGGTCTGGCTCTCGGTGTCGGCCACCACCCGGCACCCGAGGCCCGGCGAGAAGAACGGGGTCCAGTACCACTTCGTCGACAACGACGAGTTCGACAAGCTGGTCGCCAACGGCGAGCTGCTGGAGTGGGCCGAGTTCGCCGGGAACCGCTACGGCACCCCGCGCGCGGCCGTGCTGGAGAAGCTGGAGCGTGGCGAGCCCGTCCTGCTGGAGATCGATCTGCAGGGCGCCCGTCAGGTGCGCGCGTCGATGCCGGAGGCCCAGCTGGTCTTCCTGGCCCCGCCGAGCTGGGACGAGCTGGTCCGCCGGCTGACCGGCCGGGGCACCGAGCCGCAGGACGTGATCGAGCGGCGGCTGGAGGCGGCCAAGGTCGAGCTCGCGGCCGAGACCGAGTTCGACACGACCCTTGTCAACACCTCCGTCGAGCAGGTAGCGGCCGAACTGCTAGCCTTGCTCGGTGTAGCCTGACCTGTCAGTCTTTTCCACCCTTTCGGAAGGTTTTCGCGTGTCCTCTTCCATGACCGCGCCCGAGGGCATCATCAACCCGCCGATCGACGAGCTGCTTGAGGCCACCGACTCGAAGTACAGCCTCGTGATCTACGCCGCCAAGCGCGCGCGCCAGATCAACGCGTACTACTCCCAGCTCGGCGAGGGCCTGCTGGAGTACGTCGGCCCGCTGGTCGACACCCACGTGCACGAGAAGCCGCTGTCGATCGCGCTGCGCGAGATCAACGCGGGCATGCTGACCGCCGAGGCGGTCGAGGCTGCCTGAGGCAGACCCGTACCTTCACCTGAGGGCCCGGCGGAAACGATTCCGCCGGGCCCTCCGGTGTTCGCTGCCACGGATGCCCGCCGCGGGTACCCGTACATGCGGGTGCCCGTCGAGGGTGTTCGCTGGGAGGTGGGGCACCGTGCGGGTGGCGGTCGAGGGGCCGTAGGGTGAGCGGGTTCCCCGGGATGATCAGGTTCCCGGCGGTGGTCAGGTTTCCGATGCGGAGAGAGGCCGGTACATGAGCGCGAGTGCGGACGCCCCCCGTGTGGTCCTCGGCGTCAGCGGCGGGATCGCCGCCTACAAGGCGTGCGAGCTGCTGCGCCGGTTCACCGAGTCCGGCCACCAGGTCACCGTGGTGCCCACCGCGGCGGCGCTGCACTTCGTCGGCGAGGCCACCTGGGCGGCGCTGTCCGGCCGCCCGGCCGCGACCGAGACCTGGGAGGACGTGCACGAGGTCCCGCACGTGCGGATCGGTCGGCAGGCCGACCTGGTGGTGGTCGCCCCCGCCACCGCGGACCTGATGGCCAAGGCCGCCCACGGGCTCGCCGACGACCTGCTGACCAACACCCTGCTCACGGCCGGCTGCCCGGTCGTCCTGGCGCCCGCGATGCACACCGAGATGTGGGAGCACCCGGCCACCCAGGAGAACGTGGCCACGCTGCGCCGCCGGGGCGTGATCGTCCTGGAGCCCGCCGTCGGGCGGCTGACCGGCGCGGACACCGGCAAGGGGCGGCTGCCCGACCCCGCCGCGATCTTCGACGCCTGCCGGGCCGTGCTGCGCCGCGGCGGTGCGGTGCCGACCGACCTGGCCGGCCGGCACGTGGTGGTCTCGGCCGGCGGCACCCGGGAGCCGCTGGACCCGGTGCGCTTCCTCGGCAACCGCTCCTCCGGCAAGCAGGGCTACGCGCTCGCCGTGACCGCCGCGGCGCGCGGGGCGAGGGTGACCCTGGTTTCGGCCAACGCCGAGCTGCCCGACCCGGCCGGGGTGGACGTGGTGCACGTCTCGACCGCGCTGGAGCTGCGCGAGGCGGCGCTGAAGGCGGCCGAGGACGCGGACGCCGTGGTGATGGCCGCGGCGGTGGCGGACTTCCGGCCCGCCGAGTACGCGACCGGCAAGATCAAGAAGGTCGAGGGCGTCGAGCCGGCGCCCGTCGCGCTGGTCCGCAACCCCGACGTGCTGGCCGAGCTGTCGGCGCACCGCCCCCGTTCGGCTCAACTCGTGGTGGGTTTCGCGGCGGAGACCGACGACGTGCTCGCCAACGGCCGCGCCAAGCTCGCGCGCAAGGGCTGCGACCTGCTGGTGGTCAACGAGGTCGGCAACGGCAAGGCCTTCGGCCAGGACGTCAACGAGGCCGTGGTGCTTGGCTCGGACGGCAGCGAGACCCCCGTACCGGTGGGCCCGAAGGAGGCGCTCGCGGACGTCGTCTGGGATCTGGTCGCAAAGCGGTTGGAACCGGGGCGGAACTGATCGAGTTCCGATCGAGAACGTTCTTGATTTCCCGAAGCGGGTGACGTTCGACGGAACCAGCCGGTTAGACTCCAGGAATCAAGTCTTTCCGGATGTCCCCGGTTCGCCGGGGGCCTTCAGTCAGCAGCCGCTGCAACCCCAGGGAGCGCTGTGTCTCGCCGCCTGTTCACCTCGGAGTCCGTGACCGAGGGACACCCCGACAAGATCGCTGACCAGATCAGCGACACCATCCTTGACGCTCTCCTGCGGGAGGACCCGACGTCCCGGGTCGCCGTGGAGACGCTCATCACGACCGGCCAGGTGCACGTGGCCGGCGAGGTGACCACCAAGGCGTACGCGCCGATCGCCCAGCTCGTCCGGGACAAGATCCTGGAGATCGGTTACGACAGCTCCAAGAAGGGCTTCGACGGCGCCTCCTGCGGCGTCTCGGTGTCCATCGGTGCCCAGTCGCCCGACATCGCGCAGGGTGTCGACACCGCGTACGAAGCCCGGGTCGAGGGTGATGAGGACGACCTGGACAAGCAGGGTGCCGGCGACCAGGGCCTGATGTTCGGCTACGCGTCCGACGAGACGCCCGAGCTGATGCCGCTGCCGATCACCCTGGCGCACCGCCTCTCCCGCCGCCTCACCGAGGTCCGCAAGAACGGGACCATCCCGTACCTGCGCCCCGACGGCAAGACCCAGGTCACCATCGAGTACGACGGCGACAAGGCCGTCCGCCTCGACACGGTGGTCGTCTCCACCCAGCACGCCAGCGACATCGACCTGGAGTCGCTGCTGACCCCGGACATCCGCGAGTTCGTCGTGGAGCCGGAGCTGAAGGCGCTGGCCGAGCAGGGCATCAAGCTGACCACCGACGGCTACCGCCTGCTGGTCAACCCGACCGGCCGCTTCGAGATCGGCGGCCCGATGGGCGACGCCGGCCTCACCGGCCGCAAGATCATCATCGACACCTACGGCGGCATGGCCCGTCACGGTGGCGGCGCCTTCTCGGGCAAGGACCCGTCCAAGGTGGACCGCTCGGCCGCGTACGCGATGCGCTGGGTGGCGAAGAACATCGTCGCCGCCGGCCTCGCCGCCCGCGCCGAGGTGCAGGTCGCGTACGCGATCGGCAAGGCCGAGCCGGTCGGCCTGTTCGTGGAGACCTTCGGCACCGAGACCGTGCCGGTCCTCACCATCCAGAAGGCCGTCTCCGAGGTCTTCGACCTGCGTCCGGCCGCGATCATCCGCGACCTGGACCTGCTGCGGCCCATCTACTCCCAGACCGCCGCGTACGGCCACTTCGGCCGTGAGCTGCCGGACTTCACCTGGGAGCGCACCGACCGGGTCGAGCAGCTGAAGGCTGCCGTCCAGGACTGACCTGGTGTACGGAGCGGCGCCCACCCCCGGTTCGGGGGGTGGGCGCCGCTCCGCTTTGTGCGCGGTGTCGGTGTGACCTGGTAGTACTTGGGAGCGATGAGCAGCACAGGGGAGAACGGGGCCGCCGAGCCGGAGCAGCTGGCGTTCATCCGGGAGACGGTCAAGCGGGCCAAACCCCGGACGTGGAAGGGCGCCAAGCGGGCGGAGCACCTGCCGGTGGCCCGGGTCGTGGTGGACAAGGGCGTGCTCACCATCGACAAGTTCTTCGACTACGAGGTGCCGGCCGCCATGGCCGAGGAGGCCCGGCCCGGGGCGCGGGTGCGGGTGCGCTTCGGGGCGCGGGTGGTCAAGGGCCAGCGCGAGGGCGGGGAACTGCACGACGGGTTCATCGTCGCCCGGCTGGAGAAGAGCGACTTCGCGGGCCCGCTCGCGCCGCTCGCCCAGGTGCTCTCGCCCGAGCCGGTGCTCTCACCCCAGCTGCTCCGGCTGTGCCGCACCGTCGCCGACCGGTACGCCGGGACCCTGGCGGACGTGCTGCAACTGGCCGTACCGCCCCGGCACGCCAAGGCCGAGGCCGAGCCCTCGCCGCCGCCGCTGCCGCGCCCCCAGGCCCCGGCGCCCGGCGGCTGGCAGCGCTACCCGGCCGGACCCGACTTCCTCACCGCGCTGGCGGCCGGCGGCTCGCCGCGCGCGGTGTGGGCGGCGCTGCCCGGGCCCGGCTGGCCGTACGAGATCGCCCGGGCCGTGGCGGCGACGCTCGCGGGCGGGCGCGGCGCGCTGGTCGTGCTGCCCGACCGGCGGTCGGTGGCCCGGGTCGACCAGGCGCTGACCGAACTGCTCGGACCGGGCCTGCACGTGGCGCTGGAGGCCGAGCTCGGCCCGCGCGAGCGCTACCGGCGCTGGCTCGCGGTCAGCCGCGGCTCGGTGCACGCCGCCATCGGGACCAGGGCCACCATGTTCGCGCCGGTGCGCGACCTCGGGCTGGTCGTGGTCTGGTCCGACGGCGACAGCAGCCACAGCGACCCGCGCGCCCCGCACCCGCACGTGCGAGAGGTCGCGCTGCTGCGCGCCGCCGAGGAGGGCGCCGCGGTGCTGCTCGGCGGGCACGCGGTGACGGTGGAGGGCGCGCAACTGGTCAGCACCGGCTGGGCGCGGCCGCTGGTCGCCGACCGGGAGACCGTCCGGCAGGTCGCCCCCAGGGTGCGCACCGTCACCGACCAGGACCAGCACCGGGACGCCGCCGCCCAGGCCGCCCGGCTGCCCTCGGTGGCCTGGGAGGCCGCCCGGGAGTCGCTGGCGGCCGGGCACCCGGTGCTCATCCAGGTGCCCCGGCGCGGCTACGTACCGCGGCTGGCCTGCGGGCGCTGCCGCACCCCGGCCCGCTGCCGGCGCTGCGAGGGGCCGCTGGAGGCGCCCTCGGCGGACGCCTCGCTGCGCTGCGGCTGGTGCGGGGAGGCGGAGAACGACTGGCACTGCCCCGAGTGCGGCTCCTTCCGGCTGCGGGCGCAGGTGGTCGGGGCCCGGCGCACGGCGGAGGAACTCGGCAAGGCCTTCCCGCGGATCCCGGTGCGGACCTCGGGCCGGGACGCGGTGCTGGACACGGTGCCGGACGAGCCCTCGCTGGTGATCTCCACCCCCGGCGCCGAGCCGGTGGTCGAGGGCGGCGGTGGGTACGGGGCCGTACTGCTGCTGGACGGCTGGGCGCTGCTCAGCCGGCCCGACCTGCGGGCCGGGGAGGAGACGCTGCGGCTCTGGCTGGCGGCGGCCGCACTCGCCCGGCCGTCCGGGGAGGGCGGGACGGTGGTGGTGGTCGCCGAGCCGTCGGCCCGGCCGGTGCAGGCGCTGGTGCGCTGGGACCCGTTGGGGCACGCCGGACTGGAACGGGACGAGCGGGCGCAGCTGCACTTCCCGCCGGTGTCGCGGATGGCCTCGGTGAGCGGCAGCCCGGCGGCCGTCGCCGACCTGCTGAACCTGATCCGGCTGCCGGAGGGCGCGGACGTGCTCGGGCCGGTGCCGGCGCCCGCGCTGCGGGGGGAGGAGCAGGAGCGGGCGCTGCTGCGGGTGGCGCCCGGGCAGGGGGCCGCGCTGGCGGCGGCGCTCAAGGCGGCGCAGATCGCGCGGATCGCGCTGCGGACGCCGGAGGCGGTGCGGGTGCGGGTGGATCCGACGGACATCGGGTGAGGTCGCCGGGGGCGGGGTGAGTGGGCCACCCCGCCCCGGGACGGCCCGTCGTGGCGGGGTCGGTCAGCCGCGGAGGGGGAGGTTGGTGCGGTCCGGCTGCGGGCGGTCGAGGGCGGTTCGGTCGATGGTGCTGCGGTCGAGGGCGGTTCGGTCGAGGGTGCTGCGGTCGATGCCCGTTCGGTCGATGGTGCTGCGGTCGATCGGGGTGCGGTCGAGGGAGTTGCGCTCCAGGGCGGCGCGGTCCAGGCCGCCCTGGCGGGCGGCGGGCACGGTGGCGGCCAGGCCGCTGCGTTCGGCGGGCGCGGGGATCTCCTCGGAGCGGTCCGGGCGGCTGGGGCCCGGGACGGCGCCGCTGGCGGCGAGGAGTTCGCTGGTCGGGCGGCGCATGCCGTAACGGCGGTGCACGGCCTGCTTGGTGACCCCGAGGGCGGAGCCCACCGAGTCCCAGGAGAAGCCCAGCGCGCGGTCGAACTCGACCGCCGCCGCCACCAGGGTCTCCACGCTCTCCCGCAGCTCCTGCGCCAGGCGCACGGTCGGCGCGGGCGCCCGGCCGTACACCACGAAACCGGCCGAGGTGCTCGGGCGGCGCGGTCGGTACACGTTGCCCAGCTGGGCGGTGAGCGTCCGCAGCGCGTCGACCTGGCGCCTCACCCGCTCGATGTCCCGCACCAGCAGGTGCAGGCTCGCCCGCGCCCGGGCGTCGTGGTTGATCTGCTCGGCCATGGCCTACGTGCCACCTTCCGTACGGTTCAGCTCGGCCGGAGCTCGGTGTCCCGTGCGCCCGGCCCCGGTCAATCTCTCTTGACCAACGCCGAAGCGGGGGCCGGGGTAACGCGGCCCGGCGACTCGGGATATGCCAGAAGCGGGTGCGGGTGCCGTGGGGAGGCGGTGCCGTCGTCGCCGGGAGGCGGTTCGGGCGGGCGAGGACGACCCGTCGGAGCGCCCGGGGGAGTTGCATAGACTTGCGGGGAACCAGTCGTTGCCCGAAAACCCGTGCCCTCGCGGACAGGAGCCCGTACCCCGTGGCGATCCAGCCGATCCGTCTCTTCGGAGACCCCGTCCTGCGGGCCACCGCCCAGCCGGTGACCACCTTCGACAAGGAACTGCGCAACCTGGTCAGCGACCTCACCGACACCATGCTGAACGCCCCCGGCGCCGGCCTCGCCGCACCCCAACTCGGCGTCTCGCTGCGGGTGTTCACGTACCACGTGGACGGCGTCACCGGGCACCTGATCAACCCGGACCTGTCGCTCAGCGAGGACGAGCAGGAGGGCCCGGAGGGCTGCCTCTCGCTGCCCGGGCTGCGTTACGACACCAGGCGCGCCTACGGCGTGGTGGCCAAGGGCTTCAACATGTACGGCGATCCGGTCACGGTGGAGGGCACCCAACTGCTCGCCCGGTGCATCCAGCACGAGACCGACCACCTGGACGGCATCATCTTCATCGACCGGCTCGACCGGGAGCAGCGCAAGGCCGCGCTGAAGGCGATCCGGGAGAGCGACTGGGGCGCCGGTCCGGCGCCGGTCGTCAAGATATCGCCGCACAGCACCTTCGGCTCGGCGCGCTGAGTCCGTCCTCCGGTCCTCGTCTCCCCGTCCTCCGCTCCTCCGCTCTCCGCTCTCCGCTCCTTCGTTCTTCGTTCGCGGATTTGTTCGCGCGACTTGTTTGCGGATTTGTTCGCAGATTCGTTTGCAGAAAGGCACTTGATGCGTCTCGTCTTCGCCGGCACCCCCGAGGTCGCCGTTCCCGCCCTGGACGCGCTGATCGCCTCCGACCGGCACGAGGTCGTCGCGGTGGTCACCCGCCCCGACGCCCCCGCCGGGCGCGGGCGCAAGCTGGTCGCCAGCCCCGTCGCCCAGCGCGCCGAGGAGGCCGGGATCGAGGTCCTCAAGCCGGCGAAGCCCAGCGACCCGGACTTCGTCGCCCGGCTCACCGAACTCGCCCCCGACTGCTGCCCGGTGGTCGCCTACGGCGCGCTGCTGCGCCCCGGCACCCTGGAGATCCCGGTGCACGGCTGGGTCAACCTGCACTTCTCGCTGCTGCCCGCCTGGCGCGGCGCGGCCCCGGTCCAGCACTCGGTGCTGGCCGGCGACGAGGTCACCGGCGCGTCCACCTTCCTGATCGAACAGGGCCTGGACTCCGGCCCGGTCTACGGCGTGATCACCGAGGAGATCCGCCCGAGCGACACCAGCGGCGAACTGCTCACCCGGCTCTCGCTCTCGGGCGCCCGGCTGCTCGTGGCCACCATGGACGGCATCGAGGACGGCTCGCTGCACGCCGTGCCGCAGCCGACCGAGGGCGTCACCCTCGCGCCGAAGATCAGCGTCGAGGACGCGCGGATCGAGTGGAACCACCCGGCGCTGCGGATCGACCGGGTGGTGCGCGGCTGCGCGCCGGCACCGGGCGCGTGGACGGAGTTCCGGGGCGAGCGGCTGAAGGTCACCGGGCCGGTCAAGCTGCTGCCGGACACCGCCGAGCTGGCACCGGGCGAGGTCGCGATGGTCGGCAAGAACAGCGTGCGGGTCGGCACCGGGAGCCACGACATCGAGCTGGGCGAGGTGCGTCCGCAGGGGAAGAAGGAGATGCGGGCGGCCGACTGGGCGCGCGGGGCGCGGCTGGAGGCGGGGGAGCGCTTCGGGGCGTGAGCGCCGCCCGGCGGAGGTTCGGGACGGCCCCATGGGGCTGACCGCCGGGTTTGGCGTTACTGTTCGTTCGAGATCTTCTGATAACCATCGCAGCACTTTGAGGCACTTGTGAGCACCCCCAGTACCCGTGGCAACTCCGGCGCGTCCGGCAACTCCGGCGCGGCTGGCGCCAAGCGTGCGCCGCGTCCGCACCGGCGGCCGAAGAAGGACCCGGCGCGGATCGTGGCGTTCCGCGCCCTCCGCGCCGTCGACGAGCGGGACGCGTACGCCAACCTGATCCTGCCGTCCCTGCTGCGCGAGGCCGAGCAGAAGGGCATGGACCGGCGCGACGCCGCCCTCGCCACCGAGCTCGTCTACGGCACTCTGCGCCTGCAGGGCACCTACGACGCGATCATCGCGGCCTGCATCGACCGGCCGCTGAGCAAGGTCGACCCGCCGGTGCTGGACGTCCTCTCGCTCGGCGCCCACCAGCTGCTCACCACCCGCATCCCCAGCCACGCGGCCGTCTCGGCGACCGTCGAGCTGGCCCGGGTGGTGCTCGGCGACGGCAAGGCCAAGTTCGTCAACGCCGTGCTGCGCCGGATCAGCGCCCACGACCTGGACGGCTGGATCGAGCAGGTCGCCCCGCCGTACGACAAGGACGCCGAGGACCACCTGGCCGTCGTGCACTCCCACCCGCGCTGGGTGGTCTCCGCGCTCTGGGACTCGCTCGGCCGCTGGCAGCCGGACGCCTCCGGGCGCACCGCGATGGAGGAACTGCTGCGGGCCGACAACGAGCGGCCCGAGGTCACCCTGGTCGCCCGGCCCGGCCGGGCCACCGTCGGCGAACTGGCCGACGCCCTGCCGGAGGCCGCGCCCGGGCGCTGGTCCCCGTTCGCGCTGCGGCTCGCCGAGGGCGGCGACCCGGGCGCGCTGACCGCCGTCCGGGAGAACCGGGCGGGCGTGCAGGACGAGGGCAGCCAGCTGGTCGCGCTCGCCCTGGCCGCGGCGCCGCTGGAGGGCCCGGACCGGCTCTGGCTGGACGGCTGCGCCGGACCGGGCGGCAAGGCCGCGCTGCTCGGCGCGCTGGCCGCCGAGCGCGGCGCGGGGCTGGTCGCGAGCGAGAAGCAGCCGCACCGGGCCCGGCTGGTGGCGCGGGCGCTGGAGGGCAACCCCGGCCCTTACACGGTGATCGCGGCCGACGGGACGCGCCCGGCCTGGCGCTCCGGCGGCTTCGACCGGGTGCTGGTGGACGTGCCGTGCTCCGGCCTGGGCGCGCTGCGGCGCCGTCCGGAGGCCCGTTGGCGGCGCCGGCCGGCCGACGTCGCGGCCTTCGGGCCGCTCCAGCGCGACCTGCTGCGTTCGGCGATCGAGGCCACCCGCGTCGGCGGCGTGGTCGGCTACGCGACCTGCTCACCGCACCTCGCCGAGACCCGGGCGGTCGTCGACGACGTGCTGCGCGGCGAGGGCGGCCGGGTCGAGTGGATCGACGCGCGGCCGCTGCTGCCCGGCGTGCCCGCGCTCGGGGACGGCCCGGACGTGCAGCTGTGGCCGCACCTGCACGGCACGGACGCGATGTACCTGGCGCTGCTGCGGCGCACGGCCTGAGGATGGGTTTGCGCCTCCCGTAGGGGGAGGCGGCAGGGTGGTGGGCATGAACGGCGATGCGCTCCCCACGACCGGTCCGCTCCTCACCATCGGGGAGCTGGCCCGGCGGACCGGGCTGACGGTGAAGACCGTCCGGTTCTACTCGGACCAGGGGATCGTGTCGCCGGCCGACCGCAACCCGGCCGGCCACCGGCAGTACGGCGTGGACGCCGTCGCACGCCTGGAACTGGTGCGCACCCTGCGCGAACTCGGCCTCGGACTGCCCGAGGTCCGGCAGGTGCTGGAGCGCGAAAGCGGGCTGTCCGAGATCGCGGCGGCGCACGCCGCGGCGCTCGACGTCCGGATCCGGGTGCTGCGGCTGCGGCAGGCGGTGCTGCGGACGGTGGCCGCGCGTGGGGCTACCGCAGAGGAGCTGACGCTCGTGCACCGCCTGGCCCGCTTGACGGAGGACGAACGGGGGCGCCTGGTCGGGGAGTTCCTTGCGGAGGTGTTCGGCTCGGATGCTCCCGGGGACGGTCGGTTCGGAGGGGACGGTCGGTTCGGAAGGGGCGGCCGGGTTGGAGGAGGCGATCGGTTCGAAGGGGTCGCCCGGTCGCTGACGCCGGAGCTTCCGGAGGAGCCGTCGGGCGAACAGGTCGAGGCCTGGGTGGAGCTGGCGCTACTGGCCGAGGACACCGGCTTCCGTGCGTTGCTGCGGGGGTTGGCGGAGGACGAGGCCAGGGAGGCGGCCGGCGCGAGCTCTGTTCCCCGGCCCGGACTGGCCGCACTGGTCCGGGAGTTGGCCGGTCCGGCGGTTGCGTCCGGCGTGGCGCCGGAATCGGCGGAGGCGGCGCGGGTGGGCGACGTGCTGCTGGAGCGGTACGCCCGGCTGCTGGGTGCGGCCGGGGTCGGGGTGGGCGGGGCGGTGCTGCGGGTTCGGTTGGCGGGGCGGCTGAGGGCCATGGCGGACCCCCGACGGGAGCGGTACCTCACGCCGTTGGCGGTGGTCAACGGCTGGGCGGCGCCGGAGAGTTCGGCCGAGGTGCTGGAGTGGGCGGTGCGAGCCGTGGGCTGAGGTGGCTCGGCGGCCTGCCGTCGGGCGTCTACGGCCGGCGGGGCGGCGGGCCGGGGCAGTTGGTGAGGAACGCGTGGGCCTGGGCGCGGAGGTGGTCGACCGGAGGGTCCTCGCAGATCACCTCCAGACCGAGCCCGGTGGCCTGGCCCAGGTGGTGGTACGACTGGTAGGCCAGGTACGGGCGGTGGTCGTCGGTGGGGTCCAGCCCGACGGCGAAGGTCGCGAAGTGGGTGCGCTCCTTCTCGGTGCGGGCGAACTCCGTCCGGGAGAGTTCCCATTCGCACTCGTACGGCTCGGGGTCGGAGGGCAGGTCGAGCAGGGCCTGGGCCAGTCGGCGGACCTCGTCCGGGCCGGCGAAGGGCAGCGACTCCGACCAGAGCGGTGCGGCGGCGAGCAGTTCCCAGTCGGAGCCGTTGTGGCGGACGGTCAGTTCCCACTCGCCGTCCTGATCGCGCCAGTGGCAACTGAGGATCGGATCCATGGTGGTCAACCTCCCTGTGGAGTCCGGCCGTTACGCTCTCTCCTCATCGTGGCACACCCGGTGGCCGCGGGGAGCCCGGCGTGGACCGCCCACTCGGCCAAGCCCGGTGGGAGGGCGGCGAGCGGATAGGCGTGGTGGGCCGGCTTGTCCTCCAGGGACGGGGGTGGGCGTACAGCTCTCCGGTGGGGGCGAGGAGGGAGGGCACTCGGTCACGGGTGGGGCTGCTGCGGTGGGCAGGGGGCAGGGGGGCAGTCTTCACCGGGGGACGCGGCGGGCGCGCGGGGATACCCAGGTGGGCGGGTCAGTCAGTCGGTGCGCTCGGAGGTGCCGTCGGGCGTGCTTTCGGGCGTGCTCTCGGCGGGGGTGGGGGTGCTCTCGGCGGGGGCCGGGTGCCACGGGCGGCCGGGGCGGGTCCGGACGGGGGCGGAGGTGAGGCGCAGGGCGTAGACCTCGCGGTCCGGCGCCGGGGAGGGGACCGGGCCGAGGTACTCGTGGCCGGTCAGGTGGCACCAGGCGGGCAGGTCGAGCGGGGCGGCGGGGTCGGTGGTGTGGATGTGGACCACCGCGCCGGCCGGGAGGTGGGCGATCTGCGCGCGCAGGCGGAGCAGGAGTTGGACGCAGAGCAGGCCGGTGCCGTCGACGGTGAGGTCGGGGGCGGTGGGCTCGGGGGCGGTGCTGTCGGGGGCGGTGCTGTCAGGGGTGGTCATCGGGGGGTCTCCTGGGTGATGCGCCGGAGGCGGCGGGGCAGTTCGCCCTCCTCAAAGGGGTGGGCTCAGATGTCGCCCCCGTGGCCGGTGCCGGCGCCGTAGCGGGCGTCGCCGGTGCCGAGTTCCAGCAGCTGGTCGGCGTCGGCGGTGGCGAAGGCCCGGACGGCGTGGCGCGCGGGGCCGGACGGCTGCTCGTCGTACAGGCCCGGGTCGGCGCGGTAGGTCTGTTGCGGCCGGTGCGCGTGCGGGACGTCCGCGAGGGCGGGCTCCCGGCGGTGCGACGCGGCGGGCGTCGGGCCGGGGGTGCGGGTCATGGTGCTGCCTTCGCGGGGTGTGCCGTGGTGCGGGTGATGCTGGGGGTGCCGGTGATGCTGGGCGTGCCGGTGGTGCGGTGGTGCGGGTTCAGCCTAGGGGGTGGGGTGGCGCGAGGAGTTGGGTGGGGTGGGACCGGTCACGGCCTCGGGAGGTGGCGGTGTTCGGGGGCGGTGCCGCCGAGGCGGGTGAGCAGGGCGGACAGCTGGGTGAGGTCCTCGCTGCTCCACTGCTCGCGGGCGAAGTGGTCGGCGGCGATCTGCCGGGCGGTGCGCAGCATCTCGGCCAGTCGGTCGCGACCGGTCGGGGTGAGGGCGGCGTAGGCGACCCGGGCGTCGCGGGCGGCGGCCTCGCGGGTCACCAGGCCGATCCGCTCCAGCGGGGCGAGGCCTCGGGTGACGCCGGAGGCGGTGAGGCCGAGGGCCTCGGCGAGGTCGACCCGGCGCATCCGGCCGCCGGGAGCCTGGGCGAGGTGCAGGAGCAGGGTGAAGTCGGACAGGCTCACGCCGTGCAGGCTGCTGAGGCCCGCGTCGAAGCGCTTGACCACGGCCGTCTGCGCTCGGACCAGGCGCAGGGCGGTGTCGAGCGGGTCGGGGCGGGAGTCGCTCGTGGGGCTGTTCGCCGGGATTGTCATTGCCACCTCCTTGACTGCTCAAGTATATGCACGGGCGGAGCCGTCAAGGAGGTGGCGGGGGAGGGGGGTCGGTCAGTTGGTGGCGGAGCCGTTGGCGGCGCGGCGCTGCCGCTTGCCGAGGGGCGCCTGGGAGAGGTCCTCGGCCTGGGAGCGGAGGTTCTTGTAGCCGTAGCCACGGTCGGCCAGCCAGGACTGAGCGGCCTGCTCGGCCCGCTCGGTGGCCTCCAGGATGTCCTCCTCCGCCTCGCCCTCGTCGAGGAAGCGGAAAGTGAACGCGGCGCGGGCGTTGAGGTCGTAGCTGAGGTGGCCCTCGCGGGTGAAGGCGGCGCGCAGTACCTCGTGTTCGGGTGCGGCCGCGAGGAGTTCGGCGCGCTGCTCGTCGTTGAGGCCGTCGAAGACGCCGCGCACCATGATGCGGAAGGTTCGGGTGGTCATGCTCAGACGATAGGCAGGAGGGACGGTGGACCGCCAATGCGATTTCGCGGGCGGGACGCGCCCGGCGGACGGGGGTGGGACGGGTCTTCCGGATCACGCCGGGCGGCCGTGATCCGAAAGACCCGCCCTGGCTCGACGGCCGGGCGCCGGGCGCCGGGCGAGCGGGGTGAGGGGGCCGGCCCCTTTGTGGTCGGCCTCAGCGGGCGAAGGGTCCGAAGGTGGTCGCGGCCAGGCGGAGGGCTGGGGCCGGAGCTCCGGCGCCGATTCCGACGGAGTAGACCAGGCGCTTGCGCCCGTCCGCAGTGGCGAAGATTCCGTCGGAGTAGCCGAGGTCGTGCCCGGTCTTGCCCCAGAGCGTCGTGCCGTCCTGCAGCGGGATGGCCAGCAGTCCGACGCTGTAGCAGGCCTTGCCCTTGTCGGGCCCCAACTGGCAGTCGTCGGAGCCGTGGTAGGGCAGCAGCTCTCCTGAGGTGTCGCGCGGGAGGGTGAGCAGGTCGTGCAGCTGCTGCGGCGGCAGGAGTTCACCGTCGAGCAGGGCACGCAGGAAGCGGTCCAGGTCGGCCGGGGTGGAGACCATCGACTCGGGGTTGCCGCCCTGTTCGGAGACGTCGGTCGGGGTGTTGGAGTCGTCGGGGAAGTAGCCGGTCAGGTGGGGTTCGGGCATCTTCGGGGCGCCGTCGGTCAGTTCGGTGTGCCGGAGGTGGAGCGGTCCGAGGATGCGGGCTGTCACCTCCTGCTGGAGCGAGTGGCCGGTGACGCGTTCGATCAGCAGGCCGGCGAGGCGGTAGTTGAAGTTGTTGTACTGCTGCTCGGTACCGGGTGCGAAGACCGGCTTGGGCCAGGAGTCCGGGCTGCTGCCGGTGGGGCGAAGAGTGCGCTGGACGACTTCCTCGAAGGTCTCGACGCCGAATCGCTGGGCGATCAGCTCGCTGTTGGAGACGTTCCCCGGACCTTCCACGACCGGCGGCAGCCCGCTGGTGTGGTCGAGGAGTTGGCGGACGGTGATCGGCTGGTAGGCCGGGCTGCCGCCGCTGCCGCCGCTGCCGCCGCTGCCGCCGCTGCCGCCGCTGCCGTTGGGCAGGACGCCCGGCAGGTACTGCTGGACGGTGCCGTCCAGGTCGACCCGCTGCTCGGCGGCGAGTTGCAGCAGCACGGCGGCCACGAAGGTCTTGTTGATGCTGCCGATCCGGAAGGCGGCGTTCGGCGCTACCGGCTGACCGCTGACCGGGTCGTCGTCGGACCCTCGCCAGGTCTGGCCGTCGACCGTCACTCGGGCGATGACGCCCGCGGTGGGGTCGCCTGGTCGGGAGGCTATGGCTGCGTTCAGGGCGGCCTTGTCGGGGTCGCTGGTCGGCCTGCCGCTGCCGGCGGCCAGGGCGGGTGCGGAGGCGGCGGCGAGGAGCAGTCCGGCGAGGGCGAGGGCGGCGGGCTTGGCGATGGCCATGTGGTCTCCGAGATGGGTGGGTCGGGCGGGTGCGGAGTGGGCCGCGTTGGAGAACACATGTATGACGCTCAATCAGTTCCCTGGCGGCGGCGGGCGTGTTGACTGGTGCGGAGCATGGTTCACCTCACGGGGTTCCGGGCTGATGACCGGTTTCGGGTTCGCTCAGGGGGTGGGCGGGGGCGTCAGTTCGACGGGGTTGACGGTGAACCCACCGGCGGTGACGGGAGCGAAGGGGGCTATCGCCATGCAGGTGCCGACGACGGGTTGGTAGGGGTTGCCGTCCTTGTCGACGTCCATGTTGCCCACGCCCCAGGAGTAGCCCAGGCGGTCCAGGGTGCCACGGGCGATGCGGCCGGCACGGGCTGTACGGGCGATGCGGAACATGGTGGAGACTCCCTTCTCCGGCGGCCCCGGTGGCCGCCGTCTCGGTGACTCCAAGGCTGATCGCTGACCCACCTGATTCGGGCGCAAGCCCGGTCCTTCAGGGCCGGGATAGCCCGTGCGGCCCGAGGCGCGGAGCGTTCCGGCCTCGGGCCGCAGCGT